>NZ_JBVHTR010000005.1:233445-428043 GCF_055565775.1 Streptomyces sp. NPDC028331 | reverse complement strand
TTGCGGGGCCCTTGCTCCTTGCGGCTCTTCCGGATCTCGAAGTCCATCGCATCCCCTGAACTGGGGTGTTGCGACGACCACTAGAACGGAAGGACCCGCGTGCGGGGGCTCGCCACGTGTCGCGTCACGGGTTTACCGTCGAGGCAGGCACCACCTGATGCGCCCACTTCGGACCCTGGGGGCCGGCATGGTCGAGGAGCTGGTGGCGGCGGGGGCGGCGCTCGTGTCCGCCGGGGCCGTCTACGCGATGGCGGCGGCCCGGGTCGTCAAGCAGTACGAGCGGGGAGTGGTGTTCCGCCTGGGGCGGCTCAGGCCCGAGGTGCGGGGACCCGGGCTGACGCTGGTCGTGCCGTTCGTCGACCGGCTCCGCAGGGTCAACATGCAGATCGTGACGATGCCGGTGCCCGCGCAGGAGGGCATCACCCGGGACAACGTCACGGTCCGCGTGGACGCCGTCGTCTACTTCCGGGTGACCTCCCCGGCCGAGGCGATCGTCCGGGTCGAGGACTACCGGTTCGCCGTCTCGCAGATGGCGCAGACCTCGCTGCGGTCCATCATCGGCAAGAGTGAGCTGGACGACCTGCTCTCCAACCGGGAGAAGCTCAACCAGGGGCTGGAGCTGATGATCGACAGCCCGGCCGTGGAGTGGGGCGTCACCATCGACCGCGTCGAGATCAAGGACGTGTCGCTCCCGGAGACCATGAAACGGTCCATGGCCCGTCAGGCCGAGGCCGACCGGGAGCGCCGGGCCCGCGTCATCAACGCCGACGCGGAACTCCAGGCGTCGAAGAAGCTGGCGGAGGCGGCACAGCAGATGGCCGAGACGCCCGCCGCGCTGCAACTGCGGCTGCTGCAGACGGTGGTGGCGGTCGCCGCCGAGAAGAACTCCACGCTGGTCCTGCCCTTCCCGGTGGAACTGCTGCGGTTCCTGGAGCGGGCACAGCAGCCGGTGGCGAGCGCCCCCCAGGTGGCCGAGCCGCCGGTACCGGAGCAACGCCCGCCCCTCGCCCCTGGCTTGATTTCGGACCCCGAGGGGGCGGAATCCGGACAGGACTAGACCTCTTCGGTCGTGCAGGGATAACCCTGCACGGCGTTCGCGGCGGGAGCCGGGGGCGTTCGCACGGGGGAGCGCCGGCGTCAGCGATGGGCGGTGCCGAGCAACGAGGCGAGTGTCCCGCTGAAGGCGGCCTCCGAACGGTCGGCGTGCTGGCGTATCCGCGCGGCGACGGCATCGGCTCCGCCGCCTTCCACGAGGTGTACGAGCCGGTCGGCGCGGCGCTCGTGGGCTTCCCGGGTGTCGGGGAGGGTGGAGAGGTAGAAGTCCGCCGCGTCGTAGGCCATGTGGAACACGTGCTTCTTCACGTCGCTCAGCGTCAGATAGTCGTCGTCGGTCGTCGGAGCCGGTTCCGGGGCGCCGACGCACACCGCCGGGGTGCCGGCCCCCCAGGCGTTGACACACAGGTGGTAGGTGTCGGTGATGACCAGCCGATAGCGGGGCAGAACCCTCACCAGGTCGCCGAGGGTGTGGCCGCCCGGGCGTGTCGCGATGTGGCCGACGGGGGGAGGAACGTCCCGGTCGAACCAGGGCAGCCATTCGAGCGGGACTCCGAGGCGCTCGGAAAGGCCCTGACAGAAGGCGGGCAGCCAGGCGGGGATCGTGGTACGGGCGCCGAGGAACACGCCGATCGCACCACCGTCCGGGACCTCCTGGGACCAGGGCGTGACCGGCAGGTGGTCGAGGTCGCCCGGGCGGGACAGAAGCGCCGCGTCGGAACCGAAGTATTCGGTCGTGCGATCCCCGCGGAGGTGCGCGATCTTGGCCGCGGACAGCGGGTCGCGCATCCAGACCCGGTGACTTCGCGTCATCAGGCGGGAGAACAGCGGACCGTACTCCTTGTCCTCGTGGTCGGACTGCGTGTTGTGCAGGACCGTTCCCCCGTAGCTGAGGGTCCGTGCGAGGAGGTCGTCCGGCTGGTCCTCGAGCAGCAGGGTCCGGTTCAGCAGGGCCCGGGCGGTGGCGCGGTCCTCGGCGAGGCCGAAGTCGAGCAGGCGGTTCGTCGCGTCCTGGGCCAGATAGTGCCGTGCGTGGAGGAAATCGCCCCAGAAGACGACCGCGTCGTGGTCGCGGAGCGCGTCGAGGTGCTCGATCAGCGAACGGAAGCGGAACGGGACATCGGTGCCTTGTGCGCACGCGCGCAGCGGCACGGTCTCCGGTGGGTGAAGGGTGTACCAGGTCGTGTCGATCTCGGTGTCCATGCGCCGTCGCAGGGACTCGAAAGCCAGGTCGACGGTCAGCATTCCGGTGTTGCGATACCCGATGTTGGGCGCGGTGATGACGGCGACGCGTGCCATGTGTTCGTTTCCCCCAGCCGTTGCAGGCGCCTCGAAGCGCGGCGTTGATCACCGGCCAACGTACACATCGGCGCCGGCCCGGGAACGGCTCCCCTGACCGGTCGCTGTGTTCGGGGGCTGTTTTTCGCCGGTTCCTGTCCGGCGGCACCGAACACGGCCTCACCGGGCACCTCTGGAGCGGGGCTCCCGTATGCGGGATTTGCCGTGTTTGCGCAGGTGACGCGCGGGGGAAGGGGTGTCGTACGGGAGTTCGAAAATTGGTCTATGGTGGGGGTGGGGAAGATGGGAACGGACGTTCGAGAGCCGTGTGGGTGGCTCACGGGTACGGGAGGTGCGTGTGCCGGGTTTCACGCATCTGCACACCGCCTCCGGATTCTCCCTGCGGTACGGCGCCTCGCACCCGGAGCGGCTGGCCGAGCGCGCCGGTGAGCTGGGCATGGACGCCCTGGCGCTCACCGACCGGGACACCCTCGCGGGCACGGTCCGGTTCGCCAAGGCCTGCGCGGCGGCGGGGGTCCGGCCGCTGTTCGGGGCGGACCTGGCGGTGGCGGAGTACGAGCCCATACGACGCGAGAGGCGCCGGGCCCCCGTGCGCGGCGGTGCCTTCATCGACGAGTCGACACCCCGCGCGGTCTTCCTCGCCCGGGACGGCGCCCGCGGCTGGGCCGACCTGTGCCGCCTCGTCTCCGCCGCCCATGCGCACGAGGGCACCCCGCTGCTGTCCTGGGCCGACAACCACGCCGACGGCCTGACCGTCCTGCTCGGCCCCGACTCCGACGTGGGCCGCGCCCTCGCCGCCGGCCGCCCCGACCGCGCGGCCAAGCTGCTCGCACCCTGGAGGGACGTCTACGGCGACGCCCTTCGCCTGGCGGCCGTCTGGCACGGCCGCACCGGCACCGGCCCCGGCTCGCTGCGCCTGGCCGCCCGCACCGTCGGCTTCGCCGCCGAGCAGGGCGTCCGGCCCGTGCTCGGCAACGCCGTCCGCTACGCCGACCCCGGCCTCGGCCCGGTCGCCGACGTCCTGGACGCCGCGCGCCGCCTGGTCCCCATCGACCCCACCAAGGAACTGGACTCCGGCGAGGCCTGGCTGAAGGACGCGGGCGCCATGTCCGAGATCGCCGAGCGGGTGGTGGAGGCCGCCGGCTTCCGTCGCGACACCGCCCACCGCCTGCTGGAGCAGACCCGGGCCACCGCCGCCGAGTGCCTGGTCGACCCCGAGGACGACCTCGGCATCGGCACCGTCCACTTCCCCGAGCCGCACCTCGTCGGCGCCGGCCGCCGCACCGCCCAGCGCACGCTCGCCTCCCGGGCCGCGGCGGGCATGGTGCTGCGCGGCTACGCCGGCCGCCGGGACTACTGGGAGCGGATGCACGAGGAACTGGACATCATCGCCCACCACGGCTTCGCCTCCTACTTCCTCACCGTCGCCCAGGTCGTGGACGACGTACGGACGATGGGCATCCGGGTCGCCGCGCGGGGCTCCGGCGCGGGCTCCCTGGTCAACCACCTCCTCGGCATCGCGCACGCCGATCCCGTCGAGCACGGGCTGCTGATGGAGCGCTTCCTGTCCAAGCGGCGCATCGCCCTGCCCGACATCGACATCGACGTGGAGTCCGCGCGCCGGCTCGAGGTCTACCGGGCGATCATCGACCGGTTCGGCACCGAGCGGGTCGCCACGGTCGCGATGCCGGAGACGTACCGCGTGCGGCACGCCATCCGCGACGTGGGCGCCGCCCTGTCCATGGACCCGGCCGAGATCGACCGCATCGCCAAGTCCTTCCCGCACATCCGCGCCCGCGACGCCCGCGCGGCGCTCGAGGAACTGCCCGAGCTGAGGCGGCTCGCGGGGGAGAAGGAGCGTTACGGCAGACTGTGGGAGCTGGTCGAGGCGCTGGACGCCCTTCCGCGCGGGGTCGCCATGCACCCGTGCGGGGTCCTGCTCTCCGACGCCTCCCTCCTGTCCCGTACGCCGGTCATGCCGACCAGCGGCGAGGGCTTCCCCATGTCGCAGTTCGACAAGGACGACGTGGAGGAGCTGGGGCTGCTCAAGCTCGACGTGCTCGGGGTGCGGATGCAGTCCGCGATGGCGCACGCCGTCGCGGAGGTGAAGCGGGTGACGGGGAAGCGGATCGACCTGGACTCCCTCGCGCCGGGCGACCCGGCGACGTACCGGCTCATCCGCTCCACCGAGACGCTGGGCTGTTTCCAGATCGAGTCTCCGGGCCAGCGGGACCTGGTCGGACGGCTGCAGCCGGCCGGCTTCCACGACCTGGTCGTCGACATCTCCCTCTTCCGGCCGGGGCCGGTCGCGGCCGACATGGTGCGGCCGTTCATCGAGGCACGGCACGGGCGGGCACCCGTCCGTTACCCGCACCCGGACCTGGAGGGGCCGCTGAAGGAGACCTACGGCGTCGTCGTCTTCCACGAGCAGATCATCCACATCGTCGACATCATGACCGGCTGCGGGCGGGGCGAGGCGGACCAGGTGCGGCGCGGGCTGTCCGACCCTCAGGCGCAGGGGCGGATCCGGGTGTGGTTCGCACAGCGGGCGGCGGCGAACGGATACGACGCGGAAACGATTCAGCGGACCTGGGAGATCGTCGAGGCCTTCGGGTCGTACGGCTTCTGCAAGGCGCACGCGGTCGCCTTCGCCGTGCCGACGTACCAGTCGGCGTGGCTGAAGGCCCATCACCCGGCCGCCTTCTACGCGGGGCTGCTCACCCACGACCCCGGGATGTATCCGAAGCGGCTGCTGCTGGCGGACGCGCGGCGCCGGGGGGTGCCGATCCTGCCGCTGGACGTGAACAAGTCGGGCGTCGCACATCGTATCGAACTGATGTCTGAATCATCTGATTCCAGCGGCCGTTGGGGGCTGAGGCTCGCCCTGTCCGACGTGCACGGCATCAGCGAGGCCGAGGCCGAGCGGATCGAGACCGGGCAGCCGTACGCCTCCCTGCTCGACTTCTGGGAGCGGGCCCGGCCGAGCCGCCCCCTCGCCCAGCGGCTCGCCCAGGTCGGCGCGTTGGACGCGTTCGGCGCCAACCGCCGCGACCTGCAACTGCACCTGACCGAGCTGCACCGGGGCTCCCGGGGCGCGGGCGGCGGTCAGCTCCCCCTGGCCGGCGGGCGCAGGACCGCCCCGGCCGGGTTGCCCGACCTGACCTCGGAGGAACGGCTCAGCGCCGAGCTGGGCGTGCTCTCCATGGACGCCTCGCGCAACCTGATGGACGACTACCGCACGTTCCTCGACGAGCTGGGCGTGATCTCGGCGCGCCGGCTGCGCGACGCCCGGCACGGCGAGACGGTGCTGGTCGCGGGCGCCAAGGCGGCCACACAGACCCCGCCGATCCGCTCCGGCAAGCGGGTCATCTTCACCACGCTCGACGACGGCACGGGCCTGGTCGACCTGGCCTTCTTCGACGACTCCCACGACACCTGCGCCCACACCGTCTTCCACTCCTGGCTGCTGCTGGTGCGCGGGGTGGTGCAGCGGCGCGGACCGCGCAGCCTCAGCGTGGTCGGCTCGGCCGCCTGGAACCTCGCCGAGCTGGTCGAACTGCGCGCGGAGGGCGGCCTCGACGAGGTGGCGGCGCGACTGGCGGAGCCCGCACCGCTCCCGTCGGACGGCGGCGACGGTGACGCGGCGAAGGGCCGGCGCATCCGGATGTCCACGGGGTACGAGATGAACCCCTGGGCCGACATGCGTCCCGCGGGCGAGGGCCCGGCGGGCGGAAGGAAGCTGTGGCACCAGAGTCCGGGGAGTGCGGGATGACCATCCTCTGCGTACGTTTCCAGCTGCCCGAGCTGTACGAGGCGGCGCTGCCGGGGCTGCTCGGACTCCTCGAGGAGTTCACGCCCGTCGTCGAGGCGCTGCCGCCCGACCGGGCGCTCGCCGACCTCGGGGGAGCGGAGCGGTACTTCGGGCGGGACGCCGTCGAACTGGCCAGGCTGATCCGGGTACGGGCCCTCGCGCACCACGGGGTCGACTGCGCGATCGGTGCCGGTCCCGGGCCGATGCTGGCCCGTATGGCCCTCGCGGAGGCGGCGCCGGGAGAGGTCCGGGTGGTACCCGGCGACCCGGACGCCGTCACGGAGTTCCTGGCCGACCGCCCGGTCCGCGCGCTGCCCGGGATCGGCGGGGCGACCGCCCGCACCCTGTGCGAGTACGGTCTCGACACCATCGGCCGGCTCGCCGCCGCACCCCTGTCGACGGTGCAGCGGCTCGTCGGCGCCCGGGCCGGCCGCGAACTGCACGAGAAGGCGCACGGCATCGACCGCGGCCGGGTCGTGCCCAACGCCGTCACCCGCTCGCTGGCCACCGAACGCACCTTCCAGCGCGACGAGCTGGACCCGGACCGGCACCGCCGCGCCCTGCTGTCGGCCACCGAGGAACTGGGCGCCCGGCTGCGCGCCGTGGAACGGGTGTGCGGCAGGCTCACCCTCACCGTGCGCTACGCCGACCGCTCCGCGACGACCCGCACCCGCACCCTCGCCGAGCCGACCGCGCACTCGGCGGCGCTCACCGCCGAGGCGTACCGCATGTACGAGGCGCTCGGCCTGCAGCGTGCCCGGGTCCGCGCGATCGCCCTGCGCGCCGAGGACCTGGGCTCCGCCGAGCAGGCGGCCCACCAGCTCACCTTCGACCCGGTGGACGACAAGGCCCGCCGCATCGAGGAGGTCGCGGACCGGGCCCGGGCGAAGTTCGGGCCACGGGCGGTGATACGGGGGTCGCTGGCCGCGTAGGCGTCAACTCGCCCACGGGGGCGTGATACGCGTGCCGTCCTCGAGCTCCGCCTCCAGCCCGATGGAGGTGGTGACCCAGGAGACGGCGACCTCGTCCGTGGGGTTCTCCACGCCCAGGGTGGCGCCGGGGTTGACGATCACCGTGTCGCCCGCGGTGACCCGCTCGGCGTGACCGTCGAGCGTGATCAGCAACTCCCCGCTGAGCAGATGGAAGATCTCCTCCCGGGTGACGGTGTGGACCGGGGCCCGGTGTCCCGCGGGGATCTCACCCCGCCATGCGCACAGCTCCTTGCTCCCGCTCAGGGGGTTGGCGTACGCCACGAAGCGGGCGCCGTGCATCTCGTGGATGACGGCTCGGTCGGAGCGGACGACGGGCATGGGTGCCTCCTTGCGGCAGATGGTCAAGTTGCTTGACTGTTTCGATGCCCCCTATGGTCAAGCCGCTTGACCGTCACGTCAAGGGTGTTTGAATGCCTCCGTGCAGAACTCCGAGGCCATGGCCCTGTCCACCGCCCTGCTCGCCGTCGCGGGCGAGCTGACGCAGCGCATCCATGACGGTGTCGTCGCGCGCGGCTTCGAGGGGCTGCGGCCCGCGCACGGCTTCGCCTTCGCGCGCCTGGCCCCGCACGGGGCGACCGTCACCGAACTGGCGGCGCACCTCGGGGTGACCAAGCAGGCGGCCAGTCAGCTCGTCGACGAGATCGTGCGCAAGGGGTACGCCGAACGGCGGCCGCACCCCGAGGACGCGCGGGCGCGGCTGATCGTGCTCACCGAGCACGGCTGGGCCTGTACCCGGGCCGCCGAGGAGGCCGCGGCGGATGCCGTGCGGCCGTGGGTCGAGCTGCTCGGGCAGCGTGAAATCCGTTCCCTCCAGCGTCAGTTGCTGCGTATCGCGCCCTATGGGCCGGTCAAACCCGTCTGGTGACGAGTCGTCGCATACGTTCAGGGCATTACCAGGGATCGCGGGCGCGGTCAGCTACCACCGGAAGTTTTTACTGACGCGTAACTTCACTTGTCACCTACTCGTTCGTAACTTGACGAGTGAACAGCATCCCGTGATCCGGATCACAGGGCGCAAGGTCATCGCTCCTTCCCCGAGCCGCAAGGAGATCACCCGATGCTGCCCTGGAAACGCCTGCTCAGACCGCTGTCCGCACTGCTGCTGGCCACCGCGGTCGCCGTCGTCCCGGCCGCCACCGCCGAGGCCGCCGCCCCCAGCACCGGCTGGAACGACTACTCCTGCAAGCCGTCCGCCGCCCACCCCCGCCCGGTCGTCCTGGTCCACGGGACCTTCGCGAACTCCGTCGACAACTGGCTGGCCCTCGCCCCCTACCTGGAGGCTCGCGGCTACTGCGTCTTCTCGCTCGACTACGGCCGGCTCCCGGGCGTCCCGCTCTTCTACGGACTCGGCCCCATCGACCAGTCCGCGCAGCAACTGTCCGCCTTCGTCGACCAGGTGCTCGCCGCGACCGGCGCCGCCAAGGCCGACATCGTCGGCCACTCCCAGGGCGGCATGATGCCCCGCTACTACCTCAAGTTCCTCGGCGGCGCCGCCAAGGTGAACGCCCTCGTCGGCATCGCGCCCGACAACCACGGCACCACCCTGGACGGACTCACCAACCTGCTGCCGTACTTCCCCGGCGCGCAGGACCTTCTCTCCGCGGCGACACCCGGGCTCGCCGACCAGGTCGCCGGATCCGCCTTCCTGACCAAGCTCAACGCGGGAGGCGACACCGTGCCCGGTGTGCACTACACGGTCATCGCCACCAAGTACGACGAGGTGGTCACGCCGTACCGCTCCCAGTTCCTGAGCGGATCCGACGTCCACAACGTGCTGTTGCAGGACCTGTGCGGGGTGGACCTCTCGGAACACGTGATGATCGGGCTGTCGGACCGGATCGCCTTCCACGAGGCGGCCAACGCCCTCGACCCGGCCCACGCCACCGCTACCACCTGCGCGTCGGCCTTCAGCTGAGCGCCGCCGGGACCTGTCCGGCCTGAGCCGCCGGACAGGTCCCCGGAGTGAGGGGCGAACAGCAAGTTAGCCCCGGCAAGCCGTGAAATCGCCTGTCCGCGGCCGGTGATGGAGATCCTTATGGTCCCGTTAAGGGAATGCTGAGACTGGGATCAGCCACGTACCGTTCGGCTCATGACAGATGCCACTGCGGACGCCGGGACGGCCGAGGAGGTCAGACCGGCCGGCGCCGCCGACGTACCGGCCGTACGGGCCGTGACCGATGCCGCGTACCACCACTACATCGCGCGTATCAAAGTGGTGCCCCAGCCCATGGAGGCGGACCACGCGGGCGACGTGGCCGCGGGGCGGGTGTTCGTGACGGGCCGGCCCGTGGACGGCCTTGTGGTGGTGGAGGCGTACGAGGACCATCTCTTCCTCGACAGCATCGCCGTGCATCCCGACGCCCAGGGCCGGGGTGTGGGGCGCCGGCTGCTCGCCTTCGTGGACGCCCACGCGCGTGCGCTCGGTCTGCCCGAGGTCAGGCTCTACACGAACGCGCTGATGTGGGAGAACCGGAGGATCTACCCCAGGTACGGATACGAGGTCGTGGAGCGCCGTGTCGACGGCCCGTACGACCGCGTCCACTACCGCAAGCGGCTCGGCTGAGGGCATCAGCGCCCGGTCAGACAGAAAGGATGCCCGGCCGGGTCGGTGAGGACCCGCCATCTCTCGCCGCCCGGCTGGTGCTCCGGCTTGCCCGCGCCCGACTCCAGCAGCAGCGCCTCCGCCTTGTCGAGGTCGTCGACCGCGAAGTCGAGGTGGATCTGCTGCGGCACGGTCTGGTCCGGCCAGCGCGGGGCCCGGTAGTCCTCGACGCGCTGGAATCCGAGGAAAAGCCCGTCCTCACGGGTCAGTCCGGCGAAGTCGTCGTTCGATTCCGGGTGGAGCTCCAGCCCGGTGGCCCGCTGGTAGAACGCGGCCAGCGCCAACGGGTCGGAGCAGTCGAGGGTGATCGCTGTCAGTCTCATCTGCGGGGGCACGGCACCTCCGTGGCGGCCAGGGCGGAAGAAGGTCCTGCGCCGCAGGTCAGCCGTCGGGCCACCAGACACGGGCGATGTCCTTGCGGACCTCCGGTCGCTCCGTGGGGCGCTCGTCGGCCTCCTCGCGCGTCCGGCGGGAGTCGGTCCTCTTCAGGGGCTTGTGCACGGTCACTCGGCGCATGGCTGCCTCCTTGTGCCCACCGGGTTCCGCTTTTGCGCGGAGGTAGGCCCTTTCGGCGAGGGTTCCTCATCGGTCGAGGTATGTCTGTGGCGGCTGTCACGATTCGACTGTCAGTGGCTGCTGTCACCCTGACGTCATGAACCGGAACATCAACACGGACATGACCAGGAACATGGCCAGGAACAGCGGGGCCCAAACCTCCGCGGCAGCGGACGCCGGCGTGGACTGGGACGCCGAGGCCGCCACCTTCGACGCCGAACCGGACCACGGACTGCGCGACCCCGCGGTGCGCGAGGCATGGGCCGCCCGGCTGGACACGTGGCTGCCGCGGCGGGCCGGGGACGTCCTGGACCTCGGCTGCGGCACCGGCAGCCTGTCCCTGCTCGCCGCCGAACAGGGTCACCGGGTGACAGGGGTCGACCTGTCGCCCGCCATGGTCGCGCGTGCCCGGGCCAAGCTCGCCGGCCGCGACGCGGTGTTCCTCGTCGGCGACGCGGCGACGCCGCCGGTCGGCGAACAGCTCTTCGACGCCGTCCTCGTCCGCCACGTGCTGTGGACGCTGCCCGACCCCGGGCGCGTCCTGCGCCACTGGCGGGGACTGCTGCGCCCGGGCGGCCGCCTGGTGCTGGTCGAGGGCGTGTGGGGGACGGTGAGCCCGGTCGGCATACCCGCCGACCATCTGACCTCCCTCCTCGCGCCCCTCGCCCGGGACGTGCACGTCGAGCGGCTGTCGGACGACGCCCGGCTGTGGGGGAAGGAGGTGGACGACGAGCGGTATGCGGTGGTGGCGGTCGTCTGACGGACGGGCTCGGTGCGCGTCGGTGCGGGCAGGTCAGTGCAGCAGAGCCTCGAAGCCTCCCTGCGTGGCCAGCAGTTCGAGCCGGTCCAGGGCGTTCACGGCGGCCGCAGCGGCCGCCGGATCCCTGGCCGCAAGGCCGCTCGCCGCGAACTCGTCCTCGTCGAGGCGCAGTACGGCCGTGCCGTCCGCCGAGCGCCACAGGTCCAGGTCGAGGTCCTCCACGACGAGTTCGGAGCCGGAGACCGTGGCGGGGCGGGTGATGTCGCAGTACCAGCCCTTCAGCGCGCCCTGCGCGTCCCTGACCTCCTTCACCGCGTACCACCGGTCGCGCCAGTAGTGCTCGGTGAAGACGTCACCGGGCTCGAACCGCACGAAGC
The DNA here is from genome assembly GCF_055565775.1 of Streptomyces sp. NPDC028331. Taxonomy (NCBI): domain Bacteria; kingdom Bacillati; phylum Actinomycetota; class Actinomycetes; order Kitasatosporales; family Streptomycetaceae; genus Streptomyces; species Streptomyces sp. NPDC028331. The sequence continues at coordinate 416,594 of NZ_JBVHTR010000005.1, read as the reverse complement.
CGAAGTCGCGCGCGCCGTCGCCCGCCCAGGGGGCGCGTACGGTGATCCGGGTGCCGTCGTCGGCCACGAGCTCGCCCTTGTAACGGATCTTCGTCCGGCCCGCCTTCACCAGGACGACGTCCAGGTGGGGCGCGGGCTCAGGCGAGGTCGCGGACATGACGCACCTCCGTGCCGCAGATCTGGTAGCCGAACCACTTGTTGATCGCGATCATCGGGTCGTTGCCCGCGTCGTTGCCCGTGAACGCCTCCGTGAGCCCGGCCGAGCGGGCCCGGTGCAGGGAGTGGTTCTTGGCGAGCTTGGCGAGGCCCCGGCCGCGGAAGGCACGGGCGGTGCCGGTCATCACGGTGCCGTAGCGGGTGGTGCCGTCGGTGCGGGCCGCGCTGAAGGCGGCGGGGCGGCCGTCGACCACGGCCACCGAGGTCAGCTCGGGGCTGAAGAGCGGGTGGCGCCAGGTCCCCTCGAGCCAGGCCTCGTAGTCCGTGAACTCGTAGTCGATGTCGCTCGGCTCGTCGGACATCGTCTCCGCGTCCAGTTCGAACAGCGGGCGGGGGTCGTCGGCGAAGTCCGCGCCGGTGCGCAGTTCGACGCCCGGCGGCGGGTCCTGGAGCGGTGGCAGGGCACCGTTCGCCAGGTCCAGTCGCAGGAAGTGGGCGGAGCGGCTGCCCCGGTAGCCGTGCCGCTCGGCGAAGGCGCGGCTGCCGGGCTCGTCCAGGACCCAGGCGAAGAGCCGGGTGGCGCCCACGGAGGCCAGGTGCTCCTCGGCCGTGCGGACGAGCAGCGAGCCGGCGCCGCGGCGGGTGCGTTTCGGGTGCACGTACACGTTGAGGAAGCCCTGGCCGGGGTTCGGGCTGTCATGAGCGATGCCGACGTGGGCCGTTCCGATGATCTCGCCGTCCTCCTCGGCCAGGAGATGGCGCCAGTGGGCGTCCTGGTGCTGGTGGGTGGCGTCGTAGGCAACGGACTCCGGGGTGAACAGGATGAACGGGAGGGCCAGTCGCCGGACCCGGGCGTAGCCCTCGGTGTCGGCTCGTAGGTCGGGGCGGAGGTCGCGCACGATCACTGTCATGGGGGCGCACGGTATCCGGGCCGGGCGCGGGGGTGCCTCCCATTTTCCGGTGGGTGCGGGACAATCGGGCCGTGACCTTGAAGATCCACATCGATGGCGGCGCGCCGCCGTACGAGCAGGTGCGGGCGCAGATCTCGGAGCAGGCCCGGGCGGGCGTGCTGCCCGTGGGGTACCGGCTGCCGACCGTGCGGGGCCTGGCCGAGTCCCTCGGCCTCGCGGCGAACACGGTGGCGAAGGCGTACCGGGCGCTGGAGGAGGACGGCGTGATCGAGACGCGGGGGCGCAACGGAACGTTCGTGGCCGCCGCCGGCTCGGCCGCGGAGCGAGAGGCGGCGGCCGCCGCCTCCGCCTACGCCGAGAGGGCGCGACGGCTGGGGCTGGACGAGGACGAGGCGTTGGCCGCGGTCCGGAATGCCCTGCGGGCGGCTTACCGGGACTGACGTGACACCTCACGTCCCCGTCCCCGCAGGTGCCGTCGGCAGCCTTCGCGGCGTGCGCGTCACCCGCATGCCCGCCGTGGTCGCCAACCGCGCGAACACCGTCGCGTCCAGGACCGCCGCCGCGTGCGGGTCGTTGTTGAAGTACGCGTGGACGTCCACCCCCTCGGGCCACGCCGCCTCGATCCGCTGGACCCAGGTCGTCAGGGACCGGCGGCCGTAGCGGGGCCACGACCGGGCCCGTCCCGTGTGGAAGCGGACGTAGCCCCAGTCGGCGGTGCGCCACAGCGGGGTCACCGGGCGGGACAGGACGTCCGCCCAGCACAGGGCGGCGCCCCGCGCCTCCAGCACCGCGCGCACCTCGGGAATCCACCAGGAGTCGTGGCGCGGCTCGACGGCGACCCGGGTGCCGGGCGGGAAGCAGGCGAGGCAGTCGTCCAGCAGAGCGGGGTCCGCGCGCAGGGTGGGCGGGAGCTGGAGCAGGATGGGGCCCAGGCGGTTGCCGAGCCCGGCGGCATGGCTCATCAGACGGTGCACCGGCTCCTCCGGCTCCCGCAGCCGCTTGATGTGCGTCAGGTAGCGGCTCGCCTTCACCGCCACCACGAAGTCCGCCGGCACCCGCGCCCGCCAGTCCTCGAACGTCTCCCGCGACGGCAGCCGGTAGAACGCGTTGTTGATCTCGACCGTGGCGAACTGTGTCGCGTACTGCTCCAGCCACAGCCGCATGGGGACCTCCGCCGGGTACAGGACGTCCCGCCAGTCCCGGTACTGCCACCCCGACGTGCCGACGAACAGGGTCATACGTCCATCAAAGCACCGGTCGCGTCCGGCGCGCCGGTTGTGGCCGCTCCGGGGGAGGCGGCCCGCTACAGGTACAGGCCCCCGCCCACCCCCGCCCGCTGGTCCGGTACCGACGCCGGGGACGTGCCCCGCCGCAGCGCGTACAGCTCCGCCAGCGTGGCCCCGTCGCGGCCCACGCCCTCCTCGCGGCCCAGCCAGCTCACCGCCTCCGTGCGGGTGAGCGGCCCGACCTCGATACGGGCCAGGCAGCGGCCGGGGCGGACCACGGCCGGGTGCAGGCGCTCCAGGTCCTCGTTCGTCGTCACCCCCACCAGCACGTTGCGGCCCTGTCCCAGCAGTCCGTCCGTCAGGTTCAGCAGGCGGGACAGCGCCTGGCCCGCCGTGTGCTTCGCCTCGCCGCGGATCAGTTCGTCGCAGTCCTCCAGCAGGAGCAGCCGCCAGCGGCCCTTGCCCGCCGTGTCCTCCTCGCCGATCGCGATGTCCATCAGATAGCCGACGTCACTGAAGAGCCGCTCCGGGTCCAGGACGCAGTCCACCTGGCACCAGTCCCGCCACGAGCGGGCCAGCGTCCGCAGCGCCGAGGTCTTGCCCGTACCCGGCGGGCCGTGCAACAGCAGCAGACGACCCGCGATGTCCTCCGGGGTCGTCTTCATCAGCCGGTCCATGGCGTCCGCCACCGGTGCCGTGTAGTTCGGGCGGACCTCCTCCCAGGTGCCCGCCGAGATCTGCCGTGTCGTGCGGTGCGGGCCGCGCCGCGGCGACACGTACCAGAACCCCATCGTCACGTTCTCCGGCTGCGGCTCCGGTTCGTCGGCCGCGCCGTCCGTGGCCTCGCCCAGCACCTTCTCCGCCAACTCGGCGCTGGTCGCGGTCACCGTGACGTCCGCGCCGCGGTTCCAGCGGGAGACCAGCAGCGTCCAGCCGTCGCCCTCCGCGAGCGTCGCGCTGCGGTCGTCGTCGCGGGCGACCCGCAGCACCCGGGCGCCCTGCGGCAGGAGTGTGGCCCCGGACCGTACGCGGTCGATGTTCGCGGCGTGCGAGTACGGCTGCTCGCCCGTCGCGAAGCGGCCGAGGAACAGCGCGTCGACGACATCGGCGGGGGAGTCGCTGTCGTCGACGTTGAGCCGGACCGGCAGAGCGTCGTATGGGTTCGCAGACATGCCGCCATGATCCGTCACGCGGCGGCCTGGTGCATCCGCTTTCCGTGGTCCGCCGGATGTGTCGCCTGTGTCCCCGTGCATCCCTTCCGGATCCGACCCCTCCGGTACGTGCTGTTACCGGGCTGTCGCACGCCGAAATCTGTCCGCGGACCAAGGAGCGCGGTTACTGTGGCCCATGATGGGACGTCATGGGTGGAATTCGGGGGACCGGCGGTGGCGCCTCACCGCACTGCTCGGCGTGGCCGTGGCCGCTCTGGCCCTGGTGGTCGCCCTGATCGGCACACTGCCCGGCGACGGCGCGAGCACCAGCGGCACCACACGCGACGGCGACAAGGTGCACGGCACACCCGCCACCCCGCCCGAGGTGACGAAACCGGACGTCGGCTGGGGTTTCACCCACACCCAGTACAGCGCCGACCAGGGCAGCGACGTCGCCACCGAGCGCGTCGAGGGCCTGCTGTCGGGGACCGGGATGCCGCAGAACCAGGCCATCATGGGGTGGGGCGCCGACAACCCGGAACCGGTCCAGGGCCGTTACGACTTCACGGCGATGGACCGCCGCATCGACTTCGTCCGCGCCACCGGCGGCACCCCGGTGATCACCCTGTGCTGCGCCCCGGACTGGATGAAGGGCGGCAAGGCGGGCGCGGACAACACCGACTGGAGCCAGACCGCCCTGGAGACCGCCCCGAAGCCCGACCACTTCAAGGACTTCGCCGCCCTCGCCGCGACCGTCGCCCGGCGCTACCCGGACGTGCGCCACTTCATCGTCTGGAACGAGTTCAAGGGCTTCTGGAACGACTCCAAGGCCCGCTGGGACTACGAGGGCTACACCGAGCTGTACAACCTGGTCTACAAGGCGCTCAAACAGGTCAACCCCAAGATCATGGTGGGCGGCCCCTACCTCGTCATGGACAGCGTCGACCCCCGGCAGAAGCAGAACGCGTCCACCGCCCTGCGCGGCCCCTGGGGCGCCATGGACCAGCGGATCATCGACGCCTTCACCTACTGGAACACGCACAAGGCGGGTGCCGACTTCGTCGTCGTGGACGGCTCCAGCTACACCAACGACGACGACCTGCTGCCCGACGAGTTCGCCGCCACCGGCAAACTGACCGCCGTCAGCGAGTGGGTACGGCGGCAGACCCACGACCTGCCGCTGTGGTGGGCGGAGTACTACGTCGAGCCCGCCGACGGCAACGACGAGCGCCGGGGCTGGAGCGAGGACCACCGTGTCGCCGTCCAGGCCACCGGGATGATCGCCCTGGTCAACGGCGGCGCGTCCTCCGGTTTCTACTGGAACCCGGAGAAGGAGAAGGGCACCGACTGCCCGGGCTGCCTGTGGACGCCGACCGACACCGCGGGCGGCGGCCGCGCGCTGCCGATGTACGGCCTGGTGTCCCGTTTCTCCAAGGAGTTCCCGCCCGGCACCGCGTACCGGACGGTGCCGGTGGCCCCGGACGACGTCCCCAACGTCCGCGTGCTCGCCACCGACAAGGTCGTGCTGGTGGTGAACACCCTGGACCGCGGCATCAGCGCCCAGGTGGACGGCAAGCGGTTCGACATGAAGGCGTACGAGGTGAAGTGGCTCCCGCGCTGAGCCACCTCACCCCGCCCGACCCGTGGGCCGGCTGAGCCTCACCCCTTCCCCATGGTGACGAACCGCTGCACCAGCGAGGCCAGCAGCACCGCCAGCAGCGGCAGCGAGAACCAGAAGCTCGACTGCAGCACCCGAAGCTGCCGTACCCCCGGCCGTACCGCGACCCGTACCAGCTCCCGCGCCGTCAGCATCAGCACCAGTGCCACGGCCGCGAGGCCCCCGACCACCGACCACGGCGTCCAGGTCACCCGCGGGCCGATCGGGCCCGGATGCGGCTGCGGGACCTCGCCCGCGGGCCGCTTGCGCAGCGCGTACAGGGTCACATCGTCGTTGACCAGGACCTTCTTCAGCTCCTGGCGGTCGTCCAGGTTCCTGACGAGCCGGGACTCCCAGGTGGCCGAGTAGCCCGCGTCCATCTGGAGGTACGTCACCTGACTGCGGTTGATCATGAGGTAGGAGTTGGGGCCCGCGTCCTTGAGCGACTTGACCAGGCCCGACACCAGGACCGGATCGGTGGGCGCCAGGGTCGGCACGTAGTTCACCCTCTCCATGTCCTTCGCACCCCACGGCATCGCCGGCGTCACGTCGTTGACCGTGTCGTTGCTCAGCCACAGCAGCCGTACGGTCGGCTTGTCGTGCGCGTACACGTAGTCCATGGCCGCGACCTCGCCCGGGAGGACCCGCTCGAAGGGCTCGTTGCCCCAGCGGGCCACCAGGAAGCCGCCCATCAGCAGCAGACCCGCCAGCAGTGCGGCGAGCGGGGCGAGGCTCACCCGGTCCTTGTCCCGCTCCTCGGCCGTCACTCCGGTGCGGGGGAACAGGGCGAGCGCGCAGAGCAGGGCCGCGCCCGGCACCGCGAACATGAACACGCGCAGCGCCATCTCGCCGCCGTAGGACTGCATGCCGAAGCCCAGGAACGGCACGAAGGTCAGCACCAGCAGTGACCGCTCCCGGTACTTGTGCTCGCGCCGCCGCCACCAGCCCCAGCAGGCGAACGTCATCACGGCGCCGGCCAGCAGCACGCGCGTGTACAGCACGAGTTTGTGCGTCGAGTCGCCGCCCTGGATGCGGCCGGAGACGGACGTCGACACATTGCTGCCGACGCCGCCGACGCCGCCGAAGAGGTCGTTGAAGTGCCCGGACCAGTACGGCTCGGCCATGAAGCCCAGCCAGAACGCGACCAGCACCGCGAACAGGATGGGCAGGCCGCGCAGTTCGGAGCGGCCGACCAGGACGAGCACCGCCAGCACGCCCAGCATCACGAACGGGGTGAGCTGGTGGGCCGGGACGCTCGCCGCGTACAGGGCGATCAGCACCATGAGCAGCACGGAGCGCTGCCCCCGGCTGGTGGGCTCCACCTCCGCCTCGCCGGGGCGCCGCTTGGTCCACAGCACGCGTGGTGCGCGGAACCAGACCAGCAGGATCGCCACGAAGGCGAGGTAGAGCAGGTACGTGAAGCCCTGCGGGGAGAAGTAGTCCTGTCCCACCCAGCCGCTGAGCACGAAGATCCAGATGCCGGTCCACTTGGCGCGCCAGCTCGCCCGCATCGAGCGGACCAGCAGGAACATCGGCGCCAGGTAGAGCAGCTCGATGGTCAGCGGCCACCAGCGGATGACCTCGGTGAGGTCGGTGACCCCGCAGGCCTTGGCGACGAACGCGGCCACCGCGAAGAACCCCGGCCAGCTCCAGCGGGCGTCCAGGAACGGCACGGCCGACCCGGTGCGGTCGATGTAGTCGAGGAACCCGAGATGCTGCCAGGCCGTCGGGAACCGCGGCTCGGTCTCGATGACGGCGGGCAGCGCGTGCAGCGAGACGACGGTGGCGAGCAGCGTGGCAAGGAGCAGGACCTTGTGCTCGCGGCCGCGCCACAGCAGGGCGGCGAACACCACGACGAGGAGCGCGGCGCCGAGCAGGGTGGGCAGCGGCAACACGGAGATCAGGCCGAGGCCGCCCATGCGGTCGAGGGCGCCGTCGTCGAGGCTGAGCGCCGGTACCCAGTACAGGAGCAGCGCGGAGAGGAGCGCACAGCCGAGGAGAACGGTCCTCGTGCGCGCAGGGCGCCCGTCGTCTTCCGACGGCGGGGCGTCGTCCGTGGCCGGTCGCGCCCCCGCGGCGGAGCCTGGTGATGTCATGTCCGGCGCCCGTGACGGGGTGCTGTGTGCGACCGGCGTTCCCGTGGGCGGCGTTCCCGGCCCCGGCCGCACGTCCGGCCTGCGTTCCTGGTGGTCGAAGTCCACGTGCACGCCCAGCGCCAGTGTGTCCGCGTCCGGCTTCCTGGCCCAGGACGGGCCGCTCCTCGCTTCCGGGACCTGGAGGTCGGCGAGGTCCCCGTCCGGTGCCGCGTCCTCGGGCACCGCGTCCGCCGGGGCCGTGCGCACGATCTTGAGCAGCTTCGGTGCGGCGATCGCCACGATCACCGCCAGGCTGGAGATCTCGGCGACGCCCGCGCCGGTCAGCCCCATGCGCGGCAGCAGCAGGACGGTCAGCCCGAGCACCAGGACGCACAGCAGGCCCTGGAGGTAGGCGAGCCCGGAGGTACGGCTCTGGGCGCGCAGCACCGCGAAGTACGTCTCCATCACGACCCGCAGCAGCGCGCCGACCGCGAACCAGCGCAGCAGCGGGGTCGCCGCGTGCGCGTAGCCCTCGCCGAAGACGTGCAGGATGACGGGCGCGCCGAGGAACAGCAGCCCGCACACCGGCAGCATGATCCGGGCCATCCGCCGGAGCGCCGCCCGGGTGTTGGCGGCGAGCCGCGCCGGGTCGTGCGAGCCCTCGACGGTGAGGGAGGCGCCCATGTTGATGGCGAGCAGGTTGACCGTGCCGCCGATGGTCGTCGTGATGTAGAAGTACGCGTTCTCCTCGGAGCTGACCTGCGAGGCGATGATCACCGGCACGAGGTAGACGACGGCGAGGGAGAACAGCGAGCCGGTGTAGTCGCCGGCCAGGAACGTGCCGATCTCCCTGATCGTCGGTGGATCGGCGTGGTCCTCGGTCGCCTTGACGTGTCGTGGGACCAGGCGCCGGAACACCAGCCAGCCCAGCGGCACCACGGAGGTGCCGATCGCCAGCACCCAGGAGACGAAGACGCCGGTCGTCGGGATGGCGGCGGCGAGCCCCACCAGCAGCGCCAGCTTCACCGCGGAGAACACCGTGTTGCCGACCGGTACCCAGGGCGCGCTGCGCAGCCCGGTCAGCACCCCGTCCTGGAGCGTGAGCAGGTTCCAGGCGACGATGGCCACGATGAAGCCCAGGCCCTTGAGCGACCCGTGGAGGAAGCGGTACGACGGCCCCCACACGTCGAGCGTCAGCAGGAAGACCCCCGCCGCGACCGCCACGATGAGCGAACTTCCCGCGTACGTACGGAGGATGAGGCGCCCGGTGGTGCGTCCCGCGACCGGTATGAAGCGGGCCAGGGCGCCCGTGAGGGTCACCGCGGTGAGCCCGGCGAGCAGCTTCATCGCGGCGATCGCGGCCGAGCCCTGGCCGACCGCGGCGTCGGAGTAGTAGCGGGCCGCGACCAGCCAGTAGCCGAGGCCCAGCACCGCGGAGATGCCGGTGTTGAGCATCAGCGCGTAGGCGTTGCGGAACAGCGGGTTGCCGTCTGCCGGGCCGCCCCGGGCGCTTCCGGGTAGACGGAGGCGGCGGCCCGACGGCTGCCCGGGTTGCGCGGTCGTGGCCTCACCGGCCTGGGTGGTGGTGGTCGTGTCAGACACGGGAACGGATGGCCTTCCGGCGGACCTGGCGTGCTCTTCGGACCATGGCGTACCCCTTGGTCAGGGCGCGGTCCCTGGCGAAGGTGCGGGTGATCGCGCGGCCCTGGACGAGCCGCTCGAACTCCTCGGCACCGGTGGTGCGGCGCACGGTGACCCGTTGCAGCGCGTACGGGCCCTGGCGGCGGCGGGCGAGAGCGTTGCCCACGGCGAGCGACTGGCGGAAGCCCGTCTCGCGCACCGTGCGGCGCACCCGGCGGCTGGAGTAGCCGTAGGGGTACGCGAACGACACCGGGCGGGCGCCCAGTTCGTCGGCGATGATCTCCTTGCAGCGCAGCAGCTCCCACCGGAGCGCGTCGTCGGGGAGCTGGTCGAGCTGCGGGTGGGTGTGGCTGTGGCCGCCGATCTCGACGCCGGTGCCCGCGAGGTCGCGGACCTGGTCCCAGTCCAGCATCGTGTCCAGGCCGCCGCCGGTGTCGTGGGCGCCCCGGATCCAGCCGGTGGACACGAACAGCGTGGCGGCGAAGCCGTGCCGCGCCAGCACGGGCAGCGCGTGGCGGTGCACGCCCTCGTAGCCGTCGTCGAAGGTGATGAGGACCGGCCGCTCGGGCAGTGGTCCCCCCTCCCGCCAGTTCCGCGCCAGGTCGGCCGTGGTGACGGGCGTGAACTTGAGGTCCGCCAGCAGCGCCATCTGCTCACGGAACGCCTCGGGCGCCACCGACAGGGCACGCGTCGCCTCGTTGGGCGCCGTCGCCACCGAGTGGTACATGAGGATCGGCACGGGCTGGTCGCTCATGCGGCGGCCCCCTCACCGTCCGGGAGGCCGGCCACGGAGAAGGTCGCCCCGTCCCTGCGCGCCCGGACGCTGCCCACCACGTACCCGCCGGCCGCCGTGAGCACCCCGGCGAGGATGGCGCCCGCCCGGCCCGCGCCCCCCGGGCGGGCCAGCAGCGCGTCGCGCAGGCCGCGGCCCACCCCGGCGGGCAGCACCCGGGTGGTGTAGCGGCGCTCCGACTCCAGGCCCTTCTCCGCGCCGACGCTGCGCGCCACGAGCGCCTTCGACAGGCCCTCGGCGTAGGTGCGTGCGCGGAAGTACGCGAAGTGCTCGCGCGGCTGCGGCACCCGGTGGTGGATCACCGCCCGGTCGTCGATCAGCAGGATCGCGTCGGGCACGGCCCGGCTGAGGCGGATGCACAGTTCCGTCTCCTCGCAACCGAGGGGACGCTTGTCGCCGTCGCGTCCGATGCCGGTGGCGAAGCCGCCCGCCGCGTCGAACGCGCTGCGCCGGAAGGAGGCGTTGCCGCCGAGGACGTTGCGCACCCGGGCCCGGCCGTGCGGCAGCCCCTTGTAGGTGCAACCCACCACCCAGTCGAACTCCTCCGGGAACCAGGCCGGGCGGCGGCCCGACGCCCAGATCGGCATCGTACGGCCGCCGACGGCCATGACACGCGGGTCCTGGTACGCCGAGGCGAAGTGCTTCAGCCAGTCGCGTTCGGCCACCGCGTCGTCGTCGAGGAAGGCGATGACCTCCCCGTGCGAGGCGGCGATCCCGGTGTTGCGGCCCGCGGACAGGCCGCGGGGGCCCGCGTTGGCGAGCACGCGGACCTCCCGGGCCTCCTTGAACTGACGGCTCAGTCTCTCCAGCAGGGTCTCGTTGTGGTCCACGACCAGCAGCGTCTCGCGCGCCGGCCGGGACTGCGCCCGCACCGAGGCGACCGCCGCGAGGATGTCCTCCCAGCGGTCCTCGGTGTAGACGCAGATCACCACGGAGATGTCCGGATCGCTCAAGACACCTCTCCCTGACCGGAGTTGAGCGCCACCGCGCGCGGACGGCGGCGCAGTGCGCGCCGGTTCGAGCGCTCCTTGAGGATCACCCGCAGCACTCGCAGCCCGTCGCGCACCGCGCTGAGATTGCTGGTGCCGTGGATGCGGAGGTACTCGTGGCTCGGTATCTCCTGCACCTTCAGACCGGCCTTGACCACTCGGATGTTCATCAGGGTCTCGACCTCGAAGCCGGTGCAGTCGAGGTCGATCTTGTCCAGGCAGTGCCGCCAGAACGCGTTGTACCCGTAGCAGAGGTCGGTGTAGCGGGCACCGAACTTGGCGTTGACGATCCCGCACAGCACCCGGTTGCCCAGCTTGCGGATCGGCGTCATGTCGGAGGTGCCGCCGCCGTTCGCGAACCGCGAGCCCTTCGCGAAGTCGGCGCCGGACACCAGTGCGGAGACATAGCTGACGATCTCCTGGCCGTCCGCCGAGCCGTCCGCGTCGACCATCACGATGATGTCGCCGGTGCACGCCTCGAACCCGGTGATCAGGGCGTCGCCCTTGCCCTTGCCCCGCTGCTCGACGACCTTCACCTCGGGCCACAGCTCGCGCGCGACCTCCACGGTGTTGTCGGTGGAATTGCCGTCCACAAGAACCACTTCGTGAATCCAGTCCGGAAGGGTCTTGAAGACGTAGGGGAGATTCTCCGCCTCATTCATGGCGGGAATCACCACGCTCACCGGCGGCGCGATGGCCAGGTGAGAAGAGATCGGCCGGTACTTGCCCTGCATTAACGGACCTTGATCCGAAACAGCAGGGCGCAGAACAGAACTCATGAGTCTTGTCCCTCTCGTCCGGTCGGACCGTCCGCCCCTGGACGGCCCGGCTCTGTGTCCGGTTCGAAAGGGGGGTTCTCACCGACGGCATGCGGCAACGATCTCCGTGCATGCCGGGTGAGCTGGCAAAGCTGGCCGTCTGCCGGAGAAAACGGCAGCCGGTCGCGCGGCACGGCTCGTACGACCTTGCAAGTCGCCGAGCACGGCACCCCCCTACCGCGCCCCGCGCCGGAACCATCGCGGTACCTGAGCCCTCCCCTGGAGCCGCATGATGATGGACCGATGCGGGTTGGTGTATGACGGTATTGACGATTGCGCCGATATGGCAAGACCTGTGACGGGGTCCGCGTTTTTGTTGATATGGCCGTAACTCAACTCATCGAACGGATTTGCCCCATCCGTTTCCGTGTCCGGTCGTCCGGCGTGAAGAGTTCCGGCCGCGACAGCACCGCATGGTGCGGTGCCCGGACCGGGGCGCGGCGCGCCCCGTGTCCGAACGCGACAAGGTGACGAGGTGTCACCCGCCCTTCCGGCACGCAGAAGTTCCGTGCCTTCGGGGAGTCCTTGTATTTCCTTCCGCGGATGGACCCCGGCGTGGCGGGCCCGCAGGCCGGCAGCGGTGTCGGGACGCACTCGCGGACCGTCGGCGGCGAAGCCGTCCCCGTCGCCCGGCCGACCGTCGTGGGTTCGCCGGGACGGTGCGCGCCGATGTCCACGTCCTCAGCCCCGTTCGCGCGCCGCGCGGCCGCGCTGACGCCGTATCAGGACAGACAGGAGGACGAGAGAGCTGATCGCGGTCACCGCGATGATCCCGCCGGTGACGGACCACCGGTGCACCGCCAGCATGCCCTGGGCGACCAGCAGATCGATCGCGATCGCTCCCGCCGCGGACACCACCGTGCGGGGGTAGGGTTTCAGGCCTCGTAGGGCCGAGCCGACGGCCGTCGTCGGCGCGGCGAGCAGGAAGAACAGGGTGAACGGGCCGCGCAGCGGTGAGTCGGAGTGGCTGAGCGCGAGGACCGCGCCGACTCCCGCGACCGCGACGGCCACGCCCACGAGCAGCGGAAGCAGGTCCCTCCCCGGATCCCGCCCCGGCCACCCGTCTCTGTCTGGCGAAGGTGGCTTGATACCCAAGGTCTGCATTGGCGACTTTGCCCCCCGAAGCGCCGGATGCCGGGCTTCAATGTCGCGCAGCGGGTGGGAGGGCGTCAAGACGCGGAATCCGCCCCCGAAGGTTCTCGGCCTGCTTCAAACATCTGTTCCGCACGGTGAATCCGGGCTGACCCGCATCCGGCGGCCGAAAAGTCTTGGCATGGACACTTCCTGTCAACCCGCGTAGCTGCTATGCCGGTTGTGGCAGAGATCCTGCTAAAGGGAGGTTCCATGAGACGTTCCCGATATGCGGCGTATATGAGTTCACTCCTCCTTGCCCTCGGCCTCGCCCTCACCGGGGCCGCCGCGGCGCAGGCGTCCCCTCTCGCCGCGGCCACCGGTTACGTGGCGCTCGGCGACTCCTACTCGTCCGGTGTCGGCTCCGGCAGCTACATCAGCTCCAGCGGCGACTGCGACCGCAGCACGAAGGCCTACCCGTACCTGTGGCAGGCCGCCCACGCACCCGCCTCGTTCAGCTTCCTGGCCTGCTCCGGCGCCAAGACCACCGATGTGCTCAACAGTCAGCTCGGCACGCTCAGCGCCTCCACCGGGCTCGTGTCGATCACCATCGGCGGCAACGACGCGGGCTTCTCCGACGTCATGACGACCTGTGTGCTCCAGTCCGACAGCGCCTGCCTCTCCCGGATCGCCACGGCCAAGGCGTACGTCGACTCGACCCTGCCCGGCCAACTCGACAGCGTCTACTCGGCGATCCGGTCCAAAGCACCCTCGGCCCATGTGGTCGTGCTGGGCTACCCCCGCTTCTACCAGCTCGGCACCACCTGTCTCGGGCTGTCCGAGACCAAGCGGTCCGCGATCAACGGCGCCGCCGACTACATCGACGCCGCGATCGCCAAGCGCGCCGCCGACCACGGCTTCACCTTCGGCGACGTCCGCACCACCTTCAGCGGCCACGAGATCTGCTCGGGCGACTCCTGGCTGCACAGCGTCAACTGGCTGGACATCGGCGAGTCCTACCACCCGACCGCGGCCGGCCAGTCCGGCGGCTATCTGCCGGTGCTGACCAGCGCGGCCTGACGGTCAGAACGTCATGAAGAAGAGGGGGAGGCCCCGCCCGACGGGGTCTCCGCCTCACAGGTCACCGAGAACGGCACCGTCTCGGACGTGACGTGGACCGGGCTGCGCACCTCCACCCCGATCGCGTTCCGCACGGAACCGCCCTCCTCGTACGTGGTGACGATGACCTGCCGCTGCTTGGTCTTTCCGTCGCCCGCCGCGAACGACAGCGTCTTCCAGCCCGGGTCCGAGACCTGTCCCGTCCTGGTGACCCAGCGGTAGGACACATCGACCGGAACGCTGCCCACGGTGAACGTCGCCGTGAACGTCGGCGCCTGCGCGTCCGGCGGCGGACAGGACCCCGAGTAGTCGGTGTGCGTGCCCGTGACCGTCACATGGACCGACTGGGCGGGCGGGCTCGTCGTACGGCCGCCCCCGGTGCCGCCGCCCGCCGACGTCGTCCCGGTGGGGGAAGCGGCCCGGGACGTGCTCTTCTCCGGGCTGCTCGAGGGCGCGCCGCTGACGGTGCTCCCGTGCGTGGCCCCGTTGTTCCCGCCGTCCGTGCCGTTCCGGTTCATCAGCGCGTACGTCAGCCCCGCCACCGCGAGGACGAGCGCGGCCAGGCCCGCGACCAGCACGACGGTGGCCCGCCGGTTGCGGGGTGGCGGCTCGGACGCGGCGGAGTACGCGGGTGCGGGCGCGGGCCGGGTGGCGGCCGGCGGCGGAAGCGGGGCGGTGCGCGGCTCCGCGGGAGGCGGGAAGGCCGCGACCGTCGGCGTGTACGCGGCGGTGCCCGCGCGTGGGGTGCCGCCCGCCGCGACGATCCGCAGCTCCTGCTCGGCCCGCTCGGCCGGAATCCGCTCGGCCGGATCCTTGCGCAGCAGCCCCTCGATCACCGGGGCCAGCGGGCCCGCCCGGCGCGGCGGCGGCAACTCCTCGTCGACGACCGCCCGGAGCGTGCTCAGCGGAGTGTCGTGCCGGAACGGCGAGTTGCCCTCGACCGCCGCGTACAGCAGCACGCCGAGCGACCACAGGTCGGACTCCGGCCCCGGCGTACGCCCGAGCGCCCGCTCCGGCGCGAGGAACTCGGGGGAGCCGATGACCTCGCCGGTCATGGTCAGCGCGGAGCTGCCCTCGACCATGGCGATCCCGAAGTCGGTGAGGACCACCCGGCCGTCGTTCGCCAGCAGCACGTTGGCCGGTTTCACATCGCGGTGCAGCACCCCGGCGGCGTGCGCGGCGCGCAGGGCGGCCAGCACCTCGGCGCCGATGTGCGCGGTCTGCTGCGGAGAGAGGGGGCCCTCCGCGTCCAGCCGGTCCGACAGGGCGATGCCGCGCACCAGTTCCATCACGATCCAGGGGCGGCCGTCCTGGTGGGCCACGTCGTAGACCGTCACCACGTTCCGGTTCGCCACCCGGGCCGCCGCCCAGGCCTCCCGCTCCAGCCGGGTGTACATCCGCTGGACCTCGGGCGTGGGAAGCCCGGCCGGGGCCCGCACCTCCTTCACGGCCACCTCGCGGTGCAGGACCTCGTCACGGGCACGCCAGACCGTCCCCATGCCGCCCTGACCGAGGGGGGACAGCAGACGGTAGCGCCCGGCGATCACACGTTCACTGCCCGGTTCTTCGGACACGGGCCGTCCCCCATTCGCATCCGTGCGACGAATCCACGAATCCACTCCCCGTCATATCTCCCCAAAAGTAGCTCAACCGAGTGCGGATGCCGCCCCCTTGAACACCAGTCCGGCGCCCAGAGCGAGGACCACGAAGGCGGATCCGAGGGGTGCGGTCCTGCGCACCAGGGCGGCCGCCGGGTTCTGGGTCCAGCGCGGGCGCCGGTCCAGGAGGCGGTTCATCCCGCTGCCCAGCTTGACCACGGCGACACCGGCCGCGGTCAGCGTCAGGGCGAGCCCGACGCCGTACGCGACGACGAGCAGCAGCCCGAACCAGGCCTGGCCGAGCGCGGCGGCACCGACGAGGACGACCACGGCGGAGGGACTGGGCACCAGCCCGCCGGCGAAGCCGAGGAGGATCGTGCCGCGGACGGTGGGGGCGGTGGGGTGGGTGTGGGGGACGCCGCCGTGGGTGTGGGTGTGTTCGTGACCGTGGGCGTGATGTTCGTGCTCGTGCTCGTGCTCGTGCGGGTGGTCGTGGCCGTGCGCATGCGGCTGCCCATGGCCGTGCGGGTGGCCGTGCCCGTGCCCGTGGGTATGGCCTCGGTTGCGCCAGGCGCGGCGTACGAGGGACGCGCCCGCGAACGTGACGAGTACGCCGCTCGCCATGCCCAGCCAGGCGATCACCGACGGTGTCGCGGCCGAGCCGGCCGTGACCAGCAGACCCAGGGCGACCACGCCCAGGGTGTGGGTGACCGTCACCGACGCGGCCAGGGGAAGCACGTCCCGGAGCCTGGCCCGGCCCCCGCGGGCGGCCGCCGTCGCCGCCATCAGGGTCTTGCCGTGGCCCGGAGCGAGGGCGTGCATCGCGCCGAGGCCGATGGCGACGACCAGGGCGAGCGCGGCGAAACCGAGCGTGAGGTGGTGACGGGCGACCAGGTTGTCCAGCGCCCGGGTCCAGCGGTCGGCGCCGCGCGGCAGGATGGAGGCGGCGGGCGCGTCCCCTCGGTCGTCGGCCAGGGCGGGGCCTCCGGGGCGCACCCGGAGCGAGGCCTTGACGGTGTCGGCCGGCGAGGAGAGCAACTCCTTGGGATAGCTGGTCAGTTCGTGGGACACGGACGTCTTCGGCACGTCGGACCCGGTCAGCGTCATACGGTCGCCGCGTGCGGTGATCTCCCGCCAGCCGGGCCCGGTCGTGTCGCCCGCGCTGTGGAAAACGACCGTGAGGCTGTCGCCCGCGGGCAGCGGTGCGGTCAGCCGGCACTCCACGCGCAGGGTGTCGAGCCCCGCCTGCCCGGGCCGCGGTTGCGCACGGCTGGTGCGGACGGTCAGCGGCACCGGGTGCCCGCCGACGGTGAGCCTGCTGCCCTCGGCGGCCTTCGCGCAGCGCTGACGGGCCCATGCGGTGAGGCCGAGCCGGGTGATGTCGGGCTTGGCCTGGGTGGCGGGGATCTCGGCGAGGTCCTCGACGTGGTCGACGCGTAGCCGGCCGGGCGCGGCGACCAGGCCGTCGTAGCGGTTGACGGTGAAGTTGCCGAGCGGGTGGGCGCTCGCGGCGGTGGCGGGGCCGAGGACGAGCGCGCAGAGGGCCGTGAGGACGGCGGCGCCCGAGGCGGCGATGCGACGGGTGTTCACCGCATCGCCTCCAGGGCCTTGCGGGCCTCGCGGGCGCCCAGCGGGGAGAAGCCGGGGTTGAGCTTCAGCGCGGCCGTGAGCAGGTCGCGGGCCTGGTCGGTGTGGCCGGTGGCACGCTCGATCATGCCGCGGTGGTAGAGGAAGGCCGCGTTGCGGTAGCCGGTGGCCGTCGCCTGGCGGGCGTAGGGGAGGGCTTCCTGGTCGCGGCCGTTGACGTGCAGTGCCCAGGCGAGGGCGTCGGCGGTGTGCACGGTGTGGCGGCGCGCCCACTCGGCGCGGGCCGCCTTCAGCGCGGCCGTGCGGTCGCCATGGTCGGCGGCGGCGAGAGCGGTGTCGAGGTCGGCGTTGACGCCGTTGGCGCGGGCCAGGGAGACCCAGGCGTCGACGAGGGCGTACTGGTCGCGGGCCTTGGCCGGGTCGCCGGACCCGCCGCGCGCCTCGTACAGCTCTCCCAGCTCCACGAGGGGCTGGGGCAGCGGATACCGCTCGACCACCTGCTCCATGCCGCGGACGGCGTCGGCGGTGTCGCCCTGGGCGGCCTGGGCGCGGGCGCGGCCCTCGAGGGCGGGGAGGTAGGTGTCGTCGGCGGCGAGGGCGCGGGCGTAGAAGTCGAGGGCGGTCGGGTACTGGCCCTGGTTCCAGGCGAGCTGACCGAGCGCGGTGGCGACGTACGCGATGTCGCCGCGGGAGGTGGCCGTGGCCAGGGCCTGCTCCAGGACGCGGCGGGCGGTGCCCACGTCGCCGCGCAGTTCGTGCACGTAGGCGTAGCGGGTGAAGACGGGAACGCCCGGGTGGCGGGAGTCGGCCAGGTCGGCGGCCTCGGAGGCGTCGGCGTAGCGACCGAGTTCGACGAGGGCGTCGATGCGGGAGCACAGGGCGCGTTCGCTGTACGGGTTCTGCTTCAGGGCCTGGTCCGCGTAGTCCAGGGCACCGGCGAAGTCGTGGCGGGCGGCGGCGAGTGCGGCGCGTCCGGCGAGTGCGGCGTCGTTGCCGGGACGGACCCGCAGCGAACGCTCCAGCACGCGTTGGGCCTGCGGATAGCGGGAGGGGTCGCCCTTGGTCCGGGCCTGTTCGACGTAGGCGAGGCCGAGGGTGGCCCAGCTTCCGTAGTCCCGGGGCTGGGCGCGGAGGTGAGCCTGCAGCGCCCGGATGCTGCTGTCGAGGTCGCCGCCGGCCAGGAGTTCGGGCGACACCCCGCCGGGCGTCGAGGCGACGGGCGCCGCACCGCTGTCCCGCAGGGCCCCGACGACCACGGCCCCGGCGGTGAGCGCGACGGCCAGGGAGGCGGCACAGACGGCGAGCTGCACGCCCCGCCACCGCCGCCCGGCCGCGGAGACCCGCCGCAGGGCGGCGACCCGCTCGTCGGCGGCCCCGGGGGACGGCAAAGCCCGCGTCTCGGACGTCTGCGGTCCGCCGGCCGGTCGGGGAGGCGTTGCCCGCCCCTCGTCGCGCGTCTCGGCGGACGCGGGCTCCTCCGGTGTCGGCTCCGTCGCGGGGTCCCCGCGGTCCGCTGTGCCGGTCGGGGTGTCGCCGGGGCCGGAGCCGTCCTCCGTCGCCGGCACCGTGCCCGGTGTGGCCGCCCGCTCGCCGGAGGCCTCGTCGTCTCCGGGGTCGGACACGCGCCCCTCGCGCGCCGTCGGAGCCCCGCAGGCCGCCTCGTCGGACTCCGGCGCGCCCGGCGCGGTGTCCGGAGCGTCGTCGTCCCGGGCGGAGCCGGCCGCCGGGACCGGAGCCCCGCCCGTGTCGTCGGCCTCCGCGCCGAAGGCGCGCTCCCAGGCCTCCCGGACGGCCTTCTCGGGCCCGGTCTCCGCGGCGCGGAGCGCCGGACTCCCGGGGGCGTCCCGCTCGGGGTCGCCGTGGCCGGTATCCGGCGCGTTGTCGTTCGTACGCGGGGACATGCCCTCTCCTCGATCTGCTGGGCGGAAAACGGGGTGGCGCGGCCCGTGCCGTGGGGGACGGGGAAGGACGGGCCGCGCCGGTTCGGGGACGGCCGGGGGCCGTCAGTACGCGCGGTAGCGGGTGCGGCGGCGCCACCACATCACGGCCGTGCCGATCAGCAGGACGCCCGCGACACCGCCGGCGGCGGACGCCGCGATGAGGGTGGTGTCCGAGCCGCTCGAGCCCGTCGGCATCAGCCCGTCGGCCAGTTGGCTGCGCACGTCGTTGCCGTTGCCCTTCGCCAGTGGACCGCGCGACCCGGAGTTCGGCTCGGCCAGGTACGGGAAGGAGGCCCCGAATTTCCCGTCGCTCGCGTCGACCCCGTCGCTCAGGCCCGTCTTCTGGCCGACCAGGAAGCCCTCCACGACCTGCAGTGCCTCGTCGATCACGTCGTCGGTGAGCCGACGCCCGTTCGGGAAGCCCGCGTTGTCGCCGTCCAGCACGCCCAGCCGCTTCGGGTGGGCGCTCGGCTTGATCGAGGTGTTCAGGCGCAGCTCCTCCGACGGCCGCACGTACGGCGGCTGGTTGAGGCCCTTCACGCCCTTCAGGAACACGTCCACCAGGTCGTTGCGCGGCTCCGACGGCGCCTTGATCTTGTAGATCTGCTCGATCAGCTTCGGCAGCTCAGGGTTCGTGACGTTCTTCAGGAACTGGGCGTCGTCGTAGGGCGAGGAGGCGTTGAACTTGTCCTTGTCCTTCTGCGGGTTGACGACCTCGTTCACCAGGGGGTTGCCCAGCCGGGAGACCTGCGTGTAGTAGCCCCGCGCGTCCCTGCGCTGGACCGTCGACCAGATGCCGACGATCGGCTGGTGCTTCGACTCGGTGATCAGGTCGTTGGGCACCTGCAGGGCGAGGGAGTTGACGTTGTATCCCTTGAGCGTGTTGTTGCCGACCTCCGAGAGGTTCCCGCCGTACAACAGGTCGAACACCCGCAGGTCGGCGAAGAACGGGTCGGCCGCCTGCCCGGCGAACGTGGTCGCGCCGCCCGCGAGCTTGTGCACCGCCTGGTCGCGCAGCTTGCCGTAGTCCGGCATCGACGCCTTGCCGACGTTCGACGGGGCCGCCGGAACGTCGTCCGCGATCCTCGTCCGGTAGACGACCTTCTGCTTGCGCAGCTTGAGCAGGTCGATGTCGTACGTCTGCGTGATGTTCAGGTTCGGGTCGTCGAGGCTCTTCACCGGACCCGTGTTGTACAGGAAGGTGTTGCCGTTCTTCCGATGGGTCTTGAAGGTGTAACGGAAGACCAGGTCGTCCTGCGCGTCACCGTTGGTGTCGATGTGGAGGTCGTACTGCGCGTCGTCCGCGAACGTGTAGAAGTTCGGGCCGCCCGCCGGCTCCTCGAACGGGACGAAGTTCGCGATGATCGTCGTCGTGTCCGGCTTGTCCGGGCTGACGAACGCGTACAGGTCGGTGTTGTCGTACTGCGGCTGCCCCGAGATCAGGGGGGCCTCCCGGTGGGAGGAGGCGGAGGCCGCCCCCGGTTCCAGCGCGGTCACGCCGGCGGCCGCGAGTCCGCCCGCGGCCAGCGCACCACAGATGAGACTCGCGATGCCCCTGCGACTCACGCCGCTCCTGGAGATAGGTGTCATGCCGTCCGTCCTCAGTGCCAACTTGCCTGACGCAGAGGGATACGGAGCGGTCGGCCGAGTGTCTTGGTCGAACCTGAAAAAACTTTTTCCGCCTGCTCGACCCGCGTTTCGGCCTCTCTGATCCGTATCCCATCTGAAGGCGTGAGCAGCGAATGCCCAGTGGAGCGAACATGCCGTGCACGGCGTCGGTGAGGGGGGTACCGGTGGAGGCGGACCAGCTTCTGGTGCTCGTGGCAGAAGGCGACCAGAAGGCCTTCGAGGACCTGTACGGGCTGGTGTCCGGGCCGGTGTTCGGCCTGGTCCGCAGGGTCGTACGGGATCCGGCGCAGTCGGAGGAGGTGGCGCAGGAGGTGCTGCTCGAACTCTGGCGCTCGGCCCCCAGGTTCGACCCTCGCCGCGGTAGCGCCCTGTCCTGGATCCTCACTCTCGCCCACCGCCGCGCCGTCGACCGGGTGCGCAGCGCCCGCGCGGCCGGCGAACGCGAGCAGCGCGAGGCCCGGCGCGCCCACCACCCCGCCTTCGACCAGGTCGCCGAGGAGGTGGAGGCCGGCCTGGAGCGCGAATGGGTGCGCCGCTGCCTGGGCCGCCTCACCGCCCTGCAACGCCAGTCGGTCACGCTCGCCTACTACGACGGTTACACGTACCGTGAGGTGGCCGAGCGGCTCTCGCTGCCGCTCGGCACGGTCAAGACGCGGATGCGCGACGGACTCACCCGGCTGCGCCAGTGCCTGGGAGGGGTCGCATGAGCATCCTCGGCCGACTGCTGCGCCGCGAGGACCTGCACTCCCTGGCCGCGCCCTATGCCCTGGACGCCCTCGAGCCCGCCGAACGCGTCCGCTTCGAGAGGCATCTGAAGGGCTGTGACCGCTGCGCCGCCGAGGTGCGGGACCTGTCCGAGGACGCGGTGCGGCTCGCCTGGTCGACCACGGCCCTGGCCCCGCCCGGTCTGCGCGACCGGGTGCTGACCGCCGTACGGAACACCCCGCAGGACCCCGCGCCCGCGCAGGGGGCGTCCCGCGCCCACGAACCCCATCTGCCGCCGCACGTCTGGGGCGTGGCGCCACCGCCGCCGCGCACCCGTGCGCCTCGGGTGCGCCCCCTGTTCGCCCCGCTGGCCACCGCCACGGCCGCGGCGGCCCTCGTCGTCGCCGCGCTCTTCGCCGTGCAGGCCACGCGGACCCAGGACCGGCTCGACGCCGAGCGCGCCCAGGCACGTGAGATCGCCCACGTTCTCGCCGCCCCGGACGCGCGTGCGACCAGCGACCGGGACTCCGGCGGGCGAGGAATCGGAGTGATTGCCTCCGCATCCGAGGGGCGCGCCGTCGTCACCCTCCGCGGACTGGGCGCACCGCCGAGCGGCCGCGTGCACCAGCTCTGGCTGATGCGCCCGGGCGTGCCACCGCGCTCGCTCGGGCTCTTCCGCGGCGACACGCCCCTGGTCGCAAGCGGTCTGACCCGCTCGACGACGTCACTCGCCGTGACCGTCGAACCCGACGGGGGATCGCCTCAGCCGACCACCCGGCCCGTCGCCCAACTCGCCCTGCACTCCATCGGTTTCGGAGAGTAGCCGTCAACGATTCGTCAACGCCCTTACGGGGAAGGTGAATCCTGTGGTCGCGATACACGAGTGCCACGAGAGAGCGATAGGGTTACTCTGCCCGGGCCGGGTGGACTCGTACGGGTGGGGAGTGACATGGAACAGATAACAGTGCGCAGCAGGGCCAGGGTCCCTGCGATCACCTGCGGGAGCAGCGCGACCAGTTCGCGCCTCGACCGCCATCTCTCGGTGCTGGCCGGCCCCGCCGTCCCGCAGCGCGAGACGGCCGAGGCGACCTCGCTGATGCGTGAGCTCACCGCGCGTGACGCCGCGCACGGCCGGAGCAGCAGGGGCGGACGCATGAGCGGTGTCTCGCTCTTCGCGCCACTGCGCCGGCTGCGTCGCTCGCTGTTCGGCGGGCGCTGAGCGTCACCCGCGTTCCTCCAGGGCCCGCGCTCAGGCCGCCACACCGTCCCGGCGCAGCGCTGCGATCTCGGCGTCCGTCATCCCCACGGCACGCAGCAGCGCCTCGGTGTGTTCCCCGAGCGCGGGCACGCCCCCCATCCGCGCCTCCGCACCGCCCGGCAGCGTGATCGGCGGCAGCAGTGCCCGCAGTGGCCCCACCGGCGTCCCCACCTCCCGCCACCGCTCCCGGGCCGCCAACTGCGGGTGCTCCGCGACCTCGTACACGTCCCTCAGACGAGCGCAGGCGATGCCCGCGTCCTCCAGCCGGGCCATCGCCTCGTCGGCGTCCAGCGTGCCCAGCGCCTTGCCGACGAGCGCGTCCGTGCGGTCCCGGTGGGCGACCCGCGCCGCGTTCGTGGCGTACGCCGGATCGTCCGCCAGTTCCGGCTGTCCGAGCACCTGTTCGGCGAGTCGTCGCCACTCCCGGTCGTTCTGCACGGACAGCAGCACGCGCCCGCCGTCGGCCGTCGGGTAGGCGTCGTAGGGTGCGATGACGGCGTGCGCGAGGCCGGTACGCGCCGGGGGAGTGCCGTCGTGCATCGCGTGGTGCAGCGGATGCCCCATCCACTCCGCCAGCGCCTCCAGCATCGAGACCTCCACCGGCCCGCCGCGCCCGGTGGCGCCCCGCCGCACGAGTGCCGCGAGCACCCCCGAGAACGCGTACATGGCCGCCGCGATGTCGGCCGCCGGGATCCCCGCCTTGACCGGCTGCTCCGGCGTCCCGGTCACCGACACCAGTCCCGCCTCGCACTGGACCAGCATGTCGTAGGCCCGCTTGTCCGCGTACGGCCCCGACGCCCCGTACCCCGAGATGTCCACGGCGACCAGCCGCGGATGCGCGGCGCACAGCGTGGCCGCGTCCAGGCCGAGCCGGGCCGCGGCCCCGTTCGCGAGGTTCTGCACGAACACGTCCGCGTCCGCGATCAGCCGCCGTACGACCTCCAGCCCGCGCGGGTCCTTCAGGTCGAGCGCGATCGACTCCTTGCCGCGGTTGCACCACACGAAGTGCGAGGCGAGGCCACGTGCCGCGGTGTCGTAGCCGCGCGCGAAGTCGCCGCCGTCGACCCGCTCGACCTTGACGACCCGAGCCCCCAGATCGGCGAGCTGGCGGGTCGCGAAAGGCGCCGAGACGGCCTGTTCGACGGCGACGACGGTGATGCCCTCCAGGGGCAGCGGGAGCTGATCCATGAGCCGGATCATGACCCCTGAGCGGCCGCCTTGTCAGCAGGCCGTCACCGGGGCCGCGCGTACCGGCGGACGGCGAGCGGGGCGAACACCGCGATGAGCACCGCGCACCAGGCCAGCGCTCCGGCGACGGGATGCGCCACCGGCCAGGCGGCGCCGTGCGGGACGGGGGCGTTCCCGAAGAGGTCCCGCAGGGCGGTGGTCACCGCGCTGATCGGGTTCCATTCGGCGAGGGTGCGCAGCCAGCCGGTCAGGTTGTCCGTGGGGATGTAGGCGTTGGACAGCAGCGGCAGGACGAAGGTCGCGCCGCCGAGCTGCCCGGCCGCCTCCTCGCTCCGGGTGAGCAGCCCCAGGAAGATCCCGACCCAGGTCGACGCGAAGCGGAAGAGCAGCAGCAGGCCCACTCCGCCCAGCGCCTGCGCCGCCGACCCCTCGATCCGCCAGCCCACGGCGAGCCCCACCAGCAGCAGCGGAACCGTCCCGGCGGCCGTGACGACGAGGTCGGCCACCGCCTGCGCGACCGGCACGGCGGCCCGGCTGACCGGCAGCGTGCGGAAGCGGTCCATCACGCCCCGGTGGGAGTCGTGGGCCGCCTGGAACATCCCGGTCATGACCCCGCCCGCGGCGGTCGCCACCAGCAGCCCGGGCACCAGGAAGCTCCGGTACCGCGCGCCGGGCATCGCCAGGGCGCTGCCGAAGACGTACCCGAAGAACAGCAGCATCGTGATCGGCATCGTCTGGGTGAGGATCGCGAGCCCCGGGTTGTTCCGCACACGGCGGAGCTGCCTGCCCACCATCGCGGTGCCGTCGTACACCATCGCGGTCATGCCACCAGCTCCTTGCCGGCCGTGAGACGGAGGAAGACGTCGTCCAGAGTCGGCGGGCGCAGACTCGCGTCGAGCAGCGGCACGCCCGCCGCGTCGAGTTCGCGCACGAGGCGCGGAAGGGTGAGGGTGGGGTCGGTGGTGACCGCGCCGACGGCGCCCCGGTCGTGGTCGAACGACGGCTCCCCGCCGGTGAGATGGTCGAGGACGCCGGCGGCCTTCGTCAGGTCGTCCCCGTGGGCGACGACCACCTCGGCGTAGGAGCCGATGAGCGCCTTGAGGTGGGCGGGCGAGCCGGTGTGCGCGATCCGGCCCCGGTCCACCAGGGCGATGTCGTCGGCCAGTCGGTCGGCCTCCTCCAGGTACTGGGTGGTCAGCAGCACGGTCGTGCCCTGCTCCTTCAGGGCGCGCACGGCCTCCCAGATCCGGTTGCGGCCTGCGGGGTCGAGCCCGGTGGTGGGCTCGTCGAGGAACAGCACGTCGGGGCGGTGGACCAGGCTCGCGGCCAGGTCGAGGCGGCGCCGCATGCCGCCCGAGTACGTGGACACGGGCCGGTCGGCGGCCTCGGTCAGGCCGAAGCGCTCCAGGAGCTCGCCGGCCCGCTCGGCCGGCCCCCGCACCCGGTGCAGCCGGGCGAAGAGCCGCAGGTTCTGACGCCCGGTGAGGTCGCTGTCCAGCGACGCGTACTGCCCGGTCACGGCGATCCGCCGGCGCACGGCGTCCGGCTCCCGCAGCAGATCGTGGCCCGCGACCCGGGCCGACCCGGCGTCCGGCCGCAGCAGGGTGGTCAGCAGCCGGACGGCCGTGGTCTTGCCCGCGCCGTTGGGGCCGAGCAGCCCGCAGACCGTGCCCTGGGCCACCGCGAGATCCAGTCCGCGCACGGCATGGATCTCACCGAAGCGCTTCTCCAGCCCCTCACTAAGTACAGCGTACGTAGTAGTCATGAGATGACCATAGCGCACTACGTACGCTGTACGTAACTAGGATGGTGGTCGAGGTGATGACCGATGGCGGGCCGAGCGGCCGAACCCGAAGTGATCTGGGCGCGCCCCGAGCGCACGGGCCGAGGGCCCAGGCCGGGGTACACGCGGGCCGACATCGCGGCCGCCGCGGTGCGGATCGCGGACGCCGGGGGGCTGGACGCGGTCTCCATGCGGCATGTCGCCGCGGAGCTGGGCTGCGGAACCATGTCGCTGTACAACTACGTCCCCCGCAAGGAGGACCTGTACGAGCTGATGGTGGACGCCGTGGGCGGTGAGCACGAGCTGTGGGAGCCGTCGGGGGACTGGCGGGCGGACATGCTGCGGGTCGGCCACCAGACCCGTGCGCTGATGCACCGCCACCCCTGGCTGCCGAGCCTGATGTCCCCGGTGTACGGGTTCAGCCCCAACGCCCTGCGCTACCTCGAGCACTGCCTGACCTGCCTGGACCCGGTCGCGGTGTCCCCCGGCACGAAGCTGGAACTGATCGCGATGATCAACGCCGTGGTGACCATGCACGCGGCGACCGAGCTGTCCACCGCCGAACGCACCCGGTCGCTGCCGTGGTCGGCGGAGCAGGAGTACGCGGTGCGGACCGCTTACCTCGGCGCGCAGTTGGCGAGCGGCGCGTACCCGCGGATGGCGGCGGTCTTCGCGGAGGGTTCCGGGCCCGTCGATCTGGAAGCCGCGTTCGAGCGGACGCTGGGGAGGGTCCTCGACGCCTTCGACCCGGCCCGGTCCTAGACCGGCGTCTTCGGCCGGGCAGGGTCCGGGTCGGCGTTTTCGGCCGGTCAGGGCCTGGGGCGGCGTCTTCGGCCGGTCAGGGCCTGGGGTGGCGTTGTCGGCCGGTGAGAGCCTGGATCGGCGCGCCTGCTGCCCGCCCCGGGCCTGGCTCGGAGCCTTTGACCGGGCGGGCCTGGGGCGGCGTCTTCGGCCGGCCGGACCTGGGTCGGCGCCTGCTGCCCGGCCCGGGCCTAGATCAGCGCGAACTGCCCCTCCGGGCCCTCCTCGTGGTGGTCCAGTACGGACGCCGGGCGGCGTGCCGTCTCCGGGACCGGGAGCAGTCCCGCCTCGCGCAGTTCGGTGGCCGTGATGGGGGCCGTCACGCCCGACTGCGCCTGCTGCGGCCCCGCTTCGGCGAGAAGGGCGAGGACCGTGATCAGTTCCAGCAGCTCCGACGTCCAGGTCTGCGGCCAGGTCGCCGGGCGGATCGCGGCCAGGCCGCCGGGCTCGGCCTCCGCCGTACGGACCGTGAACCACTGCTCCAGGATCCGGACCCCGGCCACCTCGAAGTCCCAGGCCTCCGGCGGCACCGGGGAGATGCGGCCCTCGTCGAGGTGGAGGGTCTCCTCGTCGCGGTCGTAGCGGACGGTCAGCGGGCGCGGTGGCAGCGGGGCGCGGACGTAGGGGCGGCGGCCGCCCGGCAGCTTGGGGCGCTCGCCGTCGCGGCGCATCAGCCACAGCATGCGGCGACCCAGTTCGACGCCCCGCGTCCAGAGGTCGGGGTCACTCGTGAGGGGGACGGTGAGGCCGGGCCGCACCGTCGCGAGGATCCAGGCCAGGACGTCCACGGGGGCGGGGGAGAGGCCGAGGCGGGCCGCCAGGTGCTCCAGCAGGCCGGGCGCCAGGTTGGGTTCCTCGGCGCCGGGGCGGCGGTACAGCGGGTGGATGCGGCCCGTGCGGAGCAGCGGCAGCAGCGAGGTCGCCAGCAGGAGGGGGCCGCCGGAGTCCGTGGCCGTCTCCACGACGAAGATCTGGTGGTCGTCCGCCACCCGCCACAGCTCGGGCCGCGCCGTGTCGATCAGGCGGTGGTCGGGGATCAGCCACTGCTCGTCGAACGGGGCGGACAGCACGCGGACCGGCTCCGGGCACGGCCCCGACACCCGCGACAGCTTCTCCGTGCCGCTCGTCTGGCCCGGCAACTGGCCGACCGCCGAGTACAGCGTGCGCGAGCGCGTCGGTTCGAACAACGCCTCCCGGTCGGGGCCCTCGGCCTTCACGAGGGCGTCCCAGCGTGCCCTGAGAGACGCCGCGTCGGGCGCCGAGGGCCAGGCGCGGCCCGGCCGCAGGGGTGCGACGGACCACGGCATGAGGTCCGCGAGCAGCGGAGCGTCGTCGTGCGTCACGCCGGGCATCGTACGACGTGGTCAGGTGGCCTCGAGAGTGACCGTGAAGGAGAAACGGTCCCCCCGGTAGTGGATGACGGCCACGTCCAGCGCGCGCCCGTCCCCGTCGTAGGTCACCCCCGTGTAGTGCAGGATCGGGCTGAGCAGCGGGACTTGCAGGAGCCTGGCCGTCTCCGGGTCCGCGAGCCGGGCCTCCACGGTGTCCGTGATGCGGCTGATGTCCGCGCCCACGACGTCCCGCAGCACCTTGGTCATCGGCCAGCGCACCAGGTCGTCCAGGTCGATACGCTCGGCCAGTTCGGGACGTACGTAGTTGCGGGCGTGGTTGGTCGGCTCACCCGTCTTCTCGTCGCTGCGCAGCCGGTGGTACGTCGCCACCTCGGCCAGATCCGGGAAGTGCTCGGCGAGTTCGCCCGGCACCGGGCGCCCGCCGTGGTCGAGCAGTTCCGTCGTCATACCGGACTGCTGGGCGACGATCGCGTCCACCGAGCCCAGCAGCCGCACCGGGGCGCCCCTTTGCGCGCTGGGCTCGATGAACGTGCCGCGCCGGCGGTGGCGCGTGATGAGGCCCTCGTCCTCCAGTTCCTTCAGCGCCTGCCGCATGGTCAGCACGCTGACCCCGTAGTGCCCCGCCAACTGCTCCTCGGTGGGCAGGCGCAGCGGATCCCCGGGCGCGCGGCCGAGTATCGAGGCACGCAGCGACTGCGACACCTGGTACCAGAGCGGCAGCTTGCGGTTCAGGACGATCGAGTCGGGGGCGAAGGAGGTCACGGGCCATCCGTACCGGTAGGGAGTCCTCAGTGCAAGGGAGGGCGGAAGTGGCGTTCGAGGCCCTGCCACACGTCGTCGTACCCGTGTTGCAGGTGCTCCGCCCGGGCGGCCTGCGGGGTGAGGGTCACCGGCCAGCGCGTCTCGAACATGAACGCCAGTCCGTCGTCGATCTTCTGCGGCCCGAGCTCGGCCGCGCTCGCCCTCTCGAACGTCTCGCGGTCCGGGCCGTGCGCCGACATCATGTTGTGCAGCGAGCCGCCGCCCGGCACGAAGCCCTCCGCTTTCGCGTCGTAGGCGCCCTCGATCAGGCCCATGTACTCGCTCATCACGTTCCGGTGGAAGTACGGCGGCCGGAACGTGTCCTCGCCCACCAGCCAGCGCGGCGCGAAGACCACGAAGTCGACGCCCGCCAGACCGGGAGTGTCGGACGGGGAGGTGAGCACCGTGAAGATGGAGGGGTCCGGGTGGTCGTACGAGATGGTCCCGAGCACATTGAAGCGGCGCAGGTCGTAGATGTACGGCACATGGTTGCCGTGCCAGGCGACGACGTCGAGCGGTGAGTGGTCGTAGGTGGCCGTCCAGAGGTTGCCGCAGAACTTGTTCACCACCTCCACCGGGCCCTCGACGTCCTCGTAGGCGGCGACCGGGGCCCTGAAGTCCCGGGCGTTGGCCAGGCCGTTGGCGCCGATCGGGCCGAGGTCGGGGAGGCGGAAGGGTGCGCCGTAGTTCTCGCACACATAGCCGCGGGCTGACTCATCCAGCAGTTCCACACGGAAACGCACCCCACGCGGAATCAGCGCCACATGTCCCGGCTCGGCGTGCACCATCCCGAACTCGGTGTGCAGCAGCAGCCCGCCGCGCTCCGGGACGATCAGCAGTTCGCCGTCCGCGTCGCTGAAGACCCGCTCCATGGAGGCGTTGGCGTGGTACAGGTGCACGGCCATGCCGGTGCGCTGGGTGGCGTCGCCGTTGCCGCCGAGGGTCCACAGGCCGGCCAGGAAGTCGGTCCCGGACGGCGGCTCGGGCAGCGGGTTCCACCGCAGCCGGTTCGGGTCGGGCACCGTCTCGGTGAAGGGGGCCGTGCGGATCGTGCCGTTGTCCGTGCGGGTGAACGCGGGGTGCGCCGCCGAGGGGCGGATCCGGTAGAGCCACGACCGGCGGTTGTGCGCCCTCGGCTCGGTGAACGCCGTACCGCTCAACTGCTCCGCGTACAGCCCGAGCGGGGCGCGCTGCGGCGAGTTGCGGCCCTCGGGCAGGGCGCCGGGGACCGCCTCCGAGCTGTGTTCGTTGCCGAAACCGGAGAGATAGGACAGCCCCTCCGCGATCTTCCTCGCGTCCCCGCTCATCACCGCTCCCTCGTCGCGATTCCTATGCATCACCGTAGGATTCGATGGACCGGTGCGCAAGGGGGAGGCGGGGTGGAGCGGAGGGGGGGCCGGGTGGAGGTCGCGTGCAACCGGCGGGGGACACGAGAACCCGACTTCAGGGGGATCCGGCCGTCCGGAGGGCGCAATACGCTCTCCGGCATGTCGTGGACGCGTGGACTGCTCGTCGCGCTCGCGGTGGGTGCCCTGCTCGGCGGCTCGGCGGGCTGCGCCTCCGGCGAGGCGCACGGGCGCGAGGGGGAGGTGTCGGCCTCCCCGGTGGGCAAGGTGCTGGACAACACGGACGAGGGAGGGCGGCACTACCGTGAGATCGGCAAGAAGAGCGCGCCCGAGGTGGCGATCGAGGTGCAGCCGGCCTCCGGTGGGACCTGGGATGTGCGGCTGACGTTCCGTCACTTCCGCTTCTCCCCTCCCGGTGCGCCTCTCGTGGCCGTGGCGGGCCGCGGTACCGCCCGGCTCTACCTGGACGGCCACGCCCTCACCTGGCTGCGCACCCCCGACTACCGCCTGCCCGGCCGGCTGGTCCCGCGCGGCACGCACCACGTCACGGCCCGGCTCTACGCCGACGACCGGACGGTGTGGGCGGTGGAGGGCAAGCCGGTGCAGAGCACGGCGGACATCACGGCGTCCGGGACGGAGGGCGCGCCGAGCCCGGCGTCGGGGGCGGAGGGCGCGCCGAGCCCGGCGTCCGCGACCGGCGAGACGGGAAGCCCGGCGTCCGCGACCGGCGAGACGGGAAGCCCGGCGTCCTGGACCGGCGAGACGATCCCGGAGTCCGGCGGGAAGCGGGCACCGGGCCCGGGCCCGTGGCCCACGGTGCGGAAGTCACCGAGCCCCGCGAGCACGGGATGAACGCCGCGCGCCCCCGATGAGTGCAGCGACCACCGATTCCCGTACACAAAGGCGAGGTTCACCCGCACCCGGCGGAAAGGCATGATGAAGCCCGTGCCCCAAGCGACATCGCTGCGCCGCGCGCCCGTTCAACGCCGTAGCGCCGAACGACTGACCAGAATCCTCGACGCGTGCGCCGACCTGCTCGACGAGGTCGGTTACGACGCCCTCAGCACCAGGGCCGTGGCCCTGCGCGCGAGTGTTCCCATAGGCTCCGTCTACCGCTTCTTCGGCAACAAGCGGGCCATGGTCGACGCCCTCGCCGAACGCAACCTGGAGCGCTACACCGAGCGCGTCACCCGCCGCCTGGCCGAGGCGGAGGGCGAGGGCGGCTGGCGCGCCGCCATGGACGCCATGCTCGACGAGTACCTGGACATGAAGCGCACGGCACCCGGGTTCTCCCTCGTCGACTTCGGCAACCAGATCCCGGTCGGCGCCCGCTACGCCGAACCCAACCACCGCGTCGCCGACCGCCTGACCGAGCTGCTGTCCGCCTACCTCGTCCGGGAACCGGACGACGACCTGCGCCGTACGCTGCTGATCGCGGTGGAAACCGCGGACACCCTGGTCCACCTGGCCTTCCGGGTGTCCCCGGGGGGAGACGAGAAGATCATCGCGGAGATGCGGGAGCTGCTGCGGGCCTACCTGGCCAGGGCCCTGGACTAGAGCGTTCGCCCTCGGGCCTGTGGTGGACGTCACCGTGCGGTCGGAGGACTCCCCAGCGTGCATACCGGTCGGTATGCTCACCTCGTCCGTGCGTCATCGCCGTCGCCGTCCCACCGGGAGGACCCGTGTCCCGCACCGCCCTGCGTATCTGCCCCCTCTGCGAGGCCACCTGCGGGCTGACGCTCACCATCGAGGGCACCCGTGTCACCGGCGCGCGCGGCGACCGGGAGGACGTGTTCAGCAAGGGGTTCGTCTGCCCCAAGGGCGCCTCGTTCGGGGCCGCCGACTCCGACCCGGACCGGCTGCGCGGGCCGCTCGTGCGCCGGGACGGGGAGTTGCGGGAAGCCACCTGGGAGGAGGCGTTCGACGCCGTCGCCGCGGGGCTGCGGCCGGTCGTCGAGCGGTACGGGCCGCACGCCGTCGGTGTCGTCCTCGGCAACCCCAATGTGCACACGATGGCCGGCGGCCTCTACCCGCCCGTGCTGCTCGCCGGCCTCGGCACCCACAGCGTCTTCACGGCCTCCACGCTGGACCAGATGCCCAAGCACGTCTCGAGCGGGCTGCTGTACGGCGACGCGAACGCCATCCCCGTCCCCGACCTCGACCGCACCGACCACCTGCTGCTCCTGGGCGCCAACCCCCTGGAGTCCAACGGCAGTCTGTGCACCGCCCCCGACTTCCCCGGCCGGCTCAAGGCGCTCAAGGCCCGCGGCGGCACCCTCACCGTGGTCGACCCGCGCCGCACCCGCACCGCCCGGCTCGCCGACCGGCACGTCGCGATCCGCCCCGGCACCGACGCGCTGCTGCTCGCCGCGATGGCACAGGTCCTGTTCGAGGAGGGTCTGGTCGACCTCAAAGACCTCGCCCCGCACGTCCAGGGGGTCGGCGAACTGGCAGCGGCCCTACGCGACTTCACCCCCGAGGCCGCGGCGGCGGCCTGCGACGTCGACGCCGGCACCATCCGTGCCCTGGCCCGCGAGCTCGCCGCCGCGCCCACCGCCGCCGTCTACGGCCGCATCGGCAGTTGCACCGTCCCGCACGGCACCCTCGCCAGTTGGCTCGTCGACGTCCTCAACGTGCTCACCGGCAACCTCGACCGGCCCGGCGGCGCCCTGTTCCCGCTGTCGGCCACCGACAGGACACCGCGTCCCGCCGGGCCCGGCCGCGGCTTCGCGCTCGGCCGCTGGCACTCACGGGTGCGCCGGCACCCCGAGGCCAAGGGCGAGCTGCCCATCTCCGCGCTCGCCGAGGAGATCGACACCGCCACCGACGAGGGCAGCCCGGTCCGCGCCGTCATCGCGATCGCCGCGAACCCGGTGCTCTCCGCCCCGGACGGCGACCGCCTGGACAAGGCGCTCGGCTCGCTCGACTTCATGGTCAGCGTCGACCCGTACCTCAACGAGACCTCGCGCCACGCGCACGTCGTGCTGCCGCCGCCCCCTCCCTCCCAGGCCCCGCACTTCGACTTCGCCTTCAACACCCTGGCCGTACGCAACCAGGTCCGCTACACCCGCGCCGCCGTCCCCCTGGAACCGGGCCGCATGGCCGAGACCGAGATCCTCGCCCGACTGGTGCTCGCCGCGACGGATTGGGGTCTCCCCTGCTCGAGCGAAGCCGAGAGCTTGGGGAAGCACGGCGCCGACCCGTCCGCCGTCGACGACCTGGTCATCGGCCAGACCCTCGGCAAGGCCGTCACCGAGTCCCACTCACCCGTCCACGCCCGCGACCCGAAGGAGCTCGCCGCGCAGCTCACCGGCGAGAGCGGCCCCGAGCGCCGCCTCGACATGATGCTGCGCCTCGGCCCGTACGGCGACGGGTTCGGCGCCCGGCCCGACGGGCTCGGCCTCCAGAAGCTGCTGGCCCACCCGCACGGCATCGACCTCGGGCCGCTCCGGCCCCGCCTGCCGCAGCCGCTGAAGACCGTCAGCGGCAAGGTGGAGCTGCTCCCGGGACCGATCGCGGGCGACCTTCCGCGCCTGAAGCAGGCCCTGAGCGAGCGCGTCGACGGGCTGGTGCTCGTCGGACGGCGTCATCTGCGGTCCAACAACAGCTGGCTGCACAACGTGCCCGCCCTCACCGGCGGCTCCAACCGCTGCACCCTGCACGGCCACCCGGAGGACGCCGAGCGGCTCGGGCTCGTCGACGGGGCGCCCGTACGGGTCAAGGGGGCCGGAGGAGCGGTCACCGCGCCCGTCGAGATCACCGACAGCATCCGGCCCGGCGTGGTCAGCCTCCCGCACGGCTGGGGCCACGACCGGCCCGGCACCCGGATGAGCCATGCCGCCCTCGACCCCGGCGTCAACGTCAACCAGCTCCTCGACGGCAGTCTGCTCGACCCGCTGTCCGGCAACGCGGTGCTCAACGGGGTGCCCGTCGAGCTGGCGCCGCTCTCCGCACCACGCTGACCTGGAATTTTGCGCTTATTGCTCGCACGTCAACGTCTTGTTAACCGTTCTTGACGCGACTTAACGTCAACGCCACCCCGGCCCCTGCGGGGCAGTTCAAGGGCGAACGTTAGGTATCCACTCATGCTGACCATCCTCGGCTTCGTCATGATCGCGACCTTCCTGGTCCTGATCATGATGAAGAAGATGTCGCCGATCGCGGCGCTCGTGCTGATCCCCGCGCTGTTCTGCGTGTTCGTCGGCAAGGGCGCCAAACTCGGCGACTACGTCATCGACGGCGTAACCAGCCTCGCCCCCACCGCGGCGATGCTGATGTTCGCGATCGTCTACTTCGGTGTGATGATCGACGTCGGTCTCTTCGACCCGATCGTGCGGGGCATCCTGCGCTTCTGCAAGGCCGACCCGCTCCGCATCGTCGTCGGCACGGCGGTCCTCGCCGCGATCGTCTCCCTCGACGGCGACGGCTCGACCACCTTCATGATCACGGTCTCGGCGATGTACCCGCTGTACAAGCGCCTGAAGATGAGCCTGGTCGTGATGACCGGTGTCGCCGCGATGGCCAACGGCGTGATGAACACCCTGCCCTGGGGCGGCCCCACCGCCCGCGCCGCGACCGCGCTGAAGGTGGACGCCGGCGACGTCTTCGTCCCGATGATCCCGGCCCTCGCCGTCGGACTGCTGGGCGTCCTGGCCCTCGCGTACGTCCTCGGCCGCCGCGAGCGCAAGCGGCTCGGCACGCTGACGCTCGACGAGGCGCTGGAGCCGCAGGAGGCCGAGACGGTCCTCGTCGGGGCGGGCGGATCCGGCGGCGCCACCGGCAGCGCACGCACGGCCACGGGCGGTTCCGGCTCCGGCACGGATGCCGACGCCCCCGAGCCCGCCGCCGGCGCGGGCTTCCAGGGCCTCGACCCCGACCGGCCCACCCTGCGCCCCGGGCTGTACTGGTTCAACGCGCTGCTCACGGTGGCCCTGCTCACCGCCATGATCATGGAGTGGCTGCCGATCCCGGTCCTGTTCCTGCTCGGCGCCGCACTCGCGCTCACCGTCAACTTCCCGCACATGCCCGACCAGAAGGCCCGCATCGCCGCGCATGCCGAGAACGTCCTCAACGTCTCCGGCATGGTCTTCGCCGCCGCCGTCTTCACCGGCGTCCTGCAAGGCACCGGCATGGTCGACCACATGGCCGAGTGGCTGGTCGGCAACGTCCCCGACGGCATGGGCCCGCACATGGCCCTCGTCACCGGCGTGCTGAGCATCCCGCTCACGTACTTCATGTCCAACGACGGCTTCTACTTCGGCATCCTGCCGGTGCTCGCCGAGGCGGGCCAGGCGCACGGTGTCTCCACCCTGGAGATCGCCCGCGCCTCGCTGGTCGGCCAGCCGCTGCACATGTCCAGCCCGCTGGTGCCCGCCGTCTACGTCCTCGTCGGCATGGCCAAGGTCGAGTTCGGCGACCACACGCGGTTCGTCGTGAAGTGGGCCGCGCTGACATCCCTCGTGATCCTCGGGGCAGGCATCCTCTTCGGCATCATCTGACACCCCGATCATTCGACATCCAGATCATCGAATCTCTGTATATCCGGATCAACCGACATACGGATTTTTCGACATACAGATTCTTTGACATTCGGATCATCCGACACCACGGGAGGACGCGATCATGAGGCCCGGTGGGAACCGCGGCTGGCTGCTCCGCCTCGTCATCGCCTTCGGCTTCGCGCAGGGGGCGGTGTCGATGGCCCGGCCCGCCGTCTCCTACCGGGCCCTCGCGCTCGGCGCGGACGACCGGGCGGTCGGTGTCATCGCCGCCGTATACGCGCTGCTGCCGCTGTTCGCCGCCGTACCGCTGGGCCGCCGAACGGACCACGGGCGGTGCATGCCCCTGCTGGTGACCGGCGTGGTCCTGATCTCCGGCGGCTGCGCGCTCAGCGGTGCCGCGAGCTCCCTGACGGCGATGGCCGCGTGGAGCGGCGTGATGGGCCTCGGCCACCTGTGCTTCGTCATCGGCGCCCAGTCGATCGTGGCCCGCCGGTCAGAGCCCCGTGAACGGGACCGCAACTTCGGCCACTTCACCATCGGCGCCTCCCTCGGCCAGCTCGTGGGTCCCATCGCCGCCGGCGCCCTGATCCACGGCCCCGACCGGGCGGCCACCAGCGCGCTCGCCCTGCTGGCGGCGGGCGCGGGTGCCGCGGTCGCGTTCACCTCCCTGTGGCGCATCGAACGCCGTACGACCACGCACCGCCGTAACGCGCCGGGCGCCCGCGTCCCCCTGCACCGCATCCTGCGCGCCCGCGGAGTCCCGGCCGGCATCCTCATCAGCCTCGCCGTGCTGTCCGCCACGGACGTCCTCACCGCATACCTGCCGGTCGTCGGCGACCACCACGGCATCGCCCCCTCGGTCGTCGGCCTGCTGCTGAGCCTGCGCGCGGCGGCCACCATCGCCTGCCGTCTCGTCCTCACCCCGCTGCTGCGCCTCCTCGGCAGGACCCTCCTGCTCGCTCTGACCTGCCTCGTCGCGGCGTTGCTGTGCGCCGGGATCGCGCTGCCGGTGCCGGTGTGGGCGCTCGGCGCGATGCTCACCGTCCTCGGGTTCTGCCTGGGCGTCGGGCAGCCGCTGTCCATGACGACCGTCGTCCAGGCGGCGCCCGACGACGCCCGCTCCACCGCCCTCGCCCTGCGGCTGACCGGCAACCGCCTCGGCCAGGTCGCCGCGCCCGCAGCGGCGGGTCTGGTGGCCGGACTGGCGGGCGTGGCCGCGCCGTTCGTGATGCTGGGCGCGCTGCTGCTCCTCTCCGCGGGGGTCGCGCTGCGCTCACCCGCCCGTCCGGAGGAGGACGTGGCGTCCTCCTCCGCGGCCTCCACCGGCCACGGCATCCCCGACCAGCGCCCGCAGCGGCACTGACGGCGGACGGGAACTGAGCAGTCGCTTTCTCACCCGGCGAGACCGGGCGCCGGATCACGTCACGCTTCTTCCCCGAAGTGCATGCGGTCCGTTAACTTCCGTGCCCCGCAGTCCCGTACGACCCGTACGGGACACCAGACCGCGGAGCACCAGCGGTCCCGTGAGCCCGGAAGCTGCCATGACACGTGCCATTGCCCTGCACCAGGTCAGCAAGTCGTACACGCGGGGCGTCCGCGTGGTGGACCGGCTGTCGCTGGACATCCGTCCCGGCGAGTTCCTCGTCCTCCTCGGCCCTTCCGGATGCGGCAAGTCGACCGTCCTGAGGATGATCGCCGGGCTCGAGGAGGCGACGGAAGGAGAGATACGGCTCGACGGCGAGTACGCCAACGACCTGACTCCCTCCGAGCGGAACATCGCGATGGTGTTCCAGAACTTCGCGCTCTACCCGAACATGACCAGCCGCGGCAACATCGGCTTCCCGCTGCGCATCGAGAACCCCGGCGAGGACCCCGGCGTCCGTATCGACGCGACCGCCCGCATGCTCGGCATCGAGGACCTGCTGGACCGCTTTCCCGCCGAACTCTCCGGCGGCGAACGACAGCGCGTCGCCATGGGCCGGGCCATCGCCCGCCACCCGTCCGCCTTCCTGATGGACGAGCCGCTGTCCAACCTCGACGCCAAGCTCCGCAACCACCTGCGCGCCGAGATCTCCCACCTCACCAGGGAGCTGGGTGTCACCACCGTGTACGTCACCCATGACCAGGCCGAGGCCATGTCGCTCGGCGACCGTGTCGCCGTGATGCGCGGCGGGGTCCTGCAGCAGCTCGCCACCCCGCGCGAGGTGTACGGGCTGCCGGAGAACGTCTTCGTCGCCGCCTTCATCGGCACGCCGCGCATCAACCTGCTGCGCGGACTCGTCCGTGCCCCGCTCGGCGGCGCGATGTCGATCAGCCTCGGCCGCCAGTGGCTGACGCTGCCGCACCCTCTCAGCGTCGACCACCAGATGCTGCGGCTGCAGCAGGGGCGCGAGGTGATCGTCGGGCTGCGTTCGGAGGCGGTGCGCATCGCGTCGCCCGCCGCCGCGCGCCCCGGGGAGGTGCCGATCACCGGGCAGGTCAGGCACCTCGAGTTCCAGGGACACGAGGTCCTGGTCCACTTCGACACGGGCTCGAGCCCCGCCGTCGTACCGGAGTTGGAGGCGGCGCGCCCGGACCGGGCCGTCCGGCGCCGCCGTCGCGAGGGAACCGTCCTGGACCGGCTGCGGGAGCGCACCACCGCCCTGCGCTCGGGGCAGCCGGTGGCCGTCCTCGACGACCCGGCGGGCGCGGACTCCGACCCGTTCGCGCCGACGGCCGAGACGGGGCGCCTCTTCGGTGACCTCGTGGTCCGTACGACCCCCGATCTCCGGCTGAGCCACGGCATGCACGTGCCGCTGCTGGTGGATCTCGCCCACCTCTTCGTCTTCGACCAGCACGGTCAGCGAGTGTGCCCGGCGCCGGCGCACCTGCCCGACCTGGAGGAGTGAGCGGGAGCGCGGTGAGCGGGAGCGCACGGCTCCCGGGTCCCCTGGCGCGGCAAAACTAACACCGCTAGTTTGGTGCCGATCGCCAGCGTGGGCGCGCAGGACGCCGCCCGGCCCGGGAGGAAGACCATGAAGCCACATGACGGCATGTACATCGACGGCGCCTGGCGCCCCGCCGTCGGCGCGGACACCATCGAGGTCGTGAATCCGGTCGACGAGCAGGTCATCGGCCGGGTCCCGGCGGGCACCGCCGAGGACGTCGACGCCGCCGTGGGCGCCGCCCGCGTCGCCCTCCCGGCCTGGGCCGCCACCCCGCCGGCCGAACGCGCCGCCCGGCTCGCCGCCCTGCGGGACGTGCTCGTCGCCCGCAAGGACGAGATCGCCGAGACCGTCACGGCCGAACTGGGCTCCCCGCCGTCGCTCGCGCAGAACGTGCACGTGGGCCTGCCGATCCTGGTCGCCGGCTCGTACGCGGAACTCGCCGCGACCCACTCCTTCGAGGAGAAGGTCGGCAATTCCACCGTGTATCAGGAGCCGGTCGGTGTCGTGGGCGCCATCACCCCCTGGAACTACCCCCTCCACCAGATCGTCGCGAAGGTCGCCCCGGCGCTGGCGGCGGGCTGCACGGTCGTCCTGAAGCCCGCCGAGGACACCCCGCTGACCGCCCAGCTCTTCGCGGAGGCCGTCCACGAGGCGGGCCTGCCGGCCGGGGTGTTCAACCTGGTCACCGGCCTCGGCCCGGTCGCGGGTCAGGCGCTCGCCGAGCACCCCGGCGTCGACCTGGTCTCCTTCACCGGCTCCACGGCGGTCGGCCGGCGGATCGGCGCGACGGCGGGAGCGGCCGTGAAGAAGGTCGCCCTCGAACTGGGCGGCAAGTCCGCGAACGTCATCCTGCCGAGCGCCGACCTCGCCAAGGCGGTCAACGTCGGTGTCGCGAACGTCATGTCCAACTCCGGCCAGACGTGCAGCGCGTGGACGCGGATGCTGGTGCACCGGGAGCGGTACGAGGAGGCGGTGGAGCTCGCCGCCGCGGCAGCCGCGAAGTACGGCGACCGCATCGGCCCGGTGGTGAACGCGAAGCAGCAGGCCCGGGTGCGCGGCTACATCGAGAAGGGCGTCGCGGAGGGCGCGCGGCTCGTCGCGGGCGGCCCGGAGGCCCCGCGCGAGCGCGGCTACTTCGTGCGGCCCACCGTCTTCGCCGACGTGACACCCGAGATGACGATCGCGCAGGAGGAGATCTTCGGCCCGGTGCTGGCGATCCTCCCCTACGAGGACGAGGAGGACGCCCTGCGGATCGCGAACGGCACGGTGTACGGGCTCGCCGGCGCCGTGTGGGCGGGCGACGACGCGGAGGCGGTCGCGTTCGCGCGGCGGCTCCAGACCGGACAGGTCGACATCAACGGCGGACGCTTCAACCACCTGGCGCCCTTCGGCGGTTACAAGCAGTCGGGGGTCGGCCGAGAACTCGGCGCGCACGGCCTCGCCGAGTACCTTCAGACCAAGTCCCTCCAGTTCCAGGAGCGTTGAGCCAGATGGTCCGTGCCGCTGTCCTGCCCGCCGTCGGTGCCCCGCTGGAGGTCACCGCGATCGAACTTCCGGAGCCGGGCCCCGGCCGGGTCCGCGTCCGGCTGGCCGCCGCCGGGGTCTGCCACTCCGACCTGTCCCTGTCCAACGGCACCATGCGGGTGCCGGTCCCCGCGGTGCTCGGTCACGAGGGCGCGGGCACGGTGGTGTCGGTGGGGGAGGGCGTCACCCATGTCGCGCCGGGTGACGGCGTCGTCCTCAACTGGGCACCGTCCTGCGGGACGTGCCACGCCTGCGCACGCGGCGAGGTGTGGCTGTGCGCGAACGCGCTCACCGGCGCCGCCGACGTCCACGCCCGCCGCGCCGACGACGGCACGGACCTGCACCCCGGGCTGAACGTGGCCGCGTTCGCGGAGGAGACGGTGGTCGCGGCGTCCTGCGTACTGCCCGCACCGGACGGCGTGCCGCTGACCGACGCCGCCCTGCTGGGCTGCGCCGTCCTCACCGGATACGGGGCCGTGCACCACGCGGCCCGGGTGCGGCCCGGGGAGACGGTCGCCGTGTTCGGTGTCGGCGGGGTGGGCCTCGCGGCGCTCCAGTCGGCGCGGATCGCGGGCGCCGAGCGGATCGTCGCGGTGGACGTGTCCCCCGCGAAGGAGGAACTGGCGCGACGGGCGGGCGCGACGGACTTCCTGCTCGCCTCCGAAACCACACCCCGCGAGATCCGCGGCCTCACGGACAAGCAGGGCGTCGACGTCGCCGTGGAGTGCGTGGGCCGCGCGGCCACCATCCGCGCGGCCTGGGAGTCCACCCGGCGAGGCGGCCGCACGACGGTCGTCGGCATCGGCGGGAAGGACCAGGAGGTCACGTTCAACGCCCTGGAGATCTTCCACTGGGGCCGCACACTCTCCGGCTGCGTCTACGGCAACTCGGACCCGGCGAGGGACCTGCCGGTCCTGGCGGACCACGTCCGGGCGGGCCGCCTGGACCTGGGCGCGCTGGTGACGGAACGGATCGCGCTGGAGGGGATCCCGGCCGCCTTCGAGAACATGCTGGCGGGCAAGGGCGGGCGGGCGCTGGTGGTTTTCTAGTGCCGGCCGGCTCCTAGTGCCGCGGCAGGCGACGTTCGCCCCGTCGCGACGCCCGGCACGCTCCCCCAAGCTCTTCGAGCAGGGGGTGCCCCCACTCGCCGCACCGGCCGAAAACCCAAGTACGTCCAGTACGAGGGCTTCCGGCCGGCACTCCCCCAGCCTCCGGCCGGGGGGACCCCCAGAGCACGCACCGGACGCCGCTCCTTGACGGGCAAACGCTGCCTGCCGCGGCACTAGGATTCGGCGGACGGTACC
Source organism: Streptomyces sp. NPDC028331 (assembly GCF_055565775.1). Lineage (NCBI taxonomy): Bacteria > Bacillati > Actinomycetota > Actinomycetes > Kitasatosporales > Streptomycetaceae > Streptomyces > Streptomyces sp. NPDC028331. The sequence continues at coordinate 375,743 of NZ_JBVHTR010000005.1, read as the reverse complement.
TGCTCGGGCGCGGTGTGCGGTTCCGGGACCGGGGGCGAGGTGCGGGGACGCGACCGCGACACCGCCACTCCCGCCAGGCACAGCACGCCACCCCCGAGCGTCACCGGTCCCGGCACCTCCTGGAGGAACAGCCAGGACATCACGACGACCAGCGCGGGCACGGCGTACGTGGTCGCGCCCATACGGCTCGCGGTCGTACGCGCCAGGGCGTACGCCCAGGTCGTGAAGGCCAGGGCGGTCGGAAACACGCCCAGGTACACCATGTTGAGGGTGGCGGACACCGGCGCGTGGGCCGCGTCGTGCACCAGCTGACCGGCGAACGGCAGACAGGCCACCGCGCCCACCAGACACCCGAACGTCGTCGCCTGAAGTGCGCTCGCCGCCCCCAGCGCGGGCTTCTGCGCGACGACCCCCGCCGCGTAGGCGGCAGCGGCGAGCAGGCACAGCACCACCCCGAGCACCGAGGAGCCGCCGTCCCCGGACATCGACAGGCCCACGGTGACCGCACCGGCGAACGACACCGCCATCCCCGCGAGAAGCCGCGGCGGCATGGCGTCCCCGAGCAGCCGCGCACTCAGCAGCGCGATCAGTATCGGCCCGACGTTCACCACCAGCGCGGCGGTCCCGGCATCGACCTGCTGCTCGCCCCAGTTGAGCACGACCATGTAGAAGCCGAACCACAGCAGCCCGGATATCGCGATCCCGCGCCACGCCGAACGCGGCGGCAACCCCTCCCTCCGCAGGAGGCAGATCACCCCCAGCGCCAGGGACCCGGCCAGCAGCCGTCCGAGCGCCAGCGCGCCCGGCGCGTATGCGGCACCCGCGCTGCGGATCGAGACGAAGGCGGAGGCCCACAGCAGCACGGTGACGGCGGCCGCGCCGGTGGCCAGACGGGACGGGGAGACGTTCATCATGCTCCAGAGGCTAGGCGGGCAGGGGGACGTGGTGCTGGCGGATTTCGGACGGCGCGGCGCTGGTCAGCGCAGTGCCGCCGCCTCGATCCCCAGCAGTTGCGCCAGGGCGCGTTCGCCCTCGGCCGTGACCTTCACGGCCCGCTCGGAGCCGATGCGCACGCACCAGCCGGCGTCCAGGGCGTGCCGGCACAGCGCCGCGCCCGCGACACCCGCGAGATGGGGGCGACGCTCGGTCCAGTCGAGACAGGCGCGGGCCAGGGGCCGGCGGCCCCTGCGGTCCAGGTGGATGCCGGTGGTGCCGAACCAGGCGAGGCCCGCGTCGGTCAGCGCGAACCCGGTGTCCTGACGAAGCAGCCCCCGCGCGGTCAGCGCGTCGGTGACGGCGATGCCCAGCCGCCCCGCCAGGTGGTCGTAGCAGGTGCGGCCGCGGGCCATCGCGGACCCGGCGCTCGCCTCCCGCAGCGTGCGCGGACGCTCGGCAGTCGTGTCCGGCGCCACCTGCGCCGTGAGCTCCTCGACGATCTGGGCGACCCGCGCGTCGGCGAGCCGCACATACCGGTGCCGTCCCTGCCGTTCCTCGGCGAGCAGCCCGCCCGCGACGAGTTTGCCCAGGTGCTCGCTCAGCGTCGAGGCGGCGACCCCGGCGTGCCGCGCCAGCTCACCGGCGGTCCACGCCCGGCCGTCGAGCAGCGCCAGCAGACATGCGGCTCGCGTCTCGTCGGCGATCAGCCCCGCGAGCCCGGCGAGTGCGGCCGCCGCGCCGTCCTTCCTCGTCGTCATGCGTCCAGCATCGGCCACGGACACTTCGGCGCCCACCGAAGCGTGCGCCGCTGCGCTACGCGGGCCGCTTCACCTGCTCGTACTGCCGCTCCAGTCCGTCCAGCAGAGCCACGAGCCCCGTCTCGAACGCCCGCTCGTCGATCTTCTCCTGCTGCTCGGCGAGGAGGTGGGCCTGACCGAGGTGGGGGTAGTCGGCCGGGTCGTACGCCGTCGCGTCGCCGACGAAACCGGCCGCGAAGGAGCCGAGCGCGGAGCCCATCACGAAGTAGCGCATCAGCGCGCCGATGGAGGTGGCCTGGGCGGGCGGCCACCCCGCGCCGACCATCGCCCCGTACACGGCGTCCGCGAGGCGCAGCGCGGCCGGGCGACGGCCGGGCCCGCGGGCCAGGACCGGAACGATGTTGGGGTGGTCGCGCAGCGCGGCCCGGTAGGAGACCGCCCAGTCGTGCAGCGCGGTCCGCCAGGGCCGGCCGTCCTCGAACATCGACAGATCGACCTGGGCGCTCACCGAGTCGGCGACCGCCTCCAGGATCTCGTCCTTCGTGCGGAAGTGGTTGTACAGGGACGGGCCGCTGACCCCGAGTTCGGCGGCGAGCCGGCGCGTGGAGACGGCGGCGAGGCCCTCCGCGTCCACCAGCGCCCGCGCCGTGGCGACGATGCGGTCGGTGCTGAGGAGGGGCTTGCGCGGTCGGGCCATGGCGCACATAGTAGGGCTGCCAACAGAAACTAGCAGTGCTAATTTAAATGTGTCGCGTTCAAGGATCTGCCCGAGGGGTGATGCGTCGTGAACCTGGAGCTCAGCGAGGAGCAGGTGGCCGTGCGACGGCTGGCCGAGGACTTCGTGACCCGCGAGATCGCCCCGCACGTCGTCGCCTGGGACCGGGCCGAGGAGGTGGACCGCTCGATCGTCGAGAAGCTCGGGGAGGTCGGCTTCCTCGGGCTCACGATCGACGAGGAGTACGGCGGCTCGGGCGGCGACCACCTCGCGTACTGCCTGGTGACCGAGGAACTGGGGCGCGGTGACTCGTCGGTGCGCGGGATCGTGTCCGTCTCGCTCGGCCTGGTCGCCAAGACGATCGCCGCCTGGGGGAGCGAGGAGCAGAAGCGGCGCTGGCTGCCGGGCCTGACGTCCGGGGAGTACGTCGGCTGCTTCGGGCTCACCGAACCGGGCACCGGCTCCGACGCGGGCAACCTCGCCACCAGGGCGGTGCGCGACGGCGACCACTACGTGATCAACGGCGCCAAGATGTTCATCACCAACGGCACCTGGGCCGACGTCGTCCTCCTCTTCGCCCGCTCCACCGAGGCGCCCGGTCACAAGGGCGTCTCCGCCTTCCTCGTCCCCACCGACACCCCCGGCCTGACCCGCCGCCCCGTCCACGGCAAGCTCGGCCTGCGCGGCCAGGCCACCGCCGAACTGGTCCTTGAGGACGTGCGCGTCCCCGCCTCCGCGCTCCTGGCGCCCGAGGGCAAGGGCTTCTCCGTCGCCATGTCCGCCCTCGCCAAGGGCCGGATGTCGGTGGCGGCGGGCTGCGTCGGCATAGCCCGGGCCGCGCTGGACGCGGCGGTGGCGTACGCGGGCGAGCGCGAGCAGTTCGGCCGGACCATCGCCCACCACCAGCTCGTCCAGGAACTCCTCAGCGACATCGCCGTCGACGTGGACGCCGCACGGCTGCTGACCTGGCGGGTCGCCGACCTGATCGACCGCGGCCTGCCCTTCGCCGTCGAGTCCTCCAAGGCCAAGCTGTTCGCCTCCGAGGCCGCCGTCCGCGCCGCGAACAACGCCCTTCAGGTCTTCGGCGGCTACGGCTACATCGACGAGTACCCGGTGGGCAAACTGCTGCGCGACGCCCGTGTGATGACCCTCTACGAGGGCACCAGCCAGATCCAGAAACTGGTCATCGGACGGGCCCTGACGGGGGTTTCGGCGTTCTGAGTACCGCCCTGAGTACGTGTGCGGATGTGCCGGCACAGCCGTGCGCCGACCCTGGTGCGCATGAGTGATACTCCGGTCAGGCAGCAGAGCACGGCCGCCTTCTACGGGCAGGCCGTGGCGTCCTTCGTCATCGCCCTGGTGGCCACCGCCCTGGGGATCTTCAGGCTGCACGCAGACGCCTGGGTGCGGGCCTTCCTCGGGATCGCCGTCCTGTACCTGGTGACCTCCGCCTTCACCCTCGCCAAGGTGATCCGGGACCGGCAGGAGGCCGGTCAGATCGTCAGCCGGGTCGACCAGGCCAGGCTGGAGAAACTGCTCGCGGATCACGATCCCTTCGAAAAGCTCTGAGCGGGCACTCTAAGCGCTCGCTCACCTTGGGAGGTATGGTGTTCGTCCTGCCAGTGGAAGGGGCGAGCGATGAGTACGGCGCAGGAGACTCCCGGGGGCGAGGCGGAGCCGTGGGCCGAGGTGACCCCGGACGCGGCCCGGCGGCTGCTGCTCGCCGCGGTCGAGGCCTTCGCCGAGCGCGGCTACCACGCCACGACGACCCGTGACATCGCGGGACGCGCCGGTATGAGCCCGGCCGCGCTCTACATCCACTACAAGACCAAGGAAGAGCTGCTCCACCGCATCAGCAGGATCGGCCACGACAAGGCCCTGGAGATCCTGCGTACGGCGGCCCGGGGCGAGGGCGGCGCGACCGAGCGGCTCGCCGACGCCGTGAGCTCCTTCGTCCGCTGGCACGCCGGGCGGCGCACCACCGCGCGGGTCGTGCAGTACGAACTGGACGCGCTCGGCCCGGACGCCCGAGCGGAGATCCTGGCACTGCGCCGCCAGGTGGACGCGGAGGTGCGCGGGATCATCGAGGACGGCGTGGCCTCGGGCGAGTTCGACGTGCTGGACGTGAAGGGCACGACGCTGGCCGTCCTCTCCCTGTGCATCGACGTCGCCCGCTGGTTCAACGTCGACGGACCCCGGACGCCCGAGGAGGTCGGCGCGCTCTACGCCGACCTCGTGCTGCGGATGGTGGGGGCGCGGAAGCAGCCGCCCGGTCCGGCGGGTCAGAGGTAGTAGCGCGCCACCGACTCGGCGACGCAGACCGGCTTGTCGCCGCCCTCGCGCTCCACCGTGAAGGCGACGGTCACCTGCACCCCGCCCTGCACCTCCTCGACGCCGGAGATCGTCGCGGTGGCGCGCACCCGGGAGCCGACCGGGACCGGGGCGGGGAAGCGGACCTTGTTGGTGCCGTAGTTGACGCCCATCCGCACGCCCTCGACCTTGATGAGCTGCGGCCCGAACAGCGGGAGCAGCGACAGCGTGAGGTAGCCGTGCGCGATGGTGGTCCCGAACGGGCCCTGGGCCGCCTTCTCCGGATCCACATGGATCCACTGGTGGTCGCCGGTCGCCTCCGCGAACAGGTCGATCCGCTTCTGGTCGATCTCCAGCCAGTCGGTGTACCCGAGCTGCTCACCCACCGCCGCCTTCAGCTCGTCGGCGGATGTGAAGGTCCTCGGCTCTGCCATGTTCCCGGCCTCTCGCGTCACGAAGTCACCATGTCTAAGCAACTGCTTAGCATGGTCGTGCGCGGCGCCGGTGTCAACGGACGTCGCCCGTACCACGGCGGGTGGATTCGGCTCCCCGGCCGACTAGGGGGTGCGGCATTCCCGGCGCACCCCCGCGATCCGGGCCCTAGGCCGACACCAGCAGCCGTGTCCGCCTGGTCCGCGCCAGGGCCTCGGGCGTCAGCACGGGACTCGGCACCAGGATGCCGCAGTCCGTGCAGACCGGGCCCGACGACGGCTCGTGAGCCAGGTCGTATCTCCAGATCAGGCGCTCACCGGCGCACACCGGGCAGGCGGAGCCGGGCTCGCGCTCCAGCGCGGCGATGAGCCGGCGCAGCACCTCCGCCAGCGGCTCATGGGGGTGGACCCGGGGGTCGTCGCACCACGCGACCCCGAAACCGCCCCACGTCAGCCGGTGCCAGTCGTCCACACTGCCGGGCCGTCGCAGCCCGTCGTGCTTCTCCTTCCTGCGGCGCTCCGTGAACCCGGCCTCGTAGGTGAGCCAGACGGACCGGGCCTCCTCCAGCTCCTCCAGTGCGGCCACGAGCCGCACCGGATCGGGGGAGCGGTCCTCCGGGCCGAACCCGGCCCGGGAGCACAGATGGTCCCAGGTCGCCCGATGCCCGTAAGGGGCGAACTTCTCCAGGCACTTGCGCAGTGAGTAGCGCCGTAGTGCCAGATCGCACCTCGGATCACGGACCTGTCTCGCCAGACTCCGGAAACCGGCCATCGCCCTGCACCTCCGTCACAACTGCACCTGTACTTCGGTCACTTCGGCGTCGCCCTGTGGACGTCGCCGAGTAGACGTATCGACACGCGATTCGGCTCCATCGAATTTCCGATGACCTCCATAAGCCGCTTGCCGGACGGTTGAAAAACTGACGCATGTTCATCTTCAATCGCGGGGATACCGGCGGTAACGTCCGCCCGCCCCCTCCCCCAAGCTCTCGGCTTCGCTCGAGCAAGGGGGACCCCCTTCGTCGGGAGGAGCTGCCATGCCACGGCGCACCCCACGCACCGCCCTCGACAGACTGAGAACTCCTCGCAGATCCCCCAAGTTCCTCAAGGCCGCGTCGATATGCGTACTCGTCGCGGGCCTTTTGTCCCCGACCGCCGCGGCCACCGCCCAGGCGGCCACGGCCACCCCCGGGGCAGCCGCGTCCAACGACTACTGCGGCGGCCGGTGTTCGGACATCCTCCCGCCCGGCGAGAACGGCAACGCCACCCTCGCCCAGATCCTGCTCAACCAGGCCTTCGGCACCCAGCCCGACCACGCCGAGGACCAGCTCGGCCCCTACGCCGGCCTGGCCACCGGCTACTCCACGCTCACCGACGCGAAGATCAACAACTTCTTCAACGACGCGTCGTTCGGCGTCCCCTCCGATCAAGTCGCCTCCACCGAGAAACCCGCGGGCCGCGGCGACGTGACGATCGTCCGCGACAAGAAGACGGGCGTCCCGCACATCACCGGTACCACCAGGTACGGCACCGAGTTCGGCGCCGGATATGCCGCGGCTGAGGACCGGCTGTGGCTGATGGACGTCTTCCGGCACGTCGGCCGCGGACAGCTCACCTCCTTCGCGGGCGGCGCCGCCGCCAACCAGGGCCTGGAACAGGAGTTCTGGCGCAACGCCCCGTACACCGAGGCGGACCTCCAGGCGCAGATCGACAACGCGGTGGCCGCCGCCGGCGACCGCGGCAAGCAGGCCCTCGCCGACGTGAACGCCTACCTCGCGGGCATCAACGCCTACATCGACGCCTCCGACAGCGGCCGCTACTTCCCCGGCGAGTACGTCCTGACCGGCCACAAGGACGCCATCACCAACGCCGGCACCATCGACCACTTCAAGGTCACCGACCTGGTCGCGCTCGCCTCCGTCATCGGCGCGCTGTTCGGCTCCGGCGGGGGCGGCGAGGTCAACAACGCGATCTCCCTGCTCGCCGCCCAGTCGAAGTACGGCGTTCAGGAGGGCACCAAGGTCTGGGAGTCCTTCCGCGAACGCAACGACCCCGAGGCCGTCCTCACCGTCCACAACGGCGAGAGCTTCCCCTACGCGACCGCGCCCTCGAACCCCCAGGGCGAGGCACTGCCCGACACCGGCACGGTGAGCCAGGAGCCGCTCGTCTACGACCGCACCGGCAGCGCGGGCACATCGAGCGCCACCAGCGCGTCGAAGACCGCGGCCGCCACCGCCCTGACCTCCGCCAGACGCGGCATGTCCAACGCCCTCGTGGTCAGCGGCAAGTACACCGCGAGCGGTCACCCCATCGCCGTCTTCGGCCCCCAGACCGGCTACTTCGCGCCCCAGCTCCTCATGCTCCAGGAGATCCAGGGGCCCGGCATCAGCGCCCGCGGCGCCTCCTTCGCGGGCCTGAGCATGTACGTCGAACTCGGCCGCGGCCAGGACTACTCGTGGAGCGCCACGACGTCCGGGCAGGACATCATCGACACCTACGCGGTCGAGCTGTGCCAGGACGACTACCACTACCTGTACCACGGCACCTGCACGGCCATGGACAAGGTCGAGCAGAAGAACTCCTGGTCACCGACCACCGCCGACTCGACCCCGGCCGGCTCCTACACCATGCGCGTGTGGCGCACCAAGTACGGGCCGGTGGAGTACCGCGCCACGGTCGGCGGCAAGAAGGTCGCCTACACCACCCTGCGCTCGTCCTACCTGCACGAGGCCGACTCGATCATCGGCTTCCAGATGCTGAACGACCCCGACTACGTCAAGGGCCCGAAGGACTTCCAGAGCGCGGTCCAGCACATCAACTACACCTTCAACTGGTTCTACGCCGACTCCCAGCACACCGCGTACTACAACAGCGGCGACAACCCGGTGCGCGCGAGCGGTGTGGACGCCGAGTTCCCGGTGTGGGCGCAGGCGGCGTACGAGTGGAGGAACTGGGACCCGGCCACCAACACGGCCGAGTACACGCCGCCGTCCCAGCACCCCAACTCCATCGACCAGGACTACTACATCTCCTGGAACAACAAGCAGGCCGAGGACTACACGGCCGCGCCCTGGGGCGAGGGCTCGGTCCACCGCGGCAACCTGCTCGAGGACCGGGTGAAGAAGCTGGTCGCGGCGGGCGGGGTGAGCCGGTCGTCGCTGGTGAAGGCCATGGCCGACGCCGCCCTCGCCGACCTGCGCGCCGAGGACGTGCTGCCGAAGCTGCTGAAGGTCGTGAACAGCTCGCCGGTGACCGACTCCACCGCCGCGGCGGCCGTCAGCAAGCTGCAGACGTGGGTGTCCGCGGGCGCCCGGCGCACCGAGACCTCGGCCGGCTCCAAGACGTACGCCGACGCCGACGCGATCCGCATCCTGGACGCCTGGTGGCCGCTGCTGGTGAAGGCCGAGTTCCAGCCGGGCCTCGGCAGCGACCTGTACACGGCCTTCGGCAACAACCTGCCGGTCGACGAGTCCCCGTCGGCCGCGCACGGCCCGACCGGATCGCACGCCGGAAGCTCCTTCCAGTACGGCTGGTGGAGCTATGTCGACAAGGACGTCCGAGCGGTCCTCGGCGAGTCGGTGCAGGGCCCGCTGGCGCAGAAGTACTGCGGCGGCGGCAGCCTCAGCGCCTGCCGGGACACCCTGATCAGCACGCTGAAGCAGGCGGCCGGGATGACCGCGGCCCAGGTCTACCCGGGCGACGACCAGTGCTCGGCCGGTGACCAGTGGTGCGCCGACTCGATCGTCCAGCGCACCCTGGGCGGCATCAAGCACGGCAAAATCAGTTGGCAGAACCGGCCGACGTTCCAGCAGGTGGTGGAGTACACCTCGCACCGGTAGGCCGGGCGGGTGACGAGCGGCGGCGGGTCAGCTCACCCGGCCCGCCGCCAGCACCACCCGGGCCAGCTCCGGGTGCACGATGTCGCTGTGCGCGCCGGCCGGCGGGCCGCCGTGGCAGACCACCGCGCAGGCGTCGACGTTGACGCAGCCGGACGCCGGCAGCCCGCCGTTCAGCGCGTCGGCGAGGGCCAGGCCCTGGGTGCCGTCCACCGCCTGCACCCCGTCGTGCCCCATCGCCCCCCACCGCGGGCCGAGGAGCCGGCCGATGTCGAAGTCCACCGTGAACTCCCCGGTCAGCGAGCGGTCGTCGTCCGCCATGCGGGACGCCAGCGGGTAGAACGTGCCGAGCGCCGAGTCGAAGTGGGAGTAGCAGCACACCAGGGGGCCGTCGATGCGGTTCTGCTGCCCGTCCAGCACACCGCTCGTGTGCGGGTCCTCCGGCAGCCGGGCCGCGAACGCGTAGTGCGAGAAGGCGCCCTGGAGCAGCGTCACCGACTTCACCGTGCGCACGCCCTGCGGCAGCCCGCGCAGCGCGAACGACACCAGCCGCCCGCCGAAACTGTGCCCGACCAAGTGCACCCGCACCTGCGGGGCCGCCTGCGCCAGTTGCCCGATCACCTGCCCGAGCCCCCGCTCGCCGACCGTTCCCGCGCGCCGCTTCATCGCGTAGTACGTGGCTTGTCTGAGCAACTCGCGCGCCCCGTCCCACACCCCCTTCGGCGTGAACGAGAACCCCTCCGGGACCTCCCCGCCGGCCGACTCGACCTGCTCCAGCGCCCGCGCGAAGCTCCGGCACACCTGCGCCGTGTCACCGGCCAGCATCCCGGGCCCGCTCTCGGGCGCCCCCCGTACCAGGGTGTCCGCGGCGAAGCCGGCCTGCGGCCCCTGCGGCCGCACCTCCACCAGCAGCCGTACCAGCCGCCCGAACTCATCAAGGCGGGCGCCGTCGTCCGGGTGCTGCTCCAGCAGCCGCGTGAGCTGCTCCACCACCGTCGCGCGGCCCGGGAACACCTCGAGCAGCGCGCGCCGGCTGTTCCTGTCCAGCAGGGGAGCCGCCGGCGGCTCCGCCGCGACCGACGCCGGGAAGTGGGGGATCGGTTCGTCCGCGAACATCATCGACGGCCAGATCACGCCCACGTAGCCGAGGCGGGCCCCGGGCGACAGCGAGGGCACCGGCGCGAAGAAGCCGTTGCAGAGCCGGGTGGCGGTGCTGCGCTCGTTGTTCCAGCCGTGCGCGAGGACCAGCAGGTCGCGCACTCCCCGCCGGGTCACCTCCGCGAGCAGCCGGTCCCGCTCCGGCCCGTCCACGTCGCCGTCCGCGTCGAAGGTCAGCTCCCAGTAGGGACTCACGCTCACTGCCGGTTCCGCCATGACGGGCCCCCTTGCCCCAGGTCGAGTGCGCTGTGCGCGCATCGTCCTGCCAACGGGCACGGTTGGCCATACGTCACGACCCATCCCTGCACCGGGTCGCCCCTGCGCGCCCGCCGGAAGCCGGCCCGCTGGTCCTGCCGTCGGCCACCGCCTCGTCGGCCGGGGCCGAAAGCCGATCCCCGCGCTCCCGCGCGGAGCCGGTGTACGGGACTGTGACGGACGTCGCTGTCCGCCCGGCCACCCCTTCCCTCGTTACATACCGACTGGTTAGTCTGACGCTCGCAACAGAGCCGACGGCAGCAGAGCCGGTGCGTGTCGTGTCGAAGGAGACCGATGGTGGAAGCCGTGCAGGATGCGGGAGTGGTCGTCACCGGGGCGGGAGGCGGCATCGGTGCAGCGCTGGCCCGCCGCTTCGCCGCCGAGGGGGCCCGGGTCGTCGTCAACGACCTGGATGCCGGGAAGGCGAAGGCGGTGGCCGACGAGATCGGCGGCATCGCGGTCCCGGGCGACGCGTCCGCGATCGTGCCCGAGGCGCGGGACGCCCTCGGCGGCACGGTCGACGTCTACTGCGCCAACGCGGGCCTCGGCTCGGGCGGCACCGAGGCCGCCGACGAGGACGTCTGGGCCCAGGCCTGGGACGTGAACGTGATGGCCCACGTCCGCGCGGCCCGGGAACTCCTGCCCGCCTGGCTGGAGCGCGGCGCGGGCCGGTTCGTCTCCACGGTCTCCGCCGCCGGACTGCTCACCATGATCGGCGCCGCCCCCTACAGCGTCACCAAGCACGGCGCGTACGCCTTCGCCGAGTGGCTGTCGCTGACGTACCGCCACCGTGGCCTGAAGGTCCACGCGATCTGTCCGCAGGGCGTCCGCACCGACATGCTGACCGCCTCCGGAACCGCCGGCGACCTGGTGCTCGCGCCGACCGCGATCGAGCCCGACGACGTCGCCGACGCGCTGTTCCAGGGCATGGAGGAGGACCGGTTCCTGATCCTGCCGCACCCCGAGGCCGCCGCGTACTACCAGGCGCGGGCCACCGACCCGGACCGCTGGCTGACGAGCATGAACCACATCCAGCAGAAGTGGGAGGCCGGCCGGTGACCGCCTCCCACTACGCCGCCAAGCCCTGGCTGGCCCTGCTCAGCGACGCCCAGCGCGCCCCGGTCAGCCCCGCCGACTCGCTGGTGCACGCCCTGCGCGAGGCCCCCGCGGACCGCACCGCCCTCGCCTACTTCGACGGCCGGATCAGCTACGCGGAACTGGACGCGCTGACCGACTCCGTCGCCGGGCACCTCGCCTCGCGCGGGCTGCAGCGCGGCGACCGGGTCGCGATCCTGCTGCAGAACTCGCCGCACTTCGTGCTCGCCCTGCTCGGCGCGTGGAAGGCCGGCGCCACCGTCGTGCCCGTCAACCCCATGTACAAGTCGGGGGAGGTCGCGCACGTCCTGAAGGACGCCGAGGTGACCGCCCTGGTGTGCTCCGACCGCGCCTGGGAGTCGTACCTGCGGGACACGGCCGCCGTGTCCCCCGTACAGATCGTGCTCACCGCCTGCGAACGGGACCTGCAGACCCGTGACGACGCGCGCGTGCTGACCTTCGAGCGGCTCGAGCAGGCCGCCGACGCCGACGACCTCGTGACCGTCGCCCGGCAGGGCCACAAGGCGCCCGAGGGCCGCGACCCCGGCCCGTCCGACATCGCGCTGATCAGCTACACCTCGGGCACCAGCGGCACCCCGAAGGGCGCCACCAACACGCACGGCAACATCATGTACAACGCCGAGCGGCAGCGCACGGGCCTCGGCCTGCCCGAGGCACCCGTCTACTTCGCGCTGGCGCCGCTGTTCCACATCACCGGGATGGTGTGCGAGCTGGTGGCCTGTCTGACCAGCTCGGGCACGCTGGTGCTGGCGTACCGCTTCGAGCCGGGCGTCGTCCTCGACGCCTTCGCCGAGTACCGCCCGCACTACACCGTCGGCCCCTCCACCGCCTTCATGGCGCTCGCCGCGCACCCGTCCGTCACCCCGGACCACTTCTCCTCCTTCCGGGTCATCTCCTCCGGCGGCGCGCCGCTGCCGCCCGCCCTGGTGGAGAAGTTCCGGACCGGCTTCGGGCCGTACATCCGCAACGGCTACGGCCTGACCGAGTGCACCGCCCCCTGCGCCTCCGTGCCGCCCGGCCAGGAGGCCCCCGTGGACCCGGTCTCCGGGACCCTGGCGGTGGGCGTGCCCGGGCCGGACACGGTCGTCCGCATCGTCGACGAGCGGGGCGAGGAGGTGCCGTTCGGCGAGCCGGGCGAGATCGTCGTCCGCGGCCCCCAGGTCGTGCCCGGCTACTGGCGGCGCCCCGAGGCCACCGCCGAGACCTTCCCGGACGGCGAGCTGCGCACCGGCGACATCGGGTTCATGGACCAGCAGGGCTGGCTCTACGTCGTCGACCGCAAGAAGGACATGATCAACGCGTCCGGCTTCAAGGTGTGGCCGCGGGAGGTCGAGGACGTCCTCTACACCCACCCGGCGGTGCGCGAGGCGGCCGTCGTCGGGGTGCCGGACGGGTACCGGGGTGAGACCGTCAAGGCGTACATCAGCCTGCGCCCGGGCGCCGAAACGGACCCCGCTGCGCTCGCCGCGTACTGCAAGGAGAGACTGGCCGCCTACAAGTACCCGCGCCAGGTGGAGATCCTGCCCGAGCTGCCGAAGACGGCGAGTGGCAAGATCCTGCGTCGGGAACTGCGTTCCCGCCGGGAGTGAGCCGAAGGGGCGCGCCGGTGGGGAGAGCGCGACCGCGTGGAGGCCCGAAGGGCTGAGCACGGTCGGGGTCTCGACACCGGCTTGAGCGCTCCGGAGGTGAACGCCCCGGAAAAGGGCGCAGACGAGCCAGTAGAGATCGTGGTACATCACGGAAGGCAGGTGGCGGCAGTGCCCAGAACGACGGACGGGGACGGAATGCCGGTCCCGCAGCGGCTGCTGGCCGCCGCCACGCGGCTCTTCGCCGAGCAGGGGTACGACCGCACGTCCGTGCAGGAGATCGTGGAGGCGGCCGGCGTCACCAAGGGCGCGCTGTACCACTACTTCGGCTCCAAGGACGATCTGCTGCACGAGGTGTACGCGCGCGTGCTGCGCGTCCAGCAGGAGCGGCTCGACGCCTTCGCGGAAGCCGACGAGCCGGTGGAGAAGCGCCTGCGGGACGCGGCGGCCGACGTCGTCGTCACCACCATCGAGAACCTCGACGACGCGATGATCTTCTTCCGGTCCATGCACCACCTCAGCCCGGAGAAGAACAAGCAGGTACGCGCGGAGCGGCGCCGCTACCACGAGCGGTTCCGCGCGCTGATCGAGGAGGGCCAGAAGGAGGGCGTGTTCTCCACCGCCACGCCCGCCGACCTGGTCGTCGACTACCACTTCGGCTCGGTGCACCACCTGTCGACCTGGTACCGCCCCGACGGCCCGCTCACCCCGCGCGAGGTCGCCGACCACCTGGCGGACCTGCTGCTGAGGGCACTGCGGCCCTGAGCGCATACGCGTGAGGGGCGATCGCCACGGCGATCGCCCCTCACGCGTGCCCTCTTACAGGTACTTCTTCAGCTCCCGCCGCGCCAGCGACCGCTGGTGCACCTCGTCGGGTCCGTCGGCGATCATCAGGGTGCGGGCGCCGGCGTAGAGCTCGGCCAGCGGGAAGTCCTGGCTCACCCCGCCCGCGCCGTGCAACTGGATCGCCCGGTCGATGATGTCGACCACCGCTCGGGGCGTGGCGATCTTGATCGCCTGGATCTCCGTGTGGGCGCCCTTGTTGCCGACGGTGTCCATCAGCCACGCGGTCTTCAGCACGAGCAGCCGCAACTGCTCGACCGTGACCCGGGCGTCCGCGATCCAGTTGTGGACCACGCCCTGCTGGGCCAGCGCCTTGCCGAAGGCCGTGCGGGCCACGGCCCGCCTGCACATCAGCTCGATGGCACGCTCCGCCATGCCGATCAGCCGCATGCAGTGGTGGATACGGCCCGGGCCGAGGCGGGCCTGGGCGATGGCGAATCCGCCGCCCTCCTCGCCGATGAGGTTCGACACCGGCACGCGCACCTGGTCGAAGACCACCTCGGCGTGGCCGCCGTGGTAGTGGTCCTCGTAGCCGAAGACCTGCATGGCGCGCGTGACGGTGAGCCCCGGCGTGTCCCGGGGGACCAGCACCATGGACTGCTGGCGGCGGATGTCGGACCCGTCCGGATCCGTCTTCCCCATCACGATGAAGATCTTGCAGTCCGGGTTCATCGCGCCGGAGATGTACCACTTGCGCCCGCTGATGACGTACTCGTCGCCGTCCCGCTCGATGCGCGTGGTGATGTTGGTGGCGTCCGAGGAGGCCACCTCCGGCTCGGTCATCGCGAACGCCGAGCGGATCTCCCCGGCCAGCAGCGGCTCCAGCCACTGCTTCTTCTGCTGCTCGTCGCCGAACTGCGCGAGCACCTCCATGTTGCCCGTGTCGGGCGCCGCACAGTTCAGCGCGGTGGGCGCGAGCTGCGGGGAACGGCCGGTGATCTCGGCGAGCGGAGCGTACTGGAGGTTGGTGAGCCCCGCGCCGTACTCGGCGTCCGGCAGGAAGAGGTTCCACAGCCCCTGCCGGCGCGCCTCGGCCTTCAGCTCCTCCACGACCGCGGGCGTGTCCCACGGCGAGGCCAGCCGCGCGCGCTGCTCATGGGCGACGGCCTCCGCCGGATAGACGTACTCGTCCATGAAGGCGAGCAGCTTGGCGCGCAGCTCCTCGGTGCGCGCGTCGAACGCGAAGTCCATGACGGATCAGCCTTCCTGCAAAGTGGTCAGGCCGTGCTCGATGAAGACGGGCACCAGCTCGCCGATGCGGTCGAAGCCCCGCCCGACCGTCTGGCCGAGCGTGTAGCGGTAGTGGATGCCCTCGAGGATCACGGCGAGCTTGAACCAGGCGAACGCCGTGTACCAGGAGATGGCGGAGACATCGCGCCCCGACCGGGCCGCGTACCGCTCGATCAGTTCCGCCGGGTCGGGGTGGCCCGGCGCCTCGGCCGTCGTGGAGACGGGGGAGTCGGGCGTGCCGAGCGGAACGCTGTACATCACCAGCAGGCCCAGGTCCGTGAGCGGGTCGCCGAGCGTGGACATCTCCCAGTCCAGGATGGCGGTGATCCTGTCGTCGTCACCGAGGAGAACGTTGTCCAGGCGGTAGTCGCCGTGGATCACGGTGGGCGCCGGGGAGGCGGGCAGGGCCCGGCCGAGCGCCGCGTGCAGCTCCTCGATGCCGGGCAGCTCGCGGTTGCGGGAGGCGTCCAACTGCTTGCCCCAGCGGCGCAGTTGGCGGTCGAGGAAGCCCTCCGGGCGGCCGAAGTCCGCGAGACCCACCGCCTCCGGGTCCACCGCGTGCAGCTCGACCAGGGTGTCCACCAGGCCGAGGACCGCGTTCCGGGTGCGCTCCGGGCCGAGCGGGCCCAACTGCCCGGCGGTGCGGTAGGGGGTGCCCTCGACGAACTCCATCACGTAGAAGGGGGCGCCGAGGACCGACTCGTCCTCGCACAGCACCACCGGACGCGGAACCGGCACCGGCGTCGGGTGCAGCGCGCTGATCACCCGGTGCTCGCGCCTCATGTCGTGCGCGGTGGCCAGGACATGGCCGAGCGGGGGACGGCGTACGACCCACCGCGCCGCTCCGTCGGAGACGGCGTACGTGAGGTTGGACCGCCCGCCCTCGATCAGCCGCCCGGTCAGGGGGCCGTTCACCAGGCCGGGCCGCTCGGCGTCGAGCAGGCCGCGCAGCCGGTCGAGATCGAGACCCGGCGGGTGGTCTGGGCTCATCGTTGCTCCTCACATGCGACGTGGGCGGAAAACACGACCTGCTTCATGATGCCGACCGGTCGGTATGTCGTCCAGTGCGCGGAGCGAACGTGATCGGCGCCACGGTGTCATCCTGGCGCCTGCGGACACCGCTGTCACCGTGGCGCGGCGCCGCCGCCGCGGCCGAGCGCTGCTCTCAGGCGTGGCTGGCCATCATCTCCCCGCCGTTCACGACCGCCATGTCCCGGAAGGCGGGCAGCGGGTCGAGGGGCGCCCCTTCGGGCAGCCCGTCCAGTTCGGCGTAGGCGCGGTGCAGGTTGGCCACCAGCCGCTCGCTCTCCCGCCACTCGGCGAACTCCCCGAGATCCGTGGCCTGCGCCGCCTGGAGCGGCGTACGGCCCGCCGCGTGGTGCTGCTGCGCGACCTCGGCCACGAACCGCAGATAGCGCTCCGTACGGTCGAACGCCGACGGATCGGTGACCGGCCCGTGCCCGGGCACCACCGTCTCGGCGCCGAACGCGCGCAGCCGTTCCAGCGCGCGCAGCGAACCGCTGAGCGAGCCCATCAGGAAGAACGGCGTCCCACCCTCGAACACCAGGTCGCCGGTGAACAGCACGCGCCGGTGCGGCAGCCACACCACCGAATCGCCGACGGTGTGCGCGACGCCGGGGTGGATCACCTCGGCGGCCACCGCGCCCGCGTGCACCGTCGTGTGATCCCGGTACGTCAGGTCAGCACCCTGTACGCGGACGTCCCCGTAGTCGACCGTGGGCCAGATCAGCGGCAGGTTGTGCCCGGCGGCGAGCGCTTCCCGGCGGCAGTCGGCATGCGAGACGATCATCGCGGCCGGCGCGAAGAAGGCGTTGCCGTAGGTGTGGTCGCCGTGGTGGTGGGTGTTGACCACGATCCGCGGCGCGGGTGCGCCGGTCGCCGTGACGGCCGCGCCCAGGGCGCGGGTGCGGCGTTCGGTCGCCGTGGTGTCCACCAGCAGGGTGGCCGTCCCGTCGCTCACGAAGCCGGCGTTGTTCAGGCACCAGCCGCCGTCCGGCTGGACATAGGCGTTGACGTCGTCGGCGAGTGCGACCGTGTACGGCTCCGCCGCGGCCATGGAACCCCCTGGTGCTCGGTCAACTGGTGCGGAACAGCCTGCCAGCCGGCGACGAGTCGGTCGCTACCGGGGGTTCCCGTCACTCACACCACCAGGACAGCCGCGCACACCGCGAGGGCGGCCGTGCACAGGGTCGCGGCGGCGGCGCGGCGGGGCGTCAGGAGCGGGGGGTGGCCGGCCTCGGCGGTCGCCAGGGCCTGGATGCGGCGCGCGGCGAGGAGCAGGAAGCCCAGCCAGAGCAGGCAGCACAGGGCGACGGCCACGAAGCCGCCCGTCGTCCTGCCGTGCAGTGCCGTCCTCGCGGCCAGGACTGCGGCCACGGTGCAGGAGAGGGTCGTGCGGCGCCAGGCGAGCCGGGTGCGCTCCGGCTGGAGCCCCGGGTCGCGTTCGCCCGCCGGGGCGCTCATCCGGCCCAGCCGACGAGGACGACGACGACCATGGCGACCGCGACGACCGCGACGGCGAGGCTGAGCACCGCCGGGAAGCGTGAGGTGGGAAGGTCCTCGCCGCGCCGCATCGCCCGCTCGCAGCGCACCCAGTGGTTGATGGCGCGCAGCGAGCACAGCACTCCGGAGCCGAGCAGCGCGAGGGCGAGCCCGACGCGCCAGGCCCAGCGCAGGTGGGGCAGGAACTGGTCCACGGCGAAGCCGCCGCCGATCAGTGCCAGCGCGGTGCGCAGCCAGGCCAGGAAGGTGCGCTCGTTGGCCAGGGAGAAGCGGTAGTCGGGTGTACGGCCTTCCTCACGGACCTCCTGGGGCGCGAACCACAGCCGGACGTTCCGTACGAATTCGCTCACGGGCAGGACCCTACCGGGGGCGCCGCGCCGCGCCGCGTTCAGCCCGTGGACCTGAGGTGCTCCTGGAGCCGCCGGTACGCGGCGAGCCCGTCCGGTACCCACTCCCACTCCGGCAGCCGCCGTTCCAGCTCGTCCTGCGGCAGGAAGGTGTGCCAGGCGACCTCCTCCGCCTGGGGGTTCACCGGCAGGTCACAGCGGACCTGGTACACCGCGGACCACCAGGTCCGGCCGGCGCCGTCGTCGTACAGGAACTTGAACAGCGGCTCGGGCCGGGGGAGCCCGCTGACACCGAGCTCCTCCTCGGCCTCGCGCAGCGCGGCGTCGTCATAGGTCTCACCCGCGCCGACGACCCCGCCGACGAACATGTCGTAGAGGGAGGGGAACACGAGCTTGGTGGGGGTGCGGCGGTGCACGAACACCCGTCCGTCGCCGTCGCGCGCCAGCACGAACACACACCGGTGGCGCAGCCCCCGCGCATAGGCCTCACCGCGCGGCGACCGCCCGACGACCCGGTCGTCCTCGTCCACGATGTCCAGAAGCTCGTCAGCGGCACTCATGGGGCCATCCAACCAGGCGCTCCCGCCCGCCGGTCGCGAGGTCCCGCCGCGCTGCGCGCCGCGACGGGCAACAGCCCGGCCTCACCTCGGCTGCAGGTCCCTTTCCCGTTCCACTTCCCCCAGCCCCGGCGGCATCGCCGGGTGCATGCCCAGCAGCACGATGCCCAGCACGATCGCCGCGAGACCGGCCGCCTCCCAGGCGAGCGCTCCCGTGTCGGTGCGCAGCCGGTCGCCGAGGAAGCCCACTCCGCACGCGATCCCGGCCAGCGGCTGCGCCGCGGTCAGCGCCGGGAGGGACATCCGCAGCGGCGCCGTCTCGAACGCGCTCTGCACCAGTACCAGTCCGGTCACCCCGAGCACCAGCACCGCGTACGGCTGCCAGCCCGTGACGAACTCCGCCCACCCGCCCGTCGTGAGCCGCTGCCCGCTGACCCGGGTGAGGGCGTCCTGCACTCCGTACAACAGCCCCGCCGCCAGCGCCAGCAGCACCGGTCCGATGATCAGCCGTGACTTCTTCGCATACGTCGTCAGGAGCAGCGCGGCGCCCACCATCACCCCGATGATCACCCAGTGCCGTACCGGATCGGTGACCGCGTCGCCCGCTCTGGGCCGGCCCGCCACGATGAACGCCGTGACACCGCCGGCCAGCAGCAACAGCCCAATCCAGCCCTGGCGCCCGAGCGGCTGCCGGGTCTGCCGGCGGGACAGGGCGAGCGCGAACAGCAGGTTCGTGGCGACCAGCGGCTCGACCAGCGAGACCTCGCCCTGGGACAGCGCGACCGCACTGAGGATCATGCCCGCGACCATCAGGCCGATCCCGCCGAGCCAGCGCGGCACCCTCATCAGGTCCAGCAGCAGCCGGGGCGAGAGGAAGTCGCTGAGCGGCGCCTGCTGAGCGGCGTTCTGTTGCAGGACGAACCCGGTGCCCAGACAGAAGGCCGCGCTCACGGCGAGAGCCAGAACCAGTACCGACACGCTGTGTACCTCAATGATTCAGCGGGGTCACGGGATGCGTATCACGCTGACTGTAGCGCTCCCGGCTGTGACCCGCCCGTGCTTGACAACTTCTCGGCACGCTCCCGCTCGTACGCCACGCCGGGCGGCCCGCGCCCCCGTCCGGCTCCGGGAAGGCCCCAACGACCCTCCCCCGGGACTCCTTCCGCCCCGGGTGCCCGCCCGCTGCCGCACGGCGGCGCACGTGTCCGCGCGGCGGACGACGTGAGTTTGCCGACGGGGGCGAGTACCCGGAAACATCCGGTTGACGCCATCACTCTTCTGCCGAAGGATCTGACCCGTCGGTAACAAGGAAACGGACTGGTCGTCACCTGGAGAGGACGGGCGCATGCCCTACGACGCTGATGTCATCGTGATCGGGGCAGGCCTCGCCGGGCTCACCGCGACCGCCGAACTCGTGGATGCCGGCCGGAAGGTCATCCTCCTCGACCAGGAGCCCGAACAGTCGATGGGCGGCCAGGCGTTCTGGTCCTTCGGCGGCCTCTTCTTCGTGGACTCCCCGGAGCAGCGCCGCCTCAGGATCCGCGACAGCCACGCTCTCGCCCTCCAGGACTGGCTGGGCACGGCCGGATTCGACCGCCCCGAGGACCACTGGCCGCGCAAGTGGGCCGAGGCGTACGTCGACTTCGCGGCCGGCGAGAAGCGGGCGTGGCTGCACGGGCAGGGCGTGCGCTTCTTCCCCGTGGTGGGCTGGGCCGAACGCGGCGGTTACGACGCCAACGGCCACGGCAACTCCGTCCCCCGCTTCCACATCACCTGGGGCACCGGCCCCGGCGTGATCGCCCCGTTCGTGCGGAGGGTACGGGCCGGGGTCGCGCGCGGCCTCGTCGAGCTGAGGTTCCGTCACCGCGTCACCGGCCTCGCGCGCAGCGCGGGCGCCGTCGACACCGTCACCGGCGAGATCCTGGAACCGTCGGACGTGCCGCGGGGCAAGGCCAGCAGCCGCACGGTCACCGGCTCCTTCGAGCTGCGGGCCCAGGCGGTGATCGTCACCTCGGGAGGCATCGGCGGCAACCACGACCTGGTCCGCGCCAACTGGCCGGCGCGCCTCGGCAACCCGCCGGAACGCATGGTCTCCGGCGTGCCCGCGCACGTCGACGGCAGGATGCTCGGCATCGTCGAGGAGGCGGGCGCCCGCCTGATCAACCGCGACCGGATGTGGCACTACACCGAGGGCCTGCACAACTGGGACCCCATCTGGGACAACCACGGCATCCGCGTCCTGCCCGGCCCGTCCTCCCTCTGGCTGGACGCCCGCGGCCGGCGGCTGCCCGTCCCGCTCTTCCCCGGCTTCGACACCCTCGGCACGCTCGAGCACATCATGAAGACCGGGTACGACTACACCTGGTTCGTGCTCGACCAGAAGATCATCGGCAAGGAGTTCGCGCTCTCCGGTTCCGAGCAGAATCCCGACCTCACCGGCAAGTCGGTCCGGGACGTGCTGGTGCGGGCCCGCGCGGACGTGCCGGGTCCGGTCAAGGCGTTCATGGACCACGGGGTGGACTTCGTCGTCGAGAAGGACCTCGGCGCGCTGGTGCGCGGCATGAACGCGCTCACCAAGGAACCGCTCATCGACGAGGCCGAGCTGCGCCGCGAGATCGTGGCGCGCGACCGGGAGATCCTCAATCCCTTCACCAAGGACCTCCAGGTCACCGCGATACGCGGCGCCCGCCGCTTCCTCGGCGACCGGCTGATCCGTACGGCGGCCCCGCACCGCATCCTCGACCCGAAGGCGGGCCCGCTGATCGCGGTGCGCCTGAACATCCTCACCCGCAAGACGCTCGGCGGTCTGGAGACCGACCTGTCCTCGCGCGTGCTGAGCGAGGGCGGCGACCCGCTGCCGGGCGTGTACGCGGCCGGCGAGGCGGCGGGCTTCGGCGGCGGCGGAGTGCACGGCTACCGCTCCTTGGAGGGCACGTTCCTCGGCGGCTGCCTGTTCTCGGGCCGTACGGCGGGACGGGCCGCGGCGAAGGCGGTCGGCTGAGCGCACGCGGGGCGGGAGCGCCGGCACCACGACGACCGCCCCGTCCCGCGTCCTCGCAGCGATTGTGTGGTCAACACCCCCTGCGGCACAGCGCAGTTGACACGTGTATGTGTTTCGATACGCCCTTGACGCACACCGTCGGTGTTGGGTTTGCTGTGCGTGACCGCACTCCGACGAGCCGCGTTCGGTAAGGAATCACCGCGGTGCCACCCCCACCCCCACCGGCGTTCGGCCGTGCCCGCAAGCGCGCGGACCGGCTCTTCGACGCCGCGCTCGACGACACCGAACTCATCGCCGCCCGGGCCTCCCTCGCCCGCGGACGATGGGCGACCGTGCGCGCCCTGCTGGCCGCGACCCGGGACGACTGGGACCGCCGCGGTCACCGCGTCACCGTCCTCGCCCAGGAGCCCACGGCGCTCGCCTGGGCGCGCGACTGGCAGCTCGCCGAACCGGAGTCGCCCTGCGCCGCCGTCCTCGTCGCCCACGCCGTCGTCCACCGCGCGCTGAACGGCAAGGAGAGCCCGGACGCGGCCCGCGAGGCCTGCCGGGCCGCCGCGGCGCTCGCCCCCGAGGATCCGACACCCTGGCTGGGCCTGCTGATCCTGGAGCGGTCGCTCGGCACCGAGGAGGACGTGATCCGCCTCTTCGACGAGGTGCGCGCCCGCTACCCGGACCACCACCACGCGCACCACCTGGTGGTCGCCCGGCTCGCCGAGCGCCGCGCCGACGCCGGCCAGGACCCGCTGCACGAGGTCTACGACTTCGCCAACTGGGCCGCCGAACAGGCCCCCGCCGACTCGCCGCTCGCCATCCTCCCGGTCGTCGCGCACGCCGAGCGCTACCGCGTGCTGGCCGCCACGGGCAGCGAGCCGCCGGACCCCGTCGCCTCCGGACACTGGGTGGGACGGCGGGCCCGCCAGGTGATGAAGGCGGCGTTCGACTGGTGGCTGGAGTGGGAGCGCGACGACCACCCGCGCCGCCATGTCGACCTGAACTTCCTGGCCCACGCCAAGTACTGCGAGGGCCGGGGCGCCGAGGCCGCCGCCCTGTTCCACCGCATCGGCTCGTACGCGACCCCCGCGCCGTGGTCCTACCCCGACCGCGACCCCTACAAGGCGTTCCGTGCGGCGCGGGAGAGGTCGCTGGGTACGGCGTGACGACAGCGACGGTCCGGCAAGGGTCAGGAGCGCCACGAGCACCGAAAGCGCCACGAGACCCGGACAGCCCGAAAAGCCCGAAAGCCCCGACAGTCCCGTTCAAGGTCTCCGAAAGGACAACCGCGCGATGACGACCGGCAGTTCGAGCACGAGCAGACCGGCCGCCGCCGACGGCGGCACCATCCACACCTTCAAGGGGGAGCAACGCGCCCTGCGCGCCGACCGGCTCGGCACCCCGGGCCTGCTGCTGTCCGTGCTGGCGGCGACCGCCCCCCTCATGGTGGTCGCGGGTGTCATGCCCACCACATTCGGGGTGATGGGCATCGTCGGCCAGCCGCTGCTCTTCGTCGTCCTCGGCGTGGTGCTCGCCCTGTTCTCCTTCGGATACGCCGAAATGAGCCGCCACGTCCACAACGCGGGCGCCTTCTACGCGTACATCTCCCGGGGCCTCGGCGGCACCGCGGGCGCGGCCGCGGCGGCGGTGGCCCTCGTCGCCTACAGCGCGCTGCAGTTCGGGATCTACGGCATCTTCGGCTTCGAGGTCTCGGGACTGTTCGCCACCTATCTGGACGTCCAGGTGGCCTGGTGGATCCCGGCACTGGCGGCCGTCCTCGTCGTCGGCACGTTCGGCTGGCTGAAGATCGACGTCAACGCGCGCGTGCTCGGCGTCCTGCTGCTGATCGAGGTCGCGCTCGTCGTCGTCTTCGACGTGGCGGCCGTCGCCGACCCTTCCAAGGAGGGGCTGTCCCTGCACGCCTTCAACCCGGACACCCTCACCGGGGCGGGCGTCGGCACCGCGCTGTGCTTCTGCATCGCCGCCTTCACCGGCTTCGAACAGGCGCCGGTGTACGCGGAGGAGACCAGCCGTCCGCACGTCCTGGTGCCCCGTGTCATGTTCCTCGCGATCGGCTTCGTCGCGACCCTCTTCGCGATCAGCTCCTGGGCCCTGACGGTCGCCGCCGGGCCCTCCCAGATCGTCCCGGCCGCACAGAAGCAGAGCGCAGGGCTGCTGTTCTGGCTGACCGAGTCCCTCCTCGGGCACACCTTCACGGATGTACTGCACGTACTGTTCGTGACCGGCATGTTCGCGGCGCTGCTCAGCTTCCACAACGTGGTCGCCCGGTACGCGTTCGCCATGGGCCGGGAGGGTCTGCTGCCGGCCGCATTCGGACGCACCACCGGCACGAGCGGCGCCCCCGGCACCGGCTCGCTGCTGCAGAGTGCCGTGTCCGCGGTGATCGTCATCGCGTTCGCGGTGACCGACGACAAGCCCGACGGGGACCCGACCGCGCCCGTACTGCACCTGTTCACCTGGTTCGGCAGCGTCGGGGCGCTCGGCGTCACCGTGCTGATGGTGGCCGCCTCCGCCTCCGTGATCGTCTTCTTCGCCCGCCGGGGTTCGGCCCGCGCCCAGGCATGGCGGCTGGCCACCTCGGCGGTGGCGGGAGTCGCCCTGCTGGTGATCGCCGGCTACACGGTCAAGGACTTCGACGACCTGGTCGGCACGGGCCCGGACTCCGCGCTCGGCTGGCTGCTCCCCGCGATCATCGGCGTCGCCCTGGTGCTCGGCCTGGCCCAGGGCCTGCTGCTGCGCTCCCGCAACCCGCAGGCGCACGCCCGCATCGGCCTGGGCAACGAGGCGTTCCGACTGGAGAAGGCGGCGGAGTCGAGCGCGTGACCGGGCCCCAACGGTGATCCACTCGCTGAGAACCCGGTGAGAAGTGGTTACGGAATCCTGACGGGTACCCGGCGCCCCTGGCGTCGAGGGGGTGCCGGGTGCTCGAATCGTTGTGTGAACCCTGAACGACCGGAAGAACCGGAAGAGGGGCAGGCTCCGGAGCCCCCGGCGACCGGTACCCCGATCGGCCGCCGGGTGGTGCTGGGCACCCTGGGTCTCGGCGCGCTCGGCGTGGCCGCCGCGCCCGCCCTCCAGCGGGGCATGGAGTCCTTCCTCGCCGGCGTCTCCGGCAAGGACCCGACGGGCCTGACCGGGCTGCTGCCCAACGGCGGCGGCTTCCGCTACTACTCGGTGACCGCGTCCGTCCCGCACCTCGGCGAGAGCAGCTACCGGCTCAGCGTGAACGGCCTGGTCGACCACCCGAAGACCTACACCCTGGCCGACCTGCGCGCCCTGCCCCAGACCCGGCTCGTGCACGACGTCCAGTGCGTCACGGGCTGGCGGGTGCCGAAGACGCCGTTCGAGGGCGTACGGCTGTCCGCCCTGCTGGACGCCGCGGGCGTGCACTCCTCCGCCGGCGCCGTCCGCTTCACCTGCTTCGACGGGGCGTACACCGAGAGCCTGACCCTGGACCAGGCGCGCCGCGACGACGTCCTGGTCGCCCTGAAGATGCAGGACAAGCCCGTGAGCCACGACCACGGCGGACCGGTCCGGCTGTATGTCGCCCCCATGTACTTCTACAAGTCCGCCAAGTGGCTCTCCGGTATCACCGTCACCCGCGCCGTGCGCCCGGGGTACTGGGAGGAGCGGGGCTATGACGTCGACGCCTGGGTCGGCCGGTCGAACGGACGCGACGATGCCCCCACGAGTTGACGCCCCGCAGCCACCCGTCGCCGCCCCGGCCCGGGTACGCCGCTTCACCCGCGCGGAGCACTGGGTCCACCGCGCGACGGCCGCCCTGATGGGGGTGTGCGTGGTGACGGCGGCCTGCCTCTACATCCCCGCGTTCGCGGAACTGGTGGGACGCCGCGAACTGGTGGTACGCGTCCACGAGGTGGCCGGCGTGCTGCTCCCGGTCCCCGTCCTGCTCGGCCTCGCCTCCCGGGCCTTCCGCGCGGACCTCGGCCACCTCAACCGCTGGGGGCCGCACGACCGGGTCTGGCTCCGTGCGGCCCTGCGGCGCGACCACCGCCGCGCCTCCCGTCCCGCGGGCAAGTTCAACGCGGGGCAGAAGACGTACGCGGCGTGGCTCGCGGGCGCCACCCTGGTGATGCTCGGAACGGGGCTGCTGATGTGGTTCACCCATCTCACCCCGCTGATGTGGCGCACCTCGGCGACGTTCGTCCACGACTGGCTCGCCCTGACGATCGGGGTGGTCCTGGCCGGTCACATCGGCATGGCCCTCGGCGACCCGGAGTCCCGTCGGGGCCTGCGCACCGGCCTGGTCAGCCGCGACTGGGCGGAGCGGGAACACCCGCTGTGGCGCCCGTAGCCGTGACGGCCTCGACCGGCCGCGCGCGCCCGTCCCTGCCGTCACCTGCGGCCACGGCCCGGTCGGCGGTCCGCTCGGCCACGGCCGGCGCCCGGTGCCCAGGCCGTGGGCCGAGGGGCCTCGACGATCCGGGCCGGCGTCGCCGCCGCCGAGGCCAGGGGGAGGAACGCTCCCGCGGGAAGCGGCCCGCCCGGAGCCGTCCGGCCCGCCGCCGGATCAGGGAGTGCAAGGACCCCCTCAGGGGTCCTTCAGACGGACGGCCCGAAGTCCAGCAGCACCTTGCAGGACCGGCTCCGGTCCGCCGCCAGCGCGAACGCCGACTCCGCGTCCCGCACCGGAACCACCTCGCTGATCAGCGCGTCGAACGCCGGGTCGGAGGCGAGCAGGCGGAGCGCGTCGTCGAACTCCGAGTCGAAGCGGAACGCCCCGCGCAGGTCGATCTCCCGGCTCACCAGCAGGTTGCCCGCGAACGGGCTCTGTCCCGGGGGCAGCATGCCGAGCTGCACCACGACACCGCCCCGGCGGACCAGCCGCAGACAGGTGTCGAGCCCGGCGGCGACCCCCGACGCCTCCACCGCCACGTCCACCTCGGCGGGCCACCCCGCATCGTCCGGGTCGTCCGCCCGTACGAGGGTGTCGGCGCCCGCCGCCGCGGCGAACTCCAGCGCCTGAGGCAGCAGGTCCGTGACCGTGATCCGGGCCGCGCCCGCCGCCCGCGCCGCCGCGACCACCAGGCAGCCGATGGGACCCGCGCCGGTCACCAGCACATGCCGGCCGGCCACCTCACCGGCCCGGCGCACCGCGTGCAGCGCCACCGACAGCGGCTCGGCGAGCGCCGCCCGGCGCAGCTCCAGACCGGCCGGGAGCGGCCTGAGCTGCTCGGCCGGGACGGCCAGACGCGCCGCGAAGCCGCCCTGTACATGCGGGAACCGGGCCGCGCTGCCCAGGTAGCGCGTGTCCCGGCACACGTTGCGCCGCCCGCCCGCGCACTCCGGGCACACCCCGCAGGGAGTGGCCGGGTGCACGGCGACGGCCGTACCGGCAGCGGGACCTGAGACGCCGTCACCGTGGCCGACCACCGTCCCCACCACCTCGTGCCCCAGCACCATCGGCTCCCTGAGCCGGAAGTCCCCGACCCCGCCGTGCCGCCAGTAGTGCAGGTCCGAGCCGCACACCCCGCCGAAGCGGACGGCGACCAGCGCCTGCCCGGGGCCCGGTTCCGGGACCGGCAGTTCGTCGACCCGCAGGTCGCCCTGGCCGTGGATGACGCAACCCGGCACCGCCGACATCCTGGTGGCCCCCTTCACAGCACGCTCGTCATGCCGCCGTCGACGTACAGCACCTGCCCGCTGACGAAGTCCGCCGCCGGGGAGGCGAGGAACAGCACCCCGCCCACCAGGTCCTCCGTACGCCCCCAGCGCCCGGCCGGGGTGCGCCTGCGCACCCAGGCGCTGAACTCCTCGTCCTCCACGAGCGGCCGGGTCAGCTCGGTCTCGATGTAGCCGGGGCCGAGCCCGTTGACCTGCACGCCGTGCGGACCCCAGTCCGCGCACATGCCCTTGGTGAGCATCTTCAGCGCGCCCTTGGTCGCCGCGTACGGGGCGATCCCCGGGCGGACCACCTCGCTCTGCAGCGAGCAGATGTTGATGATCTTCCCGTGGCCGCGCTCGGTCATGTGCCGGGCCGCCTCACGGCCGACGAGGAACGCGCTGGTCAGGTTGGTGTCCAGGATCCGGTGCCAGTCGGCGTCGGTGAACTCCAGCAGGGGAGCGCGCAGTTGCATGCCCGCGTTGTTGACCAGGATGTCGAGCGGGCCCACCCGCTCCTCGACCTCGGCGATTCCGGCGGCGACCGAGGCGCCGTCGGTCACGTCGAACGCGGCCGTGTGCACGTCTCCCGGCAGTTCCGCCGCGGCCTTGGTGAGCCGGTCGGTGTCGCGTCCGTTGAGGACCACCGTGCAGCCGGCCTGCGCCAGCCCGCGGGCGAGCGCGAGCCCGATGCCCCGGCTGGAGCCGGTCACCAGCGCCGTACG
Source organism: Streptomyces sp. NPDC028331 (assembly GCF_055565775.1). Classification (NCBI taxonomy): domain Bacteria; kingdom Bacillati; phylum Actinomycetota; class Actinomycetes; order Kitasatosporales; family Streptomycetaceae; genus Streptomyces; species Streptomyces sp. NPDC028331. The sequence goes on along the minus strand of NZ_JBVHTR010000005.1, from coordinate 347,782 downwards.
GCCGCCGATGTCGAAGAGGGGGTGAGCCGTCATCGCCGTACCACTCCTAGATCACGAGCGAGAGCAGGAGGACCAGTCCGCCGGCGACCACGGAGATGATGCACTCCATGATCGACCAGGTCTTCAGGTTCTGGCCGACGCTGAGCCCGAAGTACTCCTTCACCAGCCAGAACCCGGCGTCGTTGACATGGCTCAGGAAGAGGGAGCCGGCGCCGATGGCGAGCACGAGCAGGGCCGCGTGGGTGGTCGACATGTCGGCCGCGAGCGGCGCGACCAGACCGGCGGCCGAGACGGTCGCCACGGTCGCGGAACCGGTTGCGAGCCGGATCGCCACCGCGATCAGCCAGGCCAGCAGCAGCGCGGGGATCGACCAGTCCTTCGATATGTCGAGGACCATCTGGCCCACGCCGCAGTCGATCAGCGTCTGCTTGAAGCCGCCGCCCGCGCCCACGATCAGCAGGATGCCCGCGATGGGTGCGAGGCCCTTCTCGACGAGCTCGGAGATCCGCGCCTTGCCGAACCCGGCCGGGCGGCCCAGCGTGAAGATGCCCACGATCACGGCGGCGAGCAGTGCGATCAGCGGCGAGCCGACCACGTCGAAGACCCGCTGCACCATCTTGGCCGGGTCGTCGACGACGATGTCCACCAGCGCCTTCGCCAGCATCAGCACGACCGGCAGCAGCACGGTGACCAGCGTGGCCACGAATCCGGGGCGCTGCTCCAGGTCCTCGGAGGCGCGCGGAGGGATCATGCGGTCGGGGACCGGGGCGTCCACCCAGCGGGCCGCGACCTTGGAGAACAGCGGACCGGCGATGATCACCGTGGGGATGGCGACCAGCACGCCGAGCGCCAGCGTCACGCCGAGGTTCGCCTTGACCGCGTCGATCGCCACGAGCGGGCCGGGGTGCGGCGGGACCAGGCCGTGCATCACGGACAGGCCGGCGAGCGCGGGGATGCCGATCCGCATCAGCGAGTAGTTGCCGCGCTTGGCGACCATCAGCACGACCGGGATCAGCAGCACGATGCCGACCTCGAAGAACAGCGGCAGCCCGATCACCGCGGCGATCAGCACCATCGCCCAGGGCATCGCACGGCCCTTGGCCTTGGCGAGGATCGTGTCGACGATCTGGTCGGCGCCGCCGGAGTCGGCGAGCAGCCTGCCGAGGATCGCGCCGAGCGCGATCAGGACGCCCACACCGGCGACGGTCGAGCCGAGACCGGTGGTGAAACTGGTGATCGCCTTGTCGAGCGGCGCCCCGGCGAACGCGCCCAGCGCGAGCGAGCCGATGGTCAGGGCCAGGAAGGCGTGGAGCTTGAACTTGGTGATGAGCAGCACGATGACGGCGATGCCCGCCACCGCCGCGATGCCCAGTTGAGCGTGGCCCGCCGCCGTGATCGGCTCGACGGTGTCCGCTGCCAGCATCTCGACGCTGAGTCTGGTCACGGGTGTCCCTTGGAGTGAGGAGAGGAACTCTCGGTTTCGGGTGGGGATGACCCCCGGCGGCCCCTGGGGAGAGGGCCGTCGCCGAGGGCCGGGGGGTTACTGCGGGGACCGCGCGGAGGACGGCTCGAGGTCGCGCAGGGCGTTCACGGCGCGGGCGGTGATCTCCTCGGGGCTGCCCGAGACGTCCACCGCGACCCCGGGCTCGTCAGCCTCCAGCGGCTGGAGCGTGGCGAACTGGGAGTCCAGCAGCGCCGTGGGCATGAAGTGCCCCTGGCGGTGCGCCATCCGTTCCTCGATCAGCCCGCGGTCGCCCGTCAGATGCACGAAGACGACGCCGGGAGCCGCGGCCCGCAGCCGGTCGCGGTACGCCCGCTTGAGCGCCGAGCTGCTGACCACGCCGCCCAGCCCCGCCCGCTCGTGCGCCCAGGCGCCGATGGCGTCGAGCCAGGGCCACCGGTCCGCGTCGTCGAGCGGGATCCCGGCCGACATCTTGGCGATGTTGGCCGGGGGGTGGAAGTCGTCGCCCTCGGCGTACGGAACGCCGAGCCGGGCCGCAAGCAGGGGACCGATGGTGGTCTTGCCGGTGCCCGCGACGCCCATGACCACCACGACGTGGGGGGTCCGCAGATGCTGCATCGTGCTCTCGCTGTCTTCGTCGACATCTGGTGTCGACGTCACTGAAACCGATTAGGTACGACGAATTCAAGACTCTGTGACATATAAGTCTGACTTTTTCTTGTCGTGACCTTCCTCGTACGCTGAGTGCATGAGCACACCGGGCCGGGGGCTGCACGGCCATGTACTGGACACCCTCGGCCCCGCCATCACCGCGGGCGAGTACCCGCCGGGCAGCGTGCTGCGCACCGACGAACTCGCCCAGCACTTCGAGGTGTCGCGGTCCGTGATGCGTGAGGCGGTACGCGTCCTGGAGTCCATGCACCTGGTGGAATCCCGCCGCCGGGTGGGCGTGACCGTCCTGCCCCCCTCCGAGTGGAACGTCTACGACCCCCAGGTCATCCGGTGGCGGCTGGCCGGCGCCGACCGCCCGCGCCAGCTCCGCTCGCTGACCGTGCTGCGCTCGGCGATCGAACCGGTCGCGGCCGGCCTCGCCGCGCGTCACGCCACCGCCGAGCAGTGCGCCGAACTCACCGAGTGCGCCCTCGGGATGGTGGCCAACTCACGTGGGCACAGACTGGAGGGCTACCTGGTCCACGACATGGCATTCCACCGGGTGATCCTCGAGGCGTCCGGCAACGAGATGTTCGCGCGCCTCGGCGACGTGGTCGCGGAGGTCCTCTCGGGCCGCACCCACCACGACGTGATGTTCGAGGACCCCGACCCGGCCGCGGTCACCCTGCACGTCCAGGTCGCCGAAGCGGTACGGGAGGGCGACGCGGCCCGCGCCGAACAGCTCACCCGCGAGATCACCGTCGGCGCGCTGCACGAACTGGACATCCTCGCGCCGTGACGGCACCGGGAGCCGTCACGAGCCGTCAGTCCCGGTCGAGGAAGTCCCCGTCGACGTACACCCACGCTCCGTCGACCCGCTCGAACCGGCTGCGCTCGTACAGCGAGCCACCGCGGTAGGAGGCGCGGAAGGTCACGGTACCCGTGGAGTGGAACGCCGAACCCTCCGTCGTCCCCAGCACCTCCAGCCCCGTCCACCGCATCCGCGGATCGAGGTCGAGCCGTGCCGGCCGGGTGCGCGGATGCCAGGTGCGCAGCAGATACCCGGCGTCGCCCCGGACGAAGGCGCTGTACCGGGACCGCATGAGCGCCTCGGCGGTCGGCGCGGCGGCGGCCCCCGTGTGGAAGCGGCCGCAGCAGTCCTCGTACGCCTCGGGCAGCCCGCACGGGCAGGAACGCGTGGTCATGACCGCCATTCTGCCGGGCCCCGCGCACCCGCGGGGACCGTGCGTCCCGCGCCCATCGGAGTCACAGTGGAAGAGGGCCGCATCCCTTTCAGTCCCCTTGCCTCGCCCGCTGAGGAGGGACGGACGATGACCCGAGCCGCCGACAGCCGCCCTGTGTCCGCCAAGGAGTGGACGCTGCATCTGTACCTGTCCGAACACGACCCCGCGACCACGGCCCGGGCCGTCCTGGACACCGGCGAGAACGTGGTCGAAAGCCACGCGGAGGCCCGCCGCAGCCCGTACGACACGGCGGTGCCCGAGATCGGCGACGAACTCGCCGCCGGACGGGCCCTGATCGCCCTGGGCCACCGGCTGGTCGCCGCCGCCGTCGGTGACATCACGGCGGCCGGGGCGCCCGAGAAGCCCCCGCCCGCACCGCTCTGGTCCCCCCGGGAATGAGGAGGCTGCATCGTGGTCTTCAGCGATCGTCTCGAAGCCGGACGGCAGTTGGGCGCACGCCTCAGGCACCTCAGGGGCCGGGACCTCGTGGTGCTGGGGCTGCCCAGAGGAGGGGTCCCGGTCGCCGCCGAGGTCGCCGAAGCGCTCGGGGCGCCGCTGGACGTGTGCCTGGTCCGCAAACTGGGCGTGCCCTTCCAGCCGGAGCTGGGAATGGGGGCGATCGGCGAGGACGGGGTGCGCGTCATCAACGACGCGGTGGTGCGGGAGGCCCGCGTCACCCCCGAGGAACTGGCGCGGGTCGAGGAGCGCGAGCGGGAGGTGCTGGAACTCCGGGGCCGGCACTACCGGCGCGGACGCTCACCGGTCCCCGTCGAGGGCCGCACCGTGGTCGTCGTCGACGACGGGGTCGCCACCGGGTCCACCGCGCGCGCCGCCTGCCGGATCGCCCGCGCCCGGGGTGCGGCACGGATCGTGCTGGCCGTGCCCGTCGCGCCGCAGGACTGGACCGAGCGGCTCGCCGACGAGGCCGACGAACTGGTCTGCCTGGACGCGCCGCGGGTCTTCTTCGCGGTCGGCCAGTTCTACGCCGACTTCGCCCAGGTCGACGACGCGGAAGTGGCCGCCTGCCTGCAGCGCACGGCGGGGCGCACCCGGACCGTGGACCAGGAGGTGGAGGTCGCCGCCGGCCCCGTGCGCCTGGGCGGACGGCTGACCGTGCCCGAGGACTCGACCGGGATCGTCGTCTTCGCCCACGGCAGCGGCAGCAGCCGGCACAGTCCGCGCAACCGGTTCGTGGCCGAGGGCCTGAACCGGGCCGGGCTCGGCACGCTGCTGTTCGACCTGCTCACCGAGGAGGAGGAGCAAGACCGGGCCAACGTGTTCGACACCGGGCTGCTCGCCGGGCGGCTCGCCGGCACCACCGGCTGGCTGCGCACCCGGCCGGAGACGGAGGGGCTCGCCGTCGGCTACTTCGGGGCGAGCACGGGGGCCGCGGCCGCGCTGTGGGCGGCCACCGAGCCCGGGGCGCGCATCGCCGCCGTCGTCTCCCGCGGCGGCCGGCCCGACCTCGCCGGACCGCGCCTGCCCGAGGTGACCGCACCCACACTGCTCGTCGTCGGCGGCGCCGACCCGCTCGTCCTCGACCTCAACCGGCAGGCCCAGGCCCGGCTGCGCTGCGAGAACCACCTCGCGGTCGTCCCCGGCGCCACCCACCTGTTCGAGGAGCCGGGCGCCCTGGAGGCGGTCACCACCCTGGCCCGCGACTGGTTCACCGACCACATGGCCCCCGCCCACGTGTGACCCGCACGCTCCGCGTGACCGGCACCCTTCGCGCGGCGCCCGCGACCGCCTTAGCGTGGGAGAGTGCACACGGGCGCGGTCACCCTGTTCCTGTGCGGGGACGTCATGCTCGGCCGGGGCGTCGACCAGATCCTCCCGCACCCCGGCGACCCGGCGCTGCGCGAGACCTACATCCACGACGCCCGGGCCTACGTCGGCCTGGCCGAGGCCGCCAACGGGCCGATCCCCCAGCCGGTCGACTACTCCTGGCCCTGGGGCGAGGCGCTGCCGGTCCTCGAGGACGCCGCACCCGACGTGCGGCTGGTCAACCTGGAGACCGCGGTCACCGGCGAGGCGGAGTTCGCGCCCGGCAAGGGCGTCCACTACCGGATGAGCCCCGCCAACCTGCCGTGCCTCACCGCCCTGCGCCCGGACGTGTGCGCCCTCGCCAACAACCACGTCCTCGACTTCGGCCGGCGCGGCCTCGAGGAGACCCTCGACTCACTGGCCGCGGCGGGACTGCGAACGGCCGGAGCGGGCCGGGACGCCTCCGAGGCCGGACGGCCCGCCATCATCCCCCTGAGCGGGGGCGGACGCGTACTGGTGTTCTCCTTCGGCATGCCGTCCAGCGGCATCCCGGAGGAATGGGCCGCCACAGAGGAGCGGTCCGGCATCGACTTCGTCGCGGGCCCGACCGTCGCCGCGGCGGCCGGGTTCGCCGCCCGGCTCCGGCAGCTCAAACGCCCCGGGGACATCGCCGTCGCCTCCGTCCACTGGGGCCCCAACTGGGGCTACGACGTCTCCCGCGCCGAGATCCGCTTCGCCCACGCGCTCGTCGACGCGGGCGTGGACATCGTTCACGGGCACTCCTCCCACCACCCGCGCCCACTGGAGACCTACCGGGGCAGGCTCGTCCTCTACGGCTGCGGCGACCTCGTCGACGACTACGAGGGCATCGGCGGCTACGAGCGCTACCGCGACGACCTGCGCCTCGTGTACCTGGTGACCGTCGACCCGGACAGCGGCCGGACGACCGGTGCCCGCATCGTGCCGCTCCAGGCGCGCCGGATGCGGCTGGAGCACGCCACGCACGAGGACACCGCCTGGCTGTGCGGCGTCCTCGACGGATTCAGCCGGGAGTTCGGCGCCCGCGTCGAGCGCGGACCCGACGACACGCTCACGCTCCGCTCCCCGCGCTGACCCACCGCTCGTCGCGTCGACCTACCGCTCGTCCTCGTCCTCGTCGTCCGGCACGACGTGCACCGCAGCCTCCTCGGCCGTGCGGGCGCCGCTGTCGAACCCGACATCGTTCGCGACGGCCTCCGCGTCGGTGTCCTCGTGCGCGCCCTCGTCCGGCGCGACCAGCCGCCCGGCGTCCGGACCGCCGACCTCGTCGTCCCTCGGCTCGCCCTCGCCGCCGGCCACGTCCCCGATCTCGTCGCCCACCGGGACCGTGCCCTCGGGCACCTCCCGGGCCAGCCGCTCGTCCAGCGTCTCGCCCTCGCGCTGCTCGGCGGCGGTGGTGCCCACGTCGTTCACCGCCAGAGGCTTCTCCGGCGGCGAGTAGCCCTCCTCCATGGGCTCCACAACCCGGTTCTCCAGGCTGTCCGGGGACTCCAGCGGGCTCATGTCCTCCACGACGTCCTCGTCCTGCTGGGGCTGGTAGACCTCGTCACCCATGCTGTTCTCAGTCACTGCGGCACCCCCTCACGTATCGCGTCCCACGAGTTGCGGGGACATCTGTCGGGTCTCCGGTCCGCCGTAGGGCAAACGCCCTTCCACCTCACCCAGACCTGCCCTTGGCCAGGAACCGGCGCAGCCGCCGCAGCGGCCAGGTGTTGATCACCTCGTCCGCGGTGAGCCAGCCGCGCTGCGCGGTGCCGACGCCGTAGCGCAGGTGGGCCAGGTGCAGCACGGAGTGCGCGTCGGTGTTCACGGCGAACTTCACGCCGTGCTGCCGGGCCCGCAGGATGTCCTCGTCGCACAGGTCGAGCCGGTCCGGCTGGGCGTTGATCTCCAGCGCGGTGCCGGTGCGGGCACAGGCCGCGAAGACCTCGTCCCAGTCGGCGTCCACGCCCGGCCGCTTGCCGATCAGACGGGTGGTCGGATGACCGATGATGTTGACGTGCGGATTCTCACAGGCCCGCACCAGCCGCCGCGTCATCGCCTTGCGGTCCAGGTCGAAGTGGGAGTGCAGAGAGGCCACGCACAGGTCGAAACCGGCCAGGAACGCGCCCGGCCAGTCCACGTCCCCCTCGGCACCGATGTTGAGCTCGGTGCCGTGCAGCAGCCGCATCCCGTGGTGCGCGCCGTCCAGCGCCCGCAGCTCCTCCCGCTGGGCGAGGATCTTCTCGTCCGTCATGCGCTGCATGTACAGGTTCGGCGCGTGATCGGTGACCGCGTAGTACGCGTAGCCGCGCTCGGCCGCCGCCTCCACCATCGCCTCCAGCGACGCCAGCCCGTCGGTGAGGTTCGTGTGCGTGTGCAGGTCACCGCGCACGTCCCGCTCCGTCACCACCTCCGGCAGCTCGCCGCGCAGCGCCGCCTGGATCTCCCCCCGGTCCTCCCGCAGCGTCGGCGGAATCCACGGCAGGCCCAGCCGCGCGTACACGTCCTCCTCACTGCGGGAGGCGACCGACTCCCCGCTGCCCGTGTCGAACAGGCCGTACTCGGACAGCTTCAGGCCCTGGCGCACGGCGATGGTGCGGGTACGGATGTTGTGCGCCTTGGACCCGGTGAAGTACTGCAGCCCGGCGCCCCAGGAGTCCGGCGGCAGCACCCGCAGGTCCACCTGGACGCCCTTGGCGGTGCGGATCGACGTCTTCTTCTCGCCGTGCGCGATCACCTCAGCGGTGGCGGGCAGCGCCTCCAGGGCCTCCATGAAGGGCGCCGACCGCTTCGCCGCGACCAGGACGTCGATGTCGCCGATCGTCTCCTTCATCCGTCGCAGCGACCCCGCGTACGTGCAGCGCTTGCACCCGGTGACCTGGGACAGCTCGGCGACGATCTCCTCCGCCGTGTCCAGCGCCAGATGGATCGGGATACGGCCGCCCGCCTGCTGCATCAGCCGGATCCCGTGCAGGATGTTCTCCTGCGTCTTCTCGCCGAACCCCTTCAGATCGGCCAGGGCGTCCGCCTCGATCGCGGCCGCCAGCTCGCTCACCGAGGAGATGTGCAGGTCCTCGTAGAGCCGCAGCGCCTTCTTCGGCCCCAGCGTGGGGATCGTGATCAGCTCCCGCACCCCGGCGGGGATCTTCGCCCGGCGCTCCTCGACCACCGCGACGGTGCCGGTGCGCAGGTACTCGATCACCTTCTCGGCGATCGACCTGCCCACGTTCGGGATGTCCCGCAGTCCGTCGGCGTCCAGGTGGGAGATGTCGGCCGGGTGGCCGCCGATGGCACGCGCGGCCTTCTCGTAGGCGCGCACCTTGAAGGCGTCGCCTCCCGTGATCGCGACGAGGTCCGCGTACTCCTGCAGCAGCGCCTCGACCTCTTCGTTGGCCCGGGCCACACCTCGAGTCTAGGAACCGCTCGAGAGGTGGGCCACACGCGAAAGGGTGCCGACCGGAACCGGTCGGCACCCTTCGGGTCACGTGTCCGAGGGGGGACTTGAACCCCCACGCCCGATAAAGGGCACTAGCACCTCAAGCTAGCGCGTCTGCCATTCCGCCACCCGGACAAGGTGTCTGTCGTGCGGGCTTCCCCCGCGGCGACGAGGAAAACATTACCAGGCTTTCGGCGGCGTTCGATCACACCCCGTTCCCGCGTGAACGGCCTGTGACGGGCCGGACCGCACCTTGGGGTGCGGCGGGGGTCGGAGAGAGGATGAGGGGAACCACCAGCAGGAGACCGGGAGGAAGCAGCGTGACCGACACCGGCACGGCCAGGAGCGTCACCGGCGAGGACGAGGTCGTCGACCTCTGCCGTGAGCTGATCCAGATCGACACCAGCAACTACGGCGACCACTCCGGTCCCGGCGAGCGCAGGGCCGCCGAGTACGTCGCGGAGAAGCTCGCCGAGGTGGGCCTCGAACCCGAGATCTTCGAGTCGCACCCGGGCCGTGCCTCCACCGTGGCCCGCATCCAGGGCGAGGACCCCTCGCGTCCCGCGCTGCTCATCCACGGCCACACCGACGTCGTACCGGCCAACGCGGACGACTGGACGCACCACCCGTTCTCCGGCGAGATCGCCGACGGATGCGTGTGGGGGCGCGGCGCGGTCGACATGAAGGACATGGACGCCATGACCCTCGCGGTCGTCCGCGACCGGCTGCGCAGCGGGCGCAGGCCGCCGCGCGACATCGTCCTCGCCTTCCTCGCCGACGAGGAGGCCGGCGGCACCTACGGCGCCCGGTACCTCGTCGACAACCACCGGGACCTCTTCGAGGGCGTCACCGAGGCCATCAGCGAGGTGGGCGGGTTCTCGTTCACCGTGAGCGAGCAGCGGCGGCTCTACCTGATCCAGACGGCCGAGAAGGGCATGCACTGGATGAAGCTCACCGTGGCCGGCACCGCGGGCCACGGATCGATGATCCACCGGGACAACGCGATCACCGAGCTGTCCGAGGCCGTGGCACGCCTCGGCCGGCACAAGTTCCCGGTACGGGTCACCAAGACGACGCGGGCCTTCCTCGACGAACTCGGCGACGCGCTCGGCACCGAACTGGACCCGGAGAACATGGAGGGCACCCTCGCCAAGCTCGGCGGCATCGCCAAGCTCATCGGCGCGACCCTGAGCAACACCGCCAACCCCACCCAGCTCAACGCCGGTTACAAGGTCAACGTCATCCCCGGCGAGGCCACCGCACACGTCGACGGACGTTTCCTGCCCGGCTTCGAGGAGGAGTTCCTCGCCGACCTGGACCGGATCCTCGGGCCGCACGTCCGGCGCGAGGACGTGCACTCCGACAAGGCCGTCGAGACCGGCTTCGACGGGGCGCTGGTGGACGCGATGCAGTCGGCGCTGCTGGCCGAGGACCCGGCCGCCAAGGCGATCCCGTACATGCTCTCCGGCGGCACGGACGCCAAGTCCTTCGACGACCTCGGCATCCGTGGCTTCGGCTTCGCGCCGCTGAAGCTGCCGCCCGAGCTGGACTTCGCGGGCATGTTCCACGGGGTCGACGAGCGGGTGCCGGTGGACGCGCTGAAGTTCGGCGTGCGGGTGCTGGACCGGTTCATCGACGCGTCCTGAGGCGGCGTCGTTCCCGTGCGGTATTCGCCAGCGCGTACGGGAACACCCCGGGACGAGTGAATGCGACCATACGCTCGTAGCTCCATTACTCCCTCCTCGTTACAGGTGATGCGGTCCGAGGCTTGGACCGCTTTGCCAACAAGGAGGAATAATGATCAAGAAGGTCGTCGCTGCTGCGGCTGCCACCGGTGGTCTGGTTCTCGCGGGTGCGGGTCTGGCCGTCGCCGACTCGGGCGCCCAGGGTGCCGCCACGCACTCCCCGGGTGTCGTGTCCGGCAATGTGATCCAGGTTCCGGTGCACGTCCCGGTGAACGTCTGCGGCAACACGATCTCGGTGATCGGGCTGCTGAACCCCGCCTTCGGCAACACCTGCATCAACCACTGACCTGGTGCCTCACCCCATGAGGGGCCCGAACCCCATGAGGGTGTGAGTCCGTCGGCCCCGGAGTGCGTGCCACGCGCTCCGGGGCCGTCCGGTCAGCGGTTCCTCCGCGTCCACGCCCACCGCGCGGGACGCGGTCCGAAGGTTCACGACCAGCTCGAAGACAGGGAAATCAGCAATGCGACAGGTCACCCGCAAGGGCCTGATGACCATGGCGGCGGCGACCGGCGTCCTCGCCGTCACCGGCGGTTACGCGCACGCCGACGCGGGAGCGAACGGCTCCGCCACGAACTCGCCCGGCGTGCTGTCCGGCAACCTGGTGCAGGTGCCCGTGCACGTCCCGGTGAACGTCTGCGGGAACACCGTGAACGTCATCGGGCTGCTCAACCCGGCGGTCGGCAACACGTGCGCGAACACCGGCCACGGCAGCCACACCGGTGGCGGCGCCCACGCGGGCGGGCACACCGGCGGTTCACCCGGCGTCGGCTCCGGCAACACCGTGCAGGTGCCGGTGGACGTGCCGGTCAACGTCTGCGGCAACTCCGTCAACGTGGGCGGAATCGGCAACCCGGCCGGCGGCAACGACTGCGCCAACCCGGGCGGCGGCCACACCACCACCCCGCCCGGCGGCGGTGGCGGTACGACGCCCCCCGGCGGCGGAACGACCCCGCCCGGCGGCGGTGGCGGTACGACGCCTCCCGGCGGCGGCACCACCACCCCTCCGGGCACGCCCCGTCACCCCGGTACGCCGCAGCAGCCGGGCGGCGGCATCCGGCACGTCAACCACCCGGGCGGGCAGTCCCTCACCCAGCCCGCGGCCACCGCGCAGCTCGCCCACACCGGTAGCGACCTGCCGATCGGCCTCCTCGTACCGGCCGGCGCGGGCGCCCTGCTCGGCGGCGCGCTGCTCTACCGCAGGGCACGGGCCCACGCGTAACGGCACCGCCTGCCCCCCCCGTGGCGGGCCGAACGGATCGGGCCCCGTCCGTGCGGGGCCCGATCCGTTTCAGTCACCTTCGCTCACCACGTGGCGCGCACCTGGCGGATGATCCGCCTGCGCAACCGCACCTTGCGGCTGCCGTCGCGCAGCAGGCTCAGGCGGTCCAGCTCCCAGTGTCCGTACTCGGCATGATCCGTCAGCAGGCGTGTGGCGTCCTTGCGGGAGACCCCGCGCGGCACGTACACGTCGACAAATTCGTATTCCGGCATCGCATCTATTGTGCGGGCTGGGGCCCGGTACGGATAGCGTCTGCACTATGTCTGATGCTGCGCAGCCCACCGCTGCCGAGGTACGCGCCGCCGCCGAGGCGGTCAAGACCGCACTCGACCGCCACCTTGCCGCGGTCGAGCGCAGGACGGGTGAGGACGACCCGGCCGTCTACGAGGCGTTCAACGAGCTGGCCGCGGCGGCCGAGGAGTACGACGAACTGCTCTACGACCGCTACGACGAGGTCACCCCCTTTGAGATCCCCGGTGCGGAGGAAGCCCTTCCGTACACGGGCCCCGAGGAACCGAACGCGCTGAGCGTGCTGATCCGCCGCGACTACGCGGTGGCGGAGCCCCAGCGGCTGCTGGCACAGGCGGAGCGCGTGGAGGCCGCGGACGAGGAGCCCGGGCCGGAGTCGTCGGGCCGCACCGTCCATGGCGCGCTCGGCGTGCTCTTCGGGGAGTTCGAACCGGACGAGATCGCCTCCCGGCACAAGGAGTTCGGCCTCGAAGAGGGCGACTCCACGCTGTGGGTGGTGGCCGCCGAGGAGCCGGCCGAGCCGGGGGAGTGGCTGGAGGCGCCCTTCGAGCAGGTCGATCCCCAGCGGGTCGTCTGCCGTTTCGACGTCAGCTCCGTTTTCGACGAGGAGGCGGACGACGAGGAGCTGGAGGACGACGAGCTCGAACTGGACGACGACGAGGACCTGGAACCGCTGGACCGTTAGCCAGGGGTTCCCCGGCGGTGCCGTGCGACCAGGGGCCGCACGCCACCGCCGGCCCCTGCCGCGGTGAGGGGTTGGCCCTCTCAGCCCGACGCCGGCACCTGGGGTCTCAGCAGCGCGAGCAGGCGGGTCGTGCGAGGCTTGGCCTGGATCTCCGCCACGGCCCGCGGCAGGGCCTGGTCCACGCCGTGCACCACCGACAGATGGCGGACCGCTCGGCCGAAGGCCGTGTAGATCCACGGCCGGGTGAGGCTCTGGGCGGCGTCACCCGGCAGTACCACGACCACCGCCGGCCACCGCTGCCCCACCGCCTGGTGCGCGGTGAGCGCCCAGCCGTGCCGTACGGTCTGCTCCACCCGCTCCCTCGGCACGACCACGGGGACGCCCGCGCACTCCAGGTGCAGCCCCTCGGCGTCGCCCTTCACGACACGGCCCGGCAGCGTACGCCCCGGCACCGGCGAGTAGGCGATCCGGTCGCCCGCGTCGAAGCCGCCGAAACGGCCCGGGCCCGGGTTGAGCCGCTCCTTCAGCGCCGTGTTCAGCGCACGGGTGCCCGCCGCGCCGCCATGGCCCGGCGTGATCACCTGCGTGTCCTCCGGCGGAACCCCGATCGCCCGCGGCACCGAGTCCACCACGAGCTGCACGGTCCGGTGCACGGCCTCCCCGGCGTCCCGCACCGGCACGATCACGACCTCCTTGCCGGGTGCGTCGACCTGCGGCAGCTCCCCGACGCCGATCGCGGAGACCAGTTCGCCGAGCGGGCCGGGGTCGGGGGTCCGCGAGGCGATCTGCGGGCAGACCCGGGCCGCGAGCAGGTCCGCGAACACGCGCCCGGGCCCGGCCGACCACAGCACGCCCGGGTCACCGCTCAGCACCAGCCGGGCCCCGTCGGGCAGCGACTCGACGAGCAGGGCCGCCGTCTCGACGTCGAGCTGGGGTGCGTCCAGCACGACGAGCAGGTCGAGGTCCAGCGCGCCCTCCGCGTCCCGGCCGGGGCCCTCCGCCCCGGACAGGAGACCCGCCACGGTGGCGAGCGGCGGCTGCGCCCGCTCGGCGTCGGGCAGGCCGAGCCCGCCGAGCAGCGCGGCGAACCGGTCGCGGCCGGCCGGGCTGTGCGTGGCGGCCCAGGCGCGCAGCCCGAGCCGGCGTGCCTCACACAGCAGCGTGGCCGGTTCGATCCCGGACGCCTCCGACCCGGTGTGCAGCACCAGAGCGTGGCCCGCGACCGCACGGATCAGTTCCGCCGCCGAACCCGCCGCCGACCGGGCCGCGCGCTGCCAGTCCTCGGCCGTGCCGTCCTCCTTCGGCACGGAGTCGACCAGCCGGGCCAGCCCGTCGGCGAGGCTCTCCTCCGCGAGCGCGTACCGCTCCAGGCCGATCAGGACGCGCACCGGGCGTTCCTGCTCCTCGTCGCCGCCCGGTGGGACCGGCTCCAGGGCGTCCTGGAAGACCAGGGCCTCGCCCTCCGCGAGGGTGGCGCGCACGGCCGCCTCGGGGTCCGGCACCTGGCCCCGGCCGAGCGCCGCCTCGAGGGCGGGCACCTCCAGGGCCGTGTGCCCGGCCAGGGCCGCCTGCTCGAGCAGCCAGACCGTCATCGCCCTGGCCCGGCGCTCGTCGTCCGGGCGGCACTCGGGGCCGAGCAGGGCGCGGGCGAAGGTGTCGGCCTGCTCGGGCCGCACACCGGGGACGTGCAGCAGCCGCCAGGGATCGGAGCGCAGCCGCGCCGCCGCCCCCTCGCCGAGCGTCGCGGCGACCTGCGGGGCGAGGGCGTCGGGGGCGCCGCCCTCGGCCAGGACGGCACGCACGGCCGCCACGGTCTCGACGGAGGTGGGCGCCGCCGTGGCCGGCTCGGGCTGGGGGCGCCGCACCGGCTCCGGCGCGGCGGCGCGGCGCGGCTCCGGCGCGGGCCCGCTGAGGGCGCTCGGCGCCGGCTTCTCACCGCTCTCCACGGCCCGCACGGCGGCGAGCAGGTCGGCGGCCTTCCCGCTGAGCTTCCCACCGGCCGCGATGGGACCCTGCTTCGCGGCCTTCCGCTGCTCGATCCGCTCGCGCTCCACCCGCTGAGCGGCCAGCTCGGCCTCCGCCTCGGACATCGCGGGCGCGGCGCCCTCGCCGCCCTCGGCGTCCTGCGGGGTGCCGGGGGCGTCGTCCCCCGGGTCCGGGCCGCCGGCCGTCGGCGTGCCGGCCCCGGAGCCCTCAGCGGGCCCCGGGTCCGCGGCGCCGTCGCTTCCCGAGCCGCCGCCCCCGGCGGTCCCGGCCCCGTCCTCCGCCCGAAAGGCCGTCTCCGTGGTCTCCGGGTCCGTGCTCACAGCGTGCTCCAGTCGTGATCGGGATAGCGGTGCACCGGGGCCGACACGTCGTCCAGCGCCCGGCAGATCTCGTCCGGAAGACTAAGTGCCTCCACTGACAACGCCGCGGTGAGCTGCTGCGCGTTCCGCGCCCCGACGATCGGCGCGACCACGCCCGGCCGGTCCCGCACCCACGCCAGCGCCACCTGCAGCGGTGTCGCGGCGAGCCCGTCGGCGGCCGTCTGCACCGCGTCGACGATGCTGCTCGCCGTGTCGTCCAGGTAGGGCGCGACGAACGGCGCCATGTGCTCCGACGCCCCGCGCGAGTCGGGCGGCGTCGACTGCCGGTACTTGCCGGTCAGCACACCCCGGCCCAGCGGGGACGACGGCAGCAGTCCGACCCCGAGGTCCAGCGCCGCCGGCAGCACCTCCCGCTCCACTCCGCGCTGGAGCAGCGAGTACTCCATCTGTGTGCTGGCGATCCGGGTTCTCGTGCCCGGCGCCGCGAGCTGCCACGTCGCCGCCTTCGCCAGTTGCCAGCCGCAGAAGTTGGACACCCCCGCATACCGTGCCCGGCCGCTGCCGACCGCCAGGTCGAGCGCCTGCAGGGTCTCCTCCAGCGGGGTGTACGGGTCGAAGGCGTGGACGTGCCAGACGTCGACGTGGTCCGTGCCCAGGCGGGCGAGCGATGCGTCCAGCGCGGTGAGCAGATGACCGCGGGAGCAGTCGAAGCGGCGGTCCGGGTCGGGAACGCTGCCCGCCTTCGTCGAGATGACCAGGTCACGGCGGGGCACGAGCCCGTCCATGAGCCGTCCGAGCAGATACTCGGCCTCCCCGTCGCCGTACACGTCCGCCGTGTCGACGAGCGTCCCGCCCGCCTCCCAGAACACCTTCAACTGGTCCGCGGCGTCGTGTTCGTCCGTGTCGCGGCCCCACGTCAGGGTGCCGAGTCCGATCCGCGACACACGAAGGCCGGTACGGCCGAGATGCCTCTGCTCCATGAACGCCGAGATTACGGCCTGAACTTGCCTCGTGGGGGGCCTGTGGACAACGCGTTCCCCCCGTCCGTGAGGGGATTTCCGGGGGACCCGCCCCCGCGCTAAGGTCGGGCACCAAGGGACGTTACTGATCGGTAAGGGGAATGGGCCATGCAGCTCGGGATCAACCTCGGCTACTGGGGTGCCGGAATGGACGCGGACAACCTCGCCGTGGCCCAGGAGGCCGACCGGCTCGGATACGCGGTGTGCTGGGCCGCCGAGGCGTACGGCTCGGACGCGGCCACCGTGCTGTCCTGGGTCGCCGCGAAGACCGAACGCATCGACGTCGGCTCCGCCATCTTCCAGATCCCGGCCCGTCAGCCCGCCATGACCGCGATGACGGCCGCCACCCTCGACTCCCTGTCCGGCGGCCGTTTCCGTCTCGGCCTCGGCGTGTCGGGGCCGCAGGTCTCCGAGGGCTGGTACGGCGTCAAGTTCGACAAGCCGCTGTCCCGCACCCGCGAGTACGTGGAGATCGTACGCAAGGCGATGACCCGTGAGCGGCTGACCTACGAGGGCGAGCACTGGACGCTGCCGCTGCCCGGCGGCCCCGGCAAGCCGATCAAGCTGACCGTGCACCCGCAGCGCGAGCACATCCCGCTCTACATCGCCGCCATCGGGCCGAAGAACCTGGAGCAGACCGGCGAGATCGCCGACGGCGCCCTGCTCATCTTCCCCTCCGCCGACCACCTCGAGGACACCGCGATCCGCCATCTGCGTGCCGGGCGGGAAAAGGCGGGCAAGACCCTCGACGGCTTCGACGTCTGCCCCACGCTGCCGATCGCCGTCGGCGACGACAAGGACGTGACCGCGCTCGCCGACACCTTCCGCCCCTACACCGCCCTGTACGTCGGCGGCATGGGCAGCCCCAAGCAGAACTTCTACAACCAGCTCGCCCGGCGCATGGGCTATGAGCAGGCCGCCGCCGAGATCCAGGAGAAGTACCTGTCCGGCGACAAGCAGGGCGCCGCGGCCGCGGTCCCGCACGAGCTGATCGACCGGACCACCCTGCTGGGCTCCGTCGACCGCATCGCCGACCGCATGAAGGCCTATGCCGCGGCCGGCGTCACCACGCTCACCCTCGCGCCCGCGGGCTTCACCCTGGACGAGCGGATCGCCTCGCTCCGGGCCGGAACCGAGGCCCTGGAGCGGGCCGGGCTGGCGTAACGGGCGAAGAGGCTCTGCGGCCGTGGTGGGGGCTCGGGGGGTCTTCCCCGCCACGGCCGACACCGGGAACAACGCTCGGCCGCCCGCACGGTTACGGCCCCCTCCCGGTACGCCCCTCCCCCTTTCGGCCGAGCCGCCCCGCACAGCTGTTGCAGCACCTCCGGGGCCCCGTTTGACTCGGTGTGACTCGATCTTCGCGGAGTCCTGCAGAGAGGTGCGCCCATGCTGTCGGCCAGGAGCCTGTTCCAGGAGATCCTCGACCACGACGAGTCGTTCCGCCTGTTCTGCTCCATCGCGGCCAGCGGGGAGGCGCAGGGCGGCTGGGAGAACGGGCGCATCGCCCGACTGGTGCCGCAGAGCGAACGAGCCCTCGCCCCCAAGATCTCCCGCCACGGCGCCGACGAGGACAAACACGGGCGCATCTTCCACGCCCTGCTCAAAAAGCGCGGCCTGGAACCCGTACCGGTGCCCCCGGAGACCGACTACACGATGCTCCTGGAGCGCCGGGGCATCGGCCTCGCGCATGCGAAGCTCACCGCGGACGAGCCGCTCACCGTGCGCGACATCATCGTCTACCTGGCGCACAGCCGGGTCACCGAACAGCGCGCCGCCGAACAGATGCTGATGCTGCGCAGGCACTTCGGGGACCACCCCGACGTCGGCCGGGCCGTGCGGATGATCTCCGACGACGAGGACAACCACCTCGCGTACACCCACGAGGAACTGCTGCGCTTCACCGCCGCCGGGCACGGCCGGTTCATCCGGCGCACCCTGCGCGTGTGCGCGCTGGCCGAGATCCGCGTCCACCGGGACGTCAGCCTGGCGGTCATGACCCACATGGCACGCATCCTCGGCTGGTCCCGGGCGAGGTCGGCGCTGCTCGCGACCTCGATCCACCTCGTCTACGTCTACGAGCGGCTCGTCGGCCGGCGGCGCATGGTGACCCTGCGGACGCCCGAGCGGCGCAACGCGCTCGGCACCCCCGCTACAACCAGCCCCGCCGTTTGAACAGCCGGTACAGCAGCACCTCGAGCGCCACCATGATCAAGATCACCGCCGGGTAGGACCACACCCAGTGCAGCTCCGGCATGTGGTCGAAGTTCATGCCGTAGATCCCCGCGATCATCGTCGGGACGGCGGCCATCGCCGCCCACGCCGAGATCTTCCGCATGTCGTCGTTCTGCCGCACGCTCATCTGCGCCAGGTGCGCCGACAGGATGTCCGACACCAGCCGGTCCAGGCCCTCCACCGACTCGTTCACCCGGGTCAGATGGTCGTGGACGTCCCGGAAGAAGGGCCGCGACTTCTCCTGCACGAACGGCACCGTCGCACCGTACGCGCCCTGTCCCGCCAGCCGGGCCGTCGGCGGCGCCAGCGGCACCGTCGCCCGCCGGAACTCCAGGACCTGCCGCTTGAACGCGTAGATCCGCGACGCCGTGTGCCGCGAGCCCCCCACGGACGGTGAGAAGACCTCCGCCTCCAGCTCCTCCAGATCGGTGCCCAGCTCCGTCGCCACCTCCAGGTAGTGGTCGACGATCGAGTCCGTGATCGAGTACAGCACCCCCGTGGGCCCGTGCCGCAGCATCTCCGGCTGCCGCTCCAGACGCCGGCGGATGTCGCCGAGCGGCATGTCCGCGCCATGGCGCACGGTGACCACGAACGAGTCGCCGAGGAACACCATCAGCTCGCCGGTGGAGACGGTGTCGCTGTCCGGCTCGTACGACACCGGCTTGAGCACCATGAACAGCGAGTCCTCGTAGACCTCCAGCTTGGGCCGCTGGTGGGCCTTCAGGGCGTCCTCCACCGCCAGCGGATGCAGCCCGAACTCCTTGGTGACCAGCTCGAACTCGTCCTCGGTCGGCTCGTTCAGGCCGATCCACAAGAACGCGTCCGACGAGGCCCGCGCCTGGTCCAGCGCGGTGGAGAGGTCCCCGGGCCCCTCGGTGCGGCGTCCGTCGCGGTAGACGGCGCAGTCCACGATCACGCGACACACTCTCCTCTCCTGCACGCCCGGGCGCACCGGGCCTCCCGCAAGGCCCTCGCACCCCCGCGCGCCCACGGCTCACGCGGCGGGCGCGGAAACCTCTCCAGGGCCCGGCCGCGCGGCATCCCCTTAGGCTGGTCGTCATGCCCACGTTGCTCCTCGTCCGGCACGGACGCTCCACCGCCAACACCGCGGGACTGCTCGCCGGCTGGACACCCGGCGTCGCCCTCGACGAGCGCGGCGCCGCCCAGGCCGCGGCTCTGCCCGGGCGGCTCGCCGAGCTGCCGATCACCGAAGTCGTCACCAGCCCCCTGCAGCGCTGCCAGGAGACCGTCCAGCCGCTCCTCGACGCCCGTCCAGGACTGCGTGCCCACACCGACGACCGGATCGGCGAGTGTCACTACGGCGACTGGTCCGGCCGCAAGCTCGCCGAGCTGAAGGACGAGCCGCTGATGGAGGTCGTCCAGGCGCACCCGTCGGCCGCCGCCTTCCCCGGCGGCGAGTCGATACGGGCGATGGCGACCCGTGCCGCGGAGGCCGTACGGGAGTGGAACGCGCGCGTGGAGCGCGACCACGGCCCCGACGCCGTCTACCTCATGTGCTCGCACGGCGACATCATCAAGTCCCTCGTCGCGGATGCCCTCGGACTTCATCTCGACCTCTTCCAGCGGATCTCCGTGGAACCGTGTTCCATCACCGCGATCCGTTACACCCGGCTGCGGCCATTTCTCGTTCGTCTCGGAGACACCGGCGATTTCTCCTCCCTCGTGCCGCGTGCGGAACCCTCGGATCCGGACGCCCCGGTCGGGGGCGGTGCGGGCGCACCGTGATCGTCGCGCGCAGTAGGGTGAAGCGGTCGAACGAGCGCAGTAGTTGTTCAGCGTAGTTGTCAGCAACCCGACCGGACCGGCGACGTCGGCCGGTCCCGACCCCGATCCAATGGAGACAGGACGTGTCCCGTCAGGTGTTCCTCTACGACCCCCCGGACCGCTTCGTGGCCGGTACGGTCGGGCTGCCCGGGCGCCGTACCTTCTTCCTGCAGGCCTCGGCCGGACCCCGGGTGACCAGCGTGGCCCTGGAGAAGACCCAGGTCGCCGCGCTCGCCGAGCGCATGGACGAACTGCTCGACGAGGTCGTGCGGCGCAGCGGCGGCAGCGCCGCCGTGCCCGCCGTGGCGCCGGCGGAGATCACCGACACGGCTCCCCTGGAGACCCCCATCGAGGAGGAGTTCCGCGTCGGCACCATGGCGCTCGCCTGGGACGCCGAGGAACAGCGCATGATCGTCGAGGCCCAGGCCCTCGTCGAACTGGACGCCGACTCCGAGGAGGACCTCGCCGAGGCCGAGGAGCGGCTGCTGCAGGACGAGGAGAACGGTCCGCCGATGCTCCGGGTCCGGCTCACCGGCGCGCAGGCCAGAGCCTTCGCCAAGCGCGCCCTCGACGTCGTCAACGCCGGGCGGCCGCCGTGCCCGCTGTGCAGCCTCCCGCTCGACCCGGAAGGACACGTATGTCCGCGCCAGAACGGATACCGCCGCGGAGCGTGACCACCGCCGAGCTGCTCGCCGAGGGCGAGCTGACCGTGCGCGGCCGCATCCGCGAGGCGTCCAACGCGGCGCTGTACTGCACGGTCTCCCACGACGGACAGGAAGCCACCTGCGTCTACAAACCCGTGGCCGGGGAGCGGCCTCTGTGGGACTTCCCGGACGGGACGCTGGCCCAGCGCGAGGTGGCGGCGTACGAGGTCTCCGAGGCGACCGGATGGGGGCTCGTGCCGCCCACCGTGCTGCGTGACGGGCCCTACGGCGAGGGAATGTGCCAGCTGTGGGTGGAACCCGTGCCCGACGGGGAACTGCTCGCCCTGGTGGAGGGGGAGGAGCCCGGGCCCGGCTGGAAGGCGATCGGCCTCGCCGACGTCGGCGAGGACAGGACGGCGCTGCTCGTGCACGCCGACGACGAGCGGCTGCGGCGGCTCGCCGTCCTCGACGCGGTCATCAACAACGCGGACCGCAAGGGGGGCCACCTGCTGCCGGCGGCCGGGGGGCGGTTGTACGGGATCGACCACGGGGTCACGTTCAACGTCGAGAACAAGCTGCGGACGCTGCTGTGGGGATGGGCGGGGGAGCCGCTGACGGGGGAGGCGGTGGAGGTGCTCAAGGGGTTGCAGGACGCCCTGGGCGAGGGCGCGGCCCTGGCCACGCGCCTCGCCTCCCTGATCAGCCCTGCGGAGCTCCGGGCGACGCGCGCGCGGGTGGAGGCGCTGCTGAAGTCGGGACGGCACCCGGAACCCAGCGGGGAGTGGCCGGCGATTCCCTGGCCGCCGGTGTGACGGACGTCGCGGGTCCGGACTGCGCGAGGACGGGCCGCGCAGCCCGGCCCGCAGCCGGGCCGGGCGGGCAGGCACACCCGCCGGGCTCCCGCAAGAGCGCCTTCCCGGTCATTCGCCGCCCCTCCCGTCCGATCCGGTTCGTGGACAGAACTTCCGGCCGGTTACGCTCATGACATGCATGCCTGGCCCGCTTCCGAGGTCCCCGCCCTGCCTGGTCAGGGCCGCGACCTGAGGATCCACGACACCGCGACCGGTGGCCTCGTCACTCTCGACCCCGGTCCCGTCGCCCGTATCTACGTCTGCGGCATCACCCCGTACGACGCGACCCACATGGGTCACGCGGCGACCTACAACGCGTTCGACCTCGTTCAGCGCGTGTGGCTCGACACCAAGCGCCAGGTCCACTACGTCCAGAACGTCACCGACGTCGACGACCCCCTCCTCGAGCGCGCCCAGCGCGACGACGTCGACTGGGTGGCCCTCGCCGAACGGGAGACGGCCCTGTTCCGCGAGGACATGACCGCCCTGAGGATGCTGCCGCCGCGCCACTACATCGGCGCCGTGGAGGCCATACCCGGCATCGTCCCGCTGGTCGAACGCCTCCGGGACCTCGGCGCCGCGTACGAACTCGAAGGGGACATCTACTTCTCCGTCGAGTCCGACCCCGACTTCGGCAAGGTGTCCCGCCTGGACGCCGCCGCCATGCGCCTGCTCTCCGCGGAGCGCGGCGGCGACCCCGACCGTCCCGGGAAGAAGAACCCGCTCGACCCGATGCTGTGGATGGCCGCCCGCGCCGGCGAGCCGAGCTGGGACGGCGGCACGCTGGGCCGCGGCCGACCCGGCTGGCACATCGAGTGCGTGGCCATCGCCCTGGACCACCTGGGCATGGGCTTCGACGTGCAGGGCGGCGGCTCCGACCTCGCCTTCCCGCACCACGAGATGGGCGCCTCGCACGCCCAGGTGCTGACCGGCGAATTCCCCATGGCCAAGGCGTACGTCCACGCCGGCATGGTCGCCCTCGACGGCGAGAAGATGTCCAAGTCCAAGGGCAACCTCGTCTTCGTCTCGCGGCTCCGCCGCGACGGCGTCGACCCGGCGGCCATCCGGCTCGCGCTGCACGCCCACCACTACCGGTCCGACTGGGAGTGGACGGACCAGGTGCTCCGGGACGCCGAGGCCCGACTCGCCCGCTGGCGCGCCGCCGTCTCCCGTCCCGACGGACCGTCCGCCGACGCACTCGTCGAGGAGATCCGCGAGGCGCTCGCCAACGACCTGGACGCACCGTCCGCGCTCGCCGCGGTCGACCGCTGGGTGGCGCTCCAGCAGGAGAGCGGCGGCACGGACACGGGTGCGCCCGGCGTCGTGTCGCGTGCCGTGGACGCGCTGCTCGGCGTGGCTCTCTGAGCCCGGTTCACCCGGGGACGGAGCGGGGCGGTGTGCTGTCGCACACCGCCCCGATCACTCCTCCGAGGAGTCCTCGTCCTCGCCGCCGCCCGGCCGCGGCGGCTTCGGCGGACGCGTACGACCGCCCGGGTTGTCCCGCAGGAACGGGCCGCCCTCGCCGCCCTCCGCCGTGGCGTGCCCGCCGGGCGGGCTGACGTCCCGGCGCCGCAGATACCGCTCGAACTCGCGGGCGATCGCCTCGCCCGACGCCTCCGGCAGCTCGGCGGTGTCCCGGGCCTCCTCCAGCGTCTGCACGTACTCGGCGACCTCGCTGTCCTCGGCGGCAAGCTGGTCCACGCCGAGCTGCCAGGCGCGCGCGTCCTCCGGCAGTTCACCGAGCGGGATGCGCAGGTCGAGGAGGTCCTCCAGACGGTTGAGGAGGGCCAGCGTGGCCTTGGGGTTCGGCGGCTGCGACACGTAGTGCGGGACCGCCGCCCACAGCGACACGGCCGGCACGCCCGCGTGCGTGCACGCCTCCTGAAGGACGCCCACGATGCCCGTGGGGCCCTCGTACTTGGTCTCCTCCAGGTCCATGCGGCGGGCCAGGTCCGGGTCGGACGTGGTCCCGCTGATCGGGACCGGACGCGTGTGCGGGGTGTCACCGAGCAGGGCGCCGAGGATCACCACCAGTTCCACGCCCAGCTCGTGGGCGAAGCCCAGCAGCTCGTTGCAGAACGAGCGCCAGCGCATCGACGGTTCGATACCGCGCACCAGCACCAGGTCGCGGGGCTTGTCGCCGCCGACGCGGACCACCGAGAGCCGGGTCGTGGGCCACGTGATCTTGCGGACCCCGGACTCCATGAACACTGTGGGGCGGTTCACCTGGAAGTCGTAGTAGTCCTCGGCGTCCAGCGCCGCGAACACCTCGCCCTTCCATTCCCTGTCCAGATGCGCGACCGCGGTGGAGGCGGCGTCGCCGGCATCGTTCCAGCCCTCGAACGCGGCCACCATGACCGGGTCGATCAGCTCGGGAACCCCCTCGAGCTCGATCACCCAGCGCCTCCTTCCGACGTGCCCTCACGTACGCCCCAACCTTACGGCGTGCGGCGGGGGCGCCCGCAGTCCCCTGCAACGGGGGAGTGAACGGATCACTGCCCCGTCCGGGACCCTCGAACACCCATGATCGCTCACCGGCCGGACTCGCCGCACGGGTGGCCCGCACCTCGATGCCTCACAGGGTCGAGCGCAGCCACTGCTCGACGGACGCGATGTGCACGGTCGCCCAGGAGCGGGCCGCCTCGGCGTCGCGGTCGCGCAGGGCGCCCAGGATCGCGCGGTGCTCGCGCAGGGTGCGGCCGACCGCGTCCTCCTGGGTGAGGCCGCGCCAGATCCGGGCCCGGGTGGTGGGCCCGGACAATCCGTCCAGCAGGGAGCAGAGCACCGAGTTGCCGGAGCTCTGCACGATCCCCCGGTGGAACTCCAGATCGGAGGCGACCAGCTCCTCCACCGAGGGCACGGGCCCCAGCTTGTCCAACTGGGCGGTCAGCGCGTCCAGTTGCTGCTCGCTGATGCGGGAGGCCGCCATGGCCGTCGCGGCCGGCTCCAGGATGCGGCGCACCGCGAGGAACTCCAGCACGGTGTCGTCGCGGTGGAAGTCCACGACGAAGCTCATCGCCTCCAGAAGCAGTTGAGGATCGAGGCTGGTGACGTAGGTGCCGTCGCCCTGCCGCACGTCCAGGATGCGGATCAGCGACAGCGCCCGCACGGCCTCGCGCAGGGAGTTGCGGGACAGCCCCAGCTCGGCGGCCAGCTCGCTCTCCTTGGGCAGGCGGTCGCCGGGGCGCAGCGCACCGGAGACGATCATTTCCTTGATCTTCTCGATCGCCTCGTCGGTGACTGCCATGGCGGGCCTCCCAGGTGCTCAGACATCCGATGTCTTGGCGTCATTATGCGGGCCGACACGCTGCACGGGACCAGGATTCCCGATGGCACCTCGTGAAACGCCCCGAGCCTCGACCGGCCACACGGCGTGCCGGGGACACGGATTCCGCCCCTCCGCGCCGAGCCCGACGGTCACCCCGCGGCCGGCGGGCCGACGCGCCCGCTCATCCGGCGGGCCCCTCCGCCAGCAGCCGCAGCGCCTCCAGCGAGACCACCGCGCCGCGCTCCACACCGCGGGCGACGACCTCACGGTGCGGGTCGTAGGCGCCCGCCGAGAACGGGGACGCCTCGTCGACGAGTTCGTCGGCGTTGACGCCGTCCACCACGAGCACCCCGCCCGCGACCAGCCCCCGCAGCGAGGCGGTCACCAGCAGCGCGGACAGCTCCATCTCGATCGCCACCAGCCCCGCCCGGTCGTACGCGTCGAGCGGGATCAGCCCTGGCTGGAACGCCGCCCGCGTCCACACGATTCCCCGGTGGTGCGGCACATCGGCCGCACGGGCCGCCCGCTGGAGGGCGAAGACCGCCTCGGGCGCGGCCACCGCCGGGTACTCCGGCGGCAGCAACTGCTGGGTCACCCCGTCGTCGCGTACGGCCGCCTCCGCGATCACCAGGTCGCCGTCGCCGATCCCCGGCTTCATGGCACCCGCCGTGCCCAGGCGCAGGACGGTGTGGATCCCGGCGTCCGCCAGCTCCTGGAACAGCAGGATCGCGCCCGGTGCTCCCACGCCGTGCGAGGCCACCGTCACCGGCAGGCCCTTCCAACTCCCGCTGAACACCCGGTACTCGCGGTGGTACGAGATCTCCGCGGCCCCCTCCAGCAGTGCCGCGACGGTCGCCGCGCGTGCCGGGTCGCCCACGACCACGGCATGGGGCGGCAGGCCGGTGCGGCGGATGCGGGCGATGGGGGACAGCTCCTGCGTCATGGGGCGACTCCGGTGGGACGGGTGTACGAACACCGTACGCAGCCCGGAGTCGGGCACACGAAAGGGGCGGCTTCGTGCGGGAAGCCGCCCCTCGCTGTGTGGGGCCCCGTGGGGCCTGCGCGTCGACCTACTTCTTGTCGAGCAGGTCCTGCACCTTGCCGCGCACCTCGTCCGTGGCCAGGCCGCGGATCGTCAGGGTGGTGCGGCGGCGCAGTACGTCGTCCACCGTCTCCGCCCACTCGTGGTCCCGGGCGTAGACGACCTGCGCCCAGATCTCCGGGGCGTCCGGGTGGACGCGCTCGCCCAGCTCCGGGTTGTCGTTGGCCAGCCGCGCGATGTCGAAGGCCAGCGAACCGTAGTGGGTCGCCAGGTGCTTGGCCGTGTCGGGCGCCATGCGCGGGCCGGGCGCCGGGCCGTCCACGACGAGCCGGTGGGCGACCGCGCGCGGGTTGGCGATGCCCGGCAGCGGCAGCTTCTTCGGCAGCGAGGAGATCGGCTCGAAGTCGTCGCCCAGCGGGTGACCCGGCAGCGACTCCAGCTTCTGCATGACCGTACGGCCGATGTGCCGGAACGTGGTCCACTTGCCGCCGGCGACGGACAGCATGCCGCCCTTGCCCTCGGTCACCACGGTCTCCCGCTTGGCCTTGGCGGTGTCGCCCGGTCCGCCCGGCAGCACCCGCAGCCCGGCGAACGAGTAGGTGATCAGCTCCCGCCGGAGCTGCTGGTCGCGGACCGAGAAGGCGGCCTCGTCCAGGATCTGGGCGATGTCCTTCTCGTTCACCGACACCTCGGCCGGGTCGCCCTCGTACTCCTCGTCGGTCGTGCCGAGCAGCAGCATGTCCTCCCAGGGGAGGGCGAAGGTGATGCGGTACTTGTCGATCGGGGTCGCCAGCGCCGCCTTCCAGGGGGAGGTGCGCTTGAGGACCAGGTGCACGCCCTTGGACAGCCGGATGGACGGCGCCGCGTTCGGGTCCTCCATACGGCGCAGGTGGTCGACCCACGGCCCGGTCGCGTTCAGCACCAGCCGCGCGTCGACGCCGAACTCGTCACCGGAGAGCCGGTCCCGCAGCTCGGCACCGGTGACCCGTCCCTTGGTGAACCTCAGGCCGGTGACCTCGGCGTGGTTGAGGACGACGGCGCCCGCGTCGACGGCCGCGCGGACCGTCATCAGCGCCATGCGCGCGTCGTTCATCTGGTCGTCGCCGTACACGGCCACGGCCTTCAGGTTCTCGGTGCGCAGCTCCGGCACGTCCTGCGCCGCCTTGGCCGGCGACAGCAGGTGACCTATGCCGTCGCCGAACGCCGACAGCGCGGAGTAGGCGAACACGCCGGCCCCGAGCTTCGCCGCGCCGTGCGGCCCGCCCTTGTACACGGGGAGGTAGAACGTGAGCGGGTTCGCCAGGTGGGGGGCCACCTGACGGGAGACCGCACGGCGCTCGAAGTGGTTCTCCGCCACCAGCTTCACCGCACCGGTCTGCAGGTAGCGCAGACCGCCGTGGAGCAGCTTCGAGGAGGCGGAGGAGGTGGCGCCGGCGAAGTCGCCGGCGTCCACCAGCGCCACCCTGAGGCCCGACTGCGCGGCATGCCAGGCCGTGGAGATGCCCAGGATCCCGCCGCCGATCACCAGGAGGTCGTAGGTCGCCCTGGACAACTGCTCCCGGGTCTCGGCACGGCTCGGGGTGGAGCCGTAGGCCGGGTGGGTCCCCAGAGCCGGAACACTCTGCAGGGTGGTCATCGTGAATTACTCCTCGTGCTCGATCCAGCCCATGGTCCGCTCGACGGCCTTGAGCCAGTTCTTGTACTCACGGTCGCGGGTCTCCGCGTCCATGTGGGGCGTCCACTCGGCGGCCCGCCGCCAGTTGGCGCGCAGGTCGTCGGTGCTGGTCCAGAAGCCGACGGCCAGGCCGGCGGCGTAGGCTGCGCCGAGGCAGGTGGTCTCGGCGACCATCGGGCGCACCACCGGTGCGTCCAGGACGTCCGAGAGCGTCTGCATCAGCAGGTTGTTGGAGGTCATGCCGCCGTCGACCTTGAGGGTCGCGAGCTCGACACCCGAGTCCTTGGTCATGGCGTCGGCGATCTCCCGCGTCTGCCAGGCGGTGGCCTCCAGGACGGCGCGCGCGAGGTGCGCCTTGGTGACGTACCGGGTCAGGCCGGCGATCACACCGCGGGCGTCGGAGCGCCAGTACGGGGCGAACAGACCGGAGAAGGCCGGCACGAAGTAGGCGCCGCCGTTGTCCTCGACCGAGAGCGCGAGGGTCTCGATCTCGGCGGCGGTCTTGATCAGGCCCATCTGGTCGCGCATCCACTGCACCAGGGAGCCGGTGACCGCGATGGAACCCTCCAGGGCGTAGACCGGCTTGTCGTCACCGATCTGGTAGCCGACCGTGGTCAGCAGGCCCGAGTAGGAGTTGATGATCTTGTCACCGGTGTTCATCACCATGAACGTGCCGGTGCCGTAGGTGGACTTGGTCTCGCCCTCGGAGAAGCAGGTCTGGCCGAACAGGGCCGCCTGCTGGTCGCCGAGCGCGGAGGCCACGGGGATGCCGCCGAGCAGCTCGCCGAGGCGTCCGCCGGTGATCTCGCCGTAGACCTCGGCGGAGGAGCGGATCTCGGGCAGCATCGCGAGCGGGACGCCGATGGACTCGGCGATCTTGTCGTCCCACTGCATCGTGTGCAGGTTCATCAGCAGGGTGCGGGAGGCGTTGGTCACGTCGGTGACGTGGCGGCCTCCGTCGACACCGCCGGTCAGGTTCCAGATGACCCAGGTGTCCATGGTGCCGAAGAGGATGTCGCCCGCCTCGGCGCGCTCGCGCAGCCCCTCGACGTTGTCGAGCAGCCAGCGGGCCTTGGGTCCGGCGAAGTAGGAGGCCAGCGGCAGGCCGGTCTCGCGGCGGAAGCGGTCCTGGCCCACGTTGCGGCCGAGCTCCTTGCACAGGGCGTCGGTGCGGGTGTCCTGCCAGACGATGGCGTTGTGGACGGGCTCACCGGTGTTCTTGTCCCACAGCACGGTGGTCTCGCGCTGGTTGGTGATGCCGATGGCCTTGATGTCGTCTCTGGTGATGCCGGCCTTCTCGACGGCTCCGGCGACGACGTCCTGGACGTTGGTCCAGATCTCGGTGGCGTTGTGCTCGACCCAGCCCGGCTTCGGGAAGATCTGCTCGTGCTCCTTCTGGTCGACGGAGACGATCCGGCCGTCCCGGTCGAAGATGATGCAGCGCGAAGAGGTCGTGCCCTGGTCGATGGCGGCGATGAAGGGGCCGGCGGTGTGTGCGTCGGTCACGGTGTGCTCCTGAAGTTCCATGGTCGAAAGGGGCGGTCTTTACGGCGCGGTGCTGACGTGCGGAGTCCTGCGGGACTCACTCGATCTCAAGCAAAAGCGACGTTGTAGATGCCTGCGGCGATCGCCGCGCCGACCAGCGGGCCGACGACCGGGATCCAGGCGTAGCGCCAGTCGGAGCCGCCCTTGTTGGGCAGGGGCAGAAGGGCGTGCACGATACGCGGACCGAGGTCACGGGCCGGGTTGATCGCGTAGCCCGTCGGGCCGCCCAGGGAGAGGCCGATCGAGACCACGACCAGGGAGGTGATCAGGGCGCCCAGGGTGCCCAGACCGTTGCCCTTGTCATTGAGGCCCTGCGTGAGGACCGCGAGCACCAGCACGATGGTGCCGATGATCTCCGTGGCGAGGTTCTGCACCGTGTTCCGGATCTCCGGGCCGGTGGAGAAGATGCCGAGCACGGGGCCGGCGCCCTTTTCCTGGGCTTCGACCGCCTTGGCGGTGGTGGCCTGCGCGCCCGGTCCGCCCACGATCTCCTTGTCGGTGAGGTGGGCCTGGAACTGGCCGGCGTAGGCGACCCACACCAGGGTCGCACCGATCATCGCACCGAGCAGCTGTCCTGCCCAGTAGACCGGAACGTTGCTCCACTCGCCGGTCTTGATGGCGAGTGCGAGCGTCACAGCCGGGTTGAGGTGGGCGCCGGAGAGCGGTGCGGAGGTGTAGACCGCCGTCAGAACGGCGAAACCCCACCCGAACGTGATGGCGAGCCAACCGGCGTTACGGGCCTTGGAGGCCTTCAGTGTCACGGCGGCGCACACTCCGCCGCCGAGGAGGATGAGCAGGGCGGTACCTATGGTCTCGCCGATGAAGATGTCGGAGCTGGACACCCGCGACTCCTTTGTCCTTCGTCCAGGGGAAGGCGAACCCCGGGTCCCTCCGGTGGTCCGCGCCCTCGGGGGTGAGAGCGATTGCCGGCCCTTGGCGTTGTCACACTCTAGCGCTTATTGCCGGTAGGTGTTCGACAATGCCGACCGATGGACGGGAGTCTTGCTTCCCGTTCGGGGCACCGTCAAGAGTCCAGATGCACGAAGCGGGATCGTTACTGATCGCCAGGTACCCACGATCTTTCGACGGGTGCGGAACGCGCGCGAACAGGCACGTTTCGTCGACACCGCCCCCGGAGGCGGGCACGGGCAGGGGCCGGTACGGCAATGCCGTACCGGCCCCTCGGAACACTCGGCACAACGAGGCACCGATGGGGGCGAGGCCCGATGCGGCCCCGGGTTCAGAACCGCCCGGCGCCCAGATCCCGCGACACCGCGCGGGCGCAGTCGCGCACCGCGGCGATCAGCTCGGGCCGCAGCTCCCCGTCCCGGCACACGCGCTCCACGGCGCCGGTGATGCCCACGGCGCCGACCGGCATCCGCCGCCGGTCGTGGATGGGTGCGGCGACCGAGGCCACCCCGGTCCACGTCTCCTCGACGTCGGCCGCGTACCCCCGTGCCCGGGTCAGGTCGAGGACCTGCTCGAAGTCGTCCGGGTCGCACACGGTCCGGTCGGTGAACGCCTTGCGGTCGGCCTCCATCGCCTCGCTGTGCGCGACCGGGTCGTACGCCGACAGCACCTTGCCCAGGGCCGTGCAGTGCAGCGGCTGCATGGCCCCGATCTCCAGGACCTGCCGGCTGTCGTCGGGGCGGAAGACGTGGTGCACGATCAGGACGCCCTGCTGGTGCAGGACGCCCAGGTAGACGCTCTCCCCGCTGGAGCGGGCCAGGTCGTCCGTCCACACCAGGGCGCGCGCCCGCAGTTCGTGCACGTCCAGGTAGGTGGTGCCGAGACGCAGCAGCTCGGCCCCGAGCTGGTAGCGGCCGGAGGCCGTGTCCTGCTCGACGAACCCCTCCTGCTGGAGCGTGCGCAGTATGCCGTGGGCCGTGCCCTTGGCGAGGCCAAGGGACGAGGCGATGTCCGACAGGCCGAGCCGTCGCTCGCCGCCCGCGAGCAGCCGCAGCATCGCGGCCGCCCGTTCGAGCGACTGGATGTTCCGTGCCATCGCCGTCCTGCCCTCCGTCCACGTCGACCGTCGGCTGACGTTCGTACACCGCCGTTCGGCAATGCCGAACACTACCGGTCCTTGCCGACCTGCCGCTAATGGGTGGTCGTCATCCGTTCCACGGAAATCCCCGCACGGGTCATCCAGGACCTTCTCCGTCCCGTCCCGTGGACGCCCCTGACCGTACGGCGCGCTCCGGGCTACCCTGGCCGCGTGCGTCTTCCCCGGAAAGGTCCGAGGGAGGCGCAAAGCCGACAGCCGTCGCACTCCAGGGAGCATCTTCCATGGCCTCGTTGCCGAACCCGTCCCTTTCGTCCGCCTCCACCGACAGCCGGACCCGAATCGAAGCCCTCCGCGAAGCCCTCGCCTCCCGTGTCGTGGTGGCCGACGGCGCCATGGGCACGATGCTCCAGGCCCAGGACCCGACGCTGGAGGACTTCCAGGGCCTCGAGGGCTGCAACGAGATCCTCAACGTCACCCGCCCGGACATCGTCCGCTCCGTCCACGAGGCGTACTTCCAGGTGGGCGTCGACTGCGTCGAGACGAACACCTTCGGCGCCAACCACGCGGCCATGGCCGAGTACGAGATCGCGGACCGCGTGTACGAGCTCTCCGAGGCGGGCGCCCGCATCGCCCGCGAGGTGGCCGACGCCGTCGTCGCCGAGGACGGCCGGCAGCGCTGGGTGCTGGGCTCCATCGGCCCCGGCACCAAGCTGCCCACCCTGGGCCACGTTCCGTACACCACGATCCGCGACGGCTTCCAGGCCAACGCCGAGGGCCTGCTCGCCGGCGGCGCGGACGCCCTGATCGTGGAGACCACCCAGGACCTGCTCCAGACCAAGGCGGCGATCCTGGGCGCCCGGCGCGCCATGGAAGCCACGGGCGTCGAGGTGCCGCTGCTGTGCTCGATGGCGTTCGAGACCACCGGCACGATGCTGCTCGGCTCGGAAATCGGCGCCGCCCTGACCGCGCTGGAGCCGCTCGGCATCGACATGATCGGCCTGAACTGCTCGACGGGCCCGGCCGAGATGAGCGAGCACCTGCGCTACCTCACCCGGCACTCCCGCATCCCCTTGCTGTGCATGCCGAACGCCGGCCTGCCGGTGCTCACCAAGGACGGCGCGCACTTCCCGCTGGGCCCCGAGGGCCTGGCCGACGCGCAGGAGAACTTCGTCCGCGACTACGGCCTGTCCCTGGTCGGCGGCTGCTGCGGCACCACCCCGGAGCACCTGCGCCAGGTCGTCGAGCGGGTCCGCGACCTGACCCCGCCCGAGCGGACCCCGCAGCCGGAGCCCGGTGCGGCGTCGCTGTACCAGTCGGTGCCGTTCCGGCAGGACACCTCCTACCTGGCCATCGGCGAGCGGACGAACGCCAACGGGTCGAAGAAGTTCCGCGAGGCCATGCTCGAGGGCCGCTGGGACGACTGTGTGGAGATGGCCCGGGAGCAGATCCGCGAGGGCGCGCACATGCTCGACCTGTGCGTCGACTACGTGGGCCGCGACGGCGTCGCCGACATGGAGGAGCTGGCCGGCCGTTTCGCCACGGCCTCCACGCTGCCGATCGTCCTGGACTCCACCGAGGTCGACGTCCTGCGGGCGGGCCTGGAGAAGCTCGGCGGCCGCGCGGTCATCAACTCGGTCAACTACGAGGACGGCGACGGTCCCGAGTCCCGCTTCGCGAAGGTGGCGCGGCTCGCCCAGGAGCACGGGGCGGCTCTCATCGCGCTGACCATCGACGAGGAGGGCCAGGCCCGTACCGCCGAGAAGAAGGTCGAGATCGCCGAGCGGCTGATCGCGGACCTGACCGGGAACTGGGGCATCCGTGAGGAGGACATCCTCATCGACTGCCTGACCTTCACCATCTGCACCGGCCAGGAGGAGTCCCGCAAGGACGGCGTCGCCACCATCGACGGGATCCGGGAGCTGAAGAGGCGCCACCCGAACGTGCAGACCACGCTGGGGTTGTCGAACATCTCCTTCGGCCTCAACCCGGCCGCTCGCATCCTGCTCAACTCCGTCTTCCTCGACGAGTGTGTGAAGGCCGGGCTGGACTCGGCGATCGTGCACGCCTCGAAGATCCTGCCGATCGCGCGTTTCGACGAGGAGCAGGTGCAGACGGCCCTGGATCTCATCTACGACCGCCGCGGCGAGGGCTACGACCCGCTGCAGAAGCTGATGGCGCTGTTCGAGGGCGCCACCGCCAAGTCCCTGAAGGCGGGCAAGGCCGAGGAGCTGGCCGCGCTGCCGCTGGAGGAGCGGCTGAAGCGGCGGATCATCGACGGTGAGCGCAACGGCCTCGAAGCCGACCTGGACGAGGCTCTTCAGGAGCGCCCGGCCCTCGACATCGTCAACGAGACCCTGCTGGACGGCATGAAGGTCGTCGGCGAACTGTTCGGCTCCGGCCAGATGCAGCTGCCGTTCGTGCTGCAGTCCGCGGAGGTGATGAAGTCCGCGGTCGCCTACCTCGAGCCGCACATGGAGAAGACCGACGAGGCGGGCAAGGGCACCATCGTGCTCGCCACCGTGCGCGGCGACGTCCACGACATCGGCAAGAACCTCGTCGACATCATCCTGTCCAACAACGGCTACAACGTCGTCAACCTCGGCATCAAGCAGCCGGTCTCGGCGATCCTGGAGGCCGCCGAGGAACACAAGGCCGACGTCATCGGCATGTCCGGGCTCCTGGTCAAGTCCACGGTGATCATGAAGGAGAACCTGGAGGAGCTCAACCAGCGCGGCCTGGCCGCCACCTACCCGGTCATCCTCGGCGGCGCCGCGCTGACCCGCGCGTATGTCGAGCAGGACCTGCACGAGCTGTACGAGGGCGAGGTCCGCTACGCCCGCGACGCGTTCGAGGGCCTGCGGCTGATGGACGCCCTGATCGGGGTCAAGCGGGGCGTGCCCGGGGCGAAGCTGCCGGAGCTGCGGCAGCGCCGGGTGCGCGCGGCCACCGTGGAGATCGAGGAGCGGCCCGAGGAGGGGCACGTCCGCTCCGACGTCGCCACCGACAACCCCGTTCCCACGCCGCCGTTCTGGGGGACCCGCATCGTCAAGGGCATCCCGCTGAAGGACTACGCCTCCTGGCTGGACGAGGGTGCGCTGTTCAAGGGTCAGTGGGGGCTGAAGCAGGCCCGCACCGGCGAGGGACCGACATACGAGGAACTGGTCGAGACCGAGGGCCGCCCCCGCCTGCGCGGTCTGCTCGACCGGCTGCAGACCGACAACCTCCTCGAAGCGGCCGTCGTCTACGGCTACTTCCCGTGCGTGTCCAAGGACGACGACCTGATCATCCTGGACGAGGAGGGCAACGAGCGCACCCGCTTCACCTTCCCGCGCCAGCGCCGCGGCCGCCGGTTGTGCCTGGCCGACTTCTTCCGCCCGGAGGAGTCGGGGGAGAAGGACGTCGTCGGCTTCCAGGTCGTCACCGTCGGCTCGAGGATCGGCGAGGAGACCGCGCGGCTGTTCGAGTCGAACTCCTACCGCGACTACCTCGAACTGCACGGCCTGTCCGTCCAGTTGGCGGAGGCCCTCGCCGAGTACTGGCACGCGCGCGTGCGCGACGAGCTGGGCTTCGCGGGAGAGGACCCCGCCGACATGGAGGACATGTTCGCCCTGAAGTACCGCGGCGCCCGCTTCTCCCTCGGCTACGGCGCCTGCCCCGACCTGGAGGACCGCGCGAAGATCGCCGAGCTCCTTCAGCCGGAGCGGATCGGCGTCCACCTCTCCGAGGAGTTCCAGCTCCACCCGGAGCAGTCCACGGACGCGATCGTGATCCACCACCCGGAGGCCAAGTACTTCAACGCGCGATAGGCGTCCGCCCCCGGCCGTCGCGCATCCCCGCCGACGGCCTCGGGGCCGGCCGCAGGGGCACCACGCCCCGCGGCCCGGCCACGCCGAGTGCCGCACCCCGGCCCGCCTCGCCGGTGCGTCCTCCGTGCGGGCGGGTGAGCCCGGGGATCACCGGGCGTGTGCCTTCGGCTGCGGGCGCGCACGCCGCCGGGCGGCCCGGCCCCCTGCGGCTGCGGGCGCTCGCCGGAGGGCGGCCCGGCCCCGGTGCCCCCTGGTGGGTGGCCGCCGCCCCCAGGCGGCCCGCTCGTCCACCTGTGCCGCGAGGCGTGGCGCTTTCGTAGCGAGAGGCACTTTCCCCCCGCGCGTCGTACACTGGTCGATCCACCGCAGGCCGGTTCCCTCCCTGGGAACCGGCCTGGTCGTCCCTTGAAGGAGGTACGCCGGATGACCACTACGGTTCCCGCACTCGGAACCCGTACGGCCGAAGGCTCCGCCCTGCAGGCCGTGCTCCTCGACATGGACGGCACCCTCGTGGACACCGAGGGATTCTGGTGGGACGTCGAAGTCGAGGTCTTCGCCGGCCTCGGCCACACGCTCGACGATTCCTGGCGCCATGTCGTGGTCGGCGGTCCCATGACGCGCAGCGCGGGATTCCTGATCGAGGCCACCGGCGCCGACATCACCCTCGACGAGCTCACCGTCCTGCTCAACGACGGCTTCGAGAACCGTATCGACCGCAGACTCCCCCTGATGCCGGGCGCCGCCCGGCTGCTGGCCGAACTCGCGGCGCACGACATCCCCACCGCCCTGGTCTCCGCCTCCCACCGGCGCATCATCGACCGCATCCTGGCCTCCATCGGCCCGCAGTACTTCGCGCTGACCGTCGCAGGCGACGAGGTGGAGCGCACCAAGCCGTTCCCCGACCCGTACCTGCGGGCCGCCAAGGGCCTCGGCGCGGACCCCGCCCGGTGCGCGGTCATCGAGGACACCGTGACCGGAGTCACCGCCGCCGAGGCCGCGGGCTGCCGTGTGGTGGCCGTGCCCTCGGTCGCGCCCATCGAGCCGGCCGCCGGCCGCACCGTCGTCCCCTCCCTCGAAGAGGTCGACCTGCCATTTCTGCAGGCTTTGATGACGCAAATGCGCTGATCCTTCACCGAGCGTGCAGAGTGAATGGACGGATTACCCGGGGCTGTCCAGCCGAATGAATTAATACCGGCTCAACCGAGCGAATTCCGGGGTGGAGAGCGCTTGCTGTTCATGTGACGTTCGCCACGCGCACGGGGGTCGACAGCGGGCCGGGCGTGTGCTGTTCCACCCGATTCGCGCGGCCCCGGCATGCCCTTGTGTCCCGATTGGTGAAACGCTGCACGAATCCTTCCCCGACCGGTTTTCCGGTCCGTTCACACCTGGTTTCACAGCGTGATGGGAACTCAACTCCGGTGGCTGCCAGCCCTCGTGCAGGTGCGGACTAATCTCAGCGCGAGAACATCACCACTTCCCCGTGATCCGCCGCACCACCCATGCTTGCTGGATACACGGACCAACAGCTCTGGAGAAACTCGAGCATGAACCGCAAGACTTTGGTGCTGCCGGCCGTCGCCGGTCTGCTCACCCCCGTCCTCGCTGCCTGCGGTGGGTCCGGCAGCGGGGCCAAGAGCGGGGACGCCATCGTCGTCGGCACCACCGACCGGTTCACCGCCTCCAGCGAAGCCCCCGCGCCCCTCGACCCGGCGTACGCGTACGACGTCGGCACCTGGAACATCCTCCGGCAGACCGTGCAGACGCTGATGGTGCAGCCCCGCGGCGACGGCGAGCCGCAGCCCGAGGCCGCCGAGAGCTGCGGCTTCACCGACACCGGGAACGAGCGCTACGCCTGCAAGCTGCGCAAGGACCTGAAGTTCGCCAACGGTGACCGGGTGACCGCGGCCGACGTGAAGTACTCCATCGACCGTGCCCGCGCTCTCAAGGCCGACAGCGGTGTCTTCGCCCTGCTGTCCACCATCGACACCGTCGAGACGCAGGGCGACAACGAAGTCATCTTCCACCTCAAGACGGCGGACGCCACCTTCCCCTTCAAGCTGTCGACGCCGGTCGCCGGCATCGTCAACCCGAAGGACTACGAGAAGAACAAGCTCCGCGACGGCTTCGACATCGATGGCTCCGGGCCGTACACGATGCAGGCCGAGGTCAAGAACAACGAGCTGGTCAAGGCGACCTTCACGAAGAACCCCCACTACCAGGGCCTGCTGACGCCGAAGAACGACAAGGTCGTCCTCGAGTCGTTCGCGGACGCCGGCGCGATGGGCTCCGCCCTGGACAAGGGCGACATCGACGTCATGACCCGCACCATGGACCCGGACCAGATCCGCAAGCTCCAGAACGACACCAGCGGCAACGTCAACCTCGTGGAGATGCCGGGCCTGGAGATCCGCTACCTGGCCTTCAACACCGACGCCCCCTCGGTGAAGAACAAGGCCGTCCGCCAGGCCATGGCACAGGTCATCAACCGCGGCGAGCTGGTCTCCAAGGTGTACGGCACCGAGGCCGAGCCCCTGTTCTCGCTCGTGCCCGCCACCATCACGGGCCACTCCAACTCGTTCTTCAACAAGTACGGCAACCCGAGCGTGGGCAAGGCCCGCACGCTGCTGTCCAAGGCGGGCATCAGCACCCCGGTGAAGCTGACGCTGCACTACACGACCGACCACTACGGCCCGGCCACCGCCAAGGAGTTCGAGGTGCTCAAGGAGCAGCTCAACGCCAGCGGTCTGTTCGACGTCACCATCCAGGGCACCCCCTGGGAGAAGTTCCGCCCGGCCGAGAAGAAGGGCGAGTACGACGTCTACGGCATGGGCTGGTTCCCGGACTTCCCGGACGCCGACAACTACCTGGCGCCGTTCCTCGACAAGGACAACACCCTCGGCTCCCCGTACGCCAACCCCGAGATCATCAACACCCTGATCCCGCAGTCCCGCCGCGAGGCCGACCGTCTCACCGCGTCGAAGAGCCTCACCGACATGCAAGACATCGTCGCCGACGACGTGCCGATCCTGCCGCTGTGGCAGGGCAAGCAGTACGTCGCCACCCGCGACGACATCACCGGCAGCGAGTACGCGATGAACTCCTCCTCCACGCTGCAGCTGTGGGAGCTCAGCCGCGGCGTCGGCGGCTGACCGGTCCGCCGTCCGGTTTCACACCGGCCGGGTGACCAGCGGTTATCAGGGCCCCCGGGGCACAACCCCGGGGGCCCTGCCGCGTTCGCGGTACGATCCCGGAGCTTCCGCACGGCCCGGAACGCGCGGAGTCCGGGACGAACGACAACCGAAGACAAGGCACATGCACGTGAACATGCGCACTCAGTGGCCGGTTCTGTCCATCGCGACGGGACTCGCCGCCGGCCTGCTCACCGGATGCGGCTCCTCGACCGACGACTCCGGAGGCACCGGCTCCTCCGTGGTGATGGGGATGTCCGACGACGTCCTGGCCACCGACCCGGCCTCCGGCTACGACCCGGGATCCTGGCTGCTGTTCAACAACGTCTTCCAGTCCCTGCTCGCCTTCCCCGACGGCGGCACGGAACCGGCACCGGAAGCCGCCAGAGAGTGCCGGTTCACGGACACCCACACCAAGGTCTACTCCTGCACCCTCAGGGACGGCCTGAAGTTCAGCAACGGTGACCCGCTCACCTCGAAGGACGTCAAGTTCTCCTTCGACCGCCTGCTGAAGATCAACGACCCGGCCGGTCCCGCCATCATGTTCCCCATGCTCGGCTCGGTCGAGACCCCCGACGCCAAGACCGTCGTCTTCAACCTCAAGTACGCCGACGCCACCTTCCCCAGCAAGATAGCCTCCGGCGCCGGCTCCATCGTCGACCACAACGCCTACCCCGCGGACAAGCTCCGCACCGACGGCAAGGCGGTCGGCTCGGGCCCCTACAAGCTGGACTCCTTCGGCAAGGACAAGGCCGTCTTCTCCGTCAACACCAAGTACCAGGGCACCGCCAAGGTGCACAACTCCGGCGTCACCCTGAAGTTCTTCCACGGCGACCAGTCCGCCCTGAAGACCGCCCTTCTGGACAAGAAGATCGACATCGCCTACCGGGGCCTGGCCGCCGACGACATCGCCGACATCGCCAACGACACCTCCACCGGCAAGGGCATCCAGGTCGTCGAAGGCTCCAGCGCCGAGGTCCAGCACCTCGTCTTCAACATGGCCGACCCGGTCGCCGGCAAGCTCGGCGTCCGCAAGGCCATCGCCTACCTCCTCGACCGCGACGCCCTCGTCAACAAGGTCTACAACGACACCGCGACGCCCCTGTACTCCATCATCCCGGCCGGCATCACCGGCCACGACACGTCCTTCTTCGACACCTACGGCGCCCGCCCCTCCAGGACCAAGGCGGCCGCCGCGCTGCGCGCCGAAGGCATCACCGGCAAGGTCACACTCACCCTGTGGTCGACCCCCTCCCGCTACGGGCCCGCCACCGACGAGGAACTGAAGACCATCGCCCGCCAGCTCAACGACAGCGGACTGTTCGACGCGACGGTCAAGTCCGTCCCGTTCGACCAGTACGAGAAGGACATCGCGGCGGGCAAGTACGGCGTCTACGTCAAGGGCTGGGTACCGGACTACCCCGACCCCGACAACTTCACCGCGCCGTTCTTCGGCAAGGGCAACGTGCTGGACAACCACTACGCCAACAACACCATCACCGGTGAACTGATCCCGAAGACGGCCGCCCAGAGCGACCGCTCCGCGACCGACCACGACTACCGCAAGCTCCAGCGCATCGTCGCCGAGGACATCCCCGTCATCCCCGTCTGGCAGGGCAAGCAGTACGCCGTCACCCGGGACGGCGTGTACGGGCTCGAGTACTGCCTCGACGCCTCCACCGTGTTCCGGTTCTGGCAGATCAGCAAGGGCTGAGGCGGGCCGTACCCGCGTGAGGGGCGCCCCCCGCCGCAAGGGGCGCCCTCGGCGTCGCGGCGCCCCCGCACAAGGGGCGCCCTCGGCGTCGCGGCGCCCCGCCTACTGGGCGCCGGGACGCACCAGCCCGCTCTCGTACGCGTACACCGCCGCCTGCACCCGGTCCCGCAGCCCCAGCTTCGTCAGGACATGGCCGACGTGCGTCTTGACCGTGGTCTCACTGACGAACAGATCGGCGGCGATCTCCGCGTTGGACAATCCCCGCGCCACCAGCTTCAGTACCTCCACCTCACGCTCGGTGAGGGTGTGCAGCGTGTCCGGCACCGGCTCGTCCCCGGACGGCAGATGCGTGGCGTACTTGTCGAGCAACCGCCTGGTGATGCTCGGCGCGAGCATCGCCTCACCGGCGGCCACCACCCGGATCGCCTGCACCAGCTCGTTGGCCGGCGCGTCCTTGAGCAGGAAGCCGCTCGCACCGGCGCGCAGCGCCTCCACCACGTACTCGTCCAGATCGAAGGTCGTCAGCACGAGCACCTTCGCCGGGCCGTCCCGCCCCGGCCCGGTGATCTGCCGGGTCGCCTCCACGCCGTCCATGCGGGGCATGCGGATGTCCATCAGAACCACATCGGGCTGCAGGGCACGCACCTGGTCGAGCGCCTGCAGGCCGTCTCCGGCCTCGCCGACGACCGCCAGGTCCTGCTCGGCCTCCAGGATCATCCGAAAGCCCGTACGCAGCAGCGGCTGGTCGTCGACCAGTAGGACGCGGATGGCCACGTAAGTCTCCTTCGCTAGTCCGGGCCCATTCTGCCCTGCGCGCCACCGCCCGATTCGGGCGCCCTGACCGACGCGGACCCCCGGGCACCCGGGGCGCCGTCCCGCTGAGCCGGCAGGGCCTCGCCCGCGGACGGCACACCGGTGGACGGCCCGGCGGCAGGCGGGGCCGACGACGGCACACCCGCACCGCCACCGTCGCCGGGGGAGCCGTCCGGAGACGGCCCGTCACTGCCGGGACCGCCGCCCGAGCGGCCGCCCGCCGCCGGACGGCCGGGGGTCGCGCCGCCGACGGCGGGGCCGACGGGCAGCGGATACGGCGGGGGAGTGCCGCCGAACTCCGGGCACACCGCCTGGTGGTCGCACCAGCCGCACAGCTTGCTGGGGCGCGGCCGCCAGTCGCCCGTCGCCGTCGCGAGCCGGATCGCCTCCCACAGCGCGAGCAGCTTGCGCTCCACCCGCTCCAGGTCGGCGAGGACCGGGTCGTACGTCAGCACATCCCCGCTGCCCAGGTACACCAGTTGAAGCCGCCGCGGAACGACCTTCTTCAGCCGCCACACCACCAGGGCGTAGAACTTCATCTGGAACAGCGCGCCCTCGGCGTACTCCGGCCGGGGCGCCTTGCCGGTCTTGTAGTCGACGATCCGCACCTCACCCGTCGGCGCCACATCGACCCGGTCGATGATCCCGCGCAGCCTCAGCCCCGACTCCAGCTCCGCCTCGACGAACAGCTCACGCTCCGCCGGCTCCAGACGCGTCGGGTCCTCCAGCGTGAACCAGCGCTCGATCAGCCGCTCCGCCTCGCCCAGCCAGCGCGCCAGCCGCTCGCCGCCCGGATCCTCCGCGAACAGCTCCACGACCTCCGGCCTGCTCTCCCGCAGCCGGTCCCACTGACCCGGCAGCAGGGACTTGGCACGCGGAGCGGTCCGCTCCGCCGCCGGCGCGTCGAACAATCGCTCGAGGACTGCGTGCACCAGCGTGCCCCTCGTCGCCGCCTCACTCGGCTTCTCGGGCAGCTTGTCGATCACCCGGAACCGGTACAGCAGCGGACACTGCATGAAATCGCCGGCGCGCGACGGCGACAGCGAATCCGGGGGCGCGGCGGCCACGGCGGACGGCACGGCGGCGCCGTCGGTGCTGGTTTCCATGACCACAGACCATACGGCCCGCCACTGACAGTCACCCGGCCAAGGCCCGCCCGGGACACCGGCCGACCGCCGGGGCGACCCCACGACGGGAAAACAGAGACGGTGCCGGGGCGGAACACCACGCCACGGCCGCATACCATCGACACCGGACCCTCCCACCCGGTGCGACCCGGGCCGGGGAGACGCATCGATCGAGGGGACAGCGTGGACGAGAGCGGCGGGAGCGCACAGCCGCGCCCCGGCAACAACGGGGCGCCCGACGACACGCCCCGCGAGCAGTCACCCGGTCCCGCGCAGCCCCCCACCGAGCCCCCGGCACCCACCGCCGCGGCCACGGGACCCCAGGACGAGCACACGGCGAGCACCGACGGCCCCACCACCCCCCAGCCGCCCACCGACCCCGGCCGCACACCCCCCGCGGACGACCCCG
The DNA here is from genome assembly GCF_055565775.1 of Streptomyces sp. NPDC028331. NCBI lineage: Bacteria > Bacillati > Actinomycetota > Actinomycetes > Kitasatosporales > Streptomycetaceae > Streptomyces > Streptomyces sp. NPDC028331. The sequence goes on along the minus strand of NZ_JBVHTR010000005.1, from coordinate 305,813 downwards.
CCGCGCCCCACGACCCGAACAGCGACACCCCCGCCCGCACCCCCGCCCACTCCGGCAGCACCGGCCGACCACGCCCCCCGCAGCGGCCCAAGGACCCCGGCGGCGGCATCCTCATGGGACGGCCCTTCGGCGTCCCCGTCTACGTCGCCCCCAGCTGGTTCCTCGTCGCAGCCCTGATCACCTGGGTGTTCGGCGGACAGCTCGACCGCGTGCTGCCCGAACTCGGCGCCGCCCGCTACCTCGTCTCCCTCTTCTTCGCCGTCGCCTTCTACGCCTCCGTCCTCGTCCACGAACTCGCCCACACCCTCGCCGCCCTCCGCTTCAAACTCCCCGTACGCCGCATCCAGCTCCAGTTCTTCGGCGGCGCCTCCGAGATCGAGAAAGAGGCCGACACCCCCGGCCGCGAATTCGTCCTCGCCTTCGTCGGCCCCCTGCTCTCCCTCGTCCTCGCCGGGATCTTCTACCTCGCCATGCAGCCCGTCGAACCCGGCACCGTCCCCGGCGTCCTACTCGCCGGCCTCATGGCCTCCAACCTCATCGTCGCCGCCTTCAACCTGCTCCCCGGCCTGCCCCTCGACGGCGGCCGCATGCTCCGAGCCGTCGTCTGGAAGATCACCGGCCGTCCCATGAGCGGCACCGTCGCCGCCGCCTGGGTCGGCCGCGCCCTCGCCATCGCCGTCCTCGTCGGACTGCCCCTGCTCACCCAGTCCGGCGCCCTCGGCTCCACCGCCGAGGACAACGTCGGCATGGACACCGTCACCGACGCCCTGCTCGCCGCCATCCTCGCCGCCATCATCTGGACCGGCGCCGGCAACAGCCTGCGCATGGCCCGGCTGCGCGAACACCTCCCCGAACTGCGCGCCCGCACCCTCACCCGCCGCGCCGTCCCCGTCGAGACCGACACCCCCCTCTCCGAGGCCCTGCGCCGCGCCAACGCCGTCGGCGCCCGCGCCCTCGTCGTCGTCGACGCCCACGGCGAACCCCTCTCCCTCGTCCGCGAGGCCGCCATCGTCGGCGTACCCGAGCACCGCCGCCCCTGGGTCCCCGTCAGCGGCCTCGCACAGGAACTCACCGACGGCATGCGCGTCTCCGCCGAACTCGCCGGAGAAGACCTCCTCGACGCCCTGCGCGTCACCCCCGCCACCGAATACCTCGTCGTCGAGGAGACCGGAGAGATCTACGGCGTCCTCTCCGCCGCCGACGTCGAACGAGCCTTCGTCAAAGCCATGGCCCGCCCCAGCTGAGCCCGGCGCCACCGCGCGTGGTCGGCGGCCCCCTCAGGTGCCGGTAGGCTGGTCACATGTCCGAACCGACCGGTGCCGCCCGCCGTCGCGGGCCCTTCAAGGTCGGGGACCAGGTACAGCTGACCGACCCCAAGGGCCGCCACTACACGTTCACACTCGAAGCGGGAAAGAACTTCCACACCCACAAGGGCTCCTTCCCGCACGACGAACTGATCGGCGCACCCGAGGGCAGCGTTGTCCGCACCACCGGGAACGTCGCCTACCTCGCGCTGCGCCCCCTGCTCCCCGACTACGTCCTGTCCATGCCCCGCGGGGCGGCCGTCGTCTACCCCAAGGACGCGGGACAGATCCTCGCCTTCGCCGACATCTTCCCCGGCGCCCGCGTCGTGGAGGCCGGCGTCGGCTCCGGCTCGCTCAGCACCTTCCTGCTGCGCGCCATCGGCGACCAGGGCATGCTGCACAGCTACGAGCGCCGCGCCGACTTCGCCGAGATCGCCCAGGCCAACGTGGAACGCTACTTCGGCGGCCCCCACCCCGCCTGGCAGCTCACCGTCGGCGACCTCCAGGACAACCTGTCCGACACCGACGTCGACCGCGTCATCCTCGACATGCTCGCCCCCTGGGAATGCCTCGAAGCCGTCTCCAAGGCACTCGTCCCCGGCGGCATCGTGTGCTGCTACGTCGCCACCACCACCCAGCTCGCCCGGACCGTCGAGTCCATCCGCGAAATCGGCTGCTTCAACGAGCCGACCGCCTGGGAAACCATGATCCGCAACTGGCACATCGAGGGCCTCGCCGTCCGCCCCGACCACCGCATGATCGGCCACACCGGCTTCCTCCTCACCGCCCGCCGCCTCGCCGACGGCGTCGAGCCGCCCATGCGCCGCCGCCGCCCCGCCAAGGGCGCCTACGGCGAGGACTACACCGGCCCCAACGCCGACGGAGGCACCGGCCGCTGACCCGGCCCCCACAGCGCCCCCAACACACCAGCGCCGTGGCCGAGTTCCCGCACACCCCGCGGAACTCGGCCACGGCGCTCACGCGTTCAAGCCCCCACACCCACACAACCCCACTCGCCGAAGCACACACACCCGGACACACCCACCCACCGGCGCCGCCCACCCCTCCACCCCCGGTGCACACGGAAACTGACGCGCCACCAGCAGTGCCCACCCCGCCATTCCCCCGCACTGTGACGTGTGGCACGATGCGGGGCACCCCCACCGGCACAGCCCTCACAGGAGACACCTCCCCCGTGCAGCAATCCGCCGTCCCGGAACTCGCTCACACCACCACCCGGCCCATCCACTGGGTCGCCACCGCCACCGCGGTCTCCGGCGTGATCGCCCTGTCCTCCGTGCTGCAACCCGGCTCCGCCACGGCGGCCCAACCCCACGTCGAGACCAAGGCCGCCCCCGCCGCCGTCGCACCGCCCGACCCCGCCAAGGTCCACTTCCCCCTCCACTGCGGCCGCGCCAAGGTCCTCGTCCACAAGAAGGCCACCGGCGACCTCGACGGCGACGGCCGCCCCGAAACCGTCGTCGTCGTCCACTGCGACGCCGGCATGGGCACCCCACCCGACGGCCTCTACGTCCTCACCCAGGCGGCGGGCACCACCACACCGCGCGTCGTCGCCACCCTCGTCGACCCCAAGCAGCGCATCACCGTCACCGACTTCGCCGTCCGCGACGCCGCCGTCACCGCCACCCTCCTCGGCTACTCCTCACCCGACGTACCGAGTTGCTGCCCCGACCTCAAAAACGACGCCGAATGGCAGTGGAAGAACGGCGCGTTCCTCCGCACCACCCCCGGCGGCAGCCGCAACGTCTGACCGCACGGCCCGGACAGTGTGAGAAAAGAGACACGGCTGACGGCAGGTGGCCGAGTGATCACTCAGCGTCCGGGCCGTACACCTCCACCCCGTCCGAAACCCGACGCACATGAATGCACTCGCCGGGACACTCCCTCGCCGAGTCCACCACATCCCCCACCAGCGGCAACGGCACCCGCGTCGCAGCCCCCGCGACCTGCAGAAGCTCCTCGTCAGGACCCTTCACATACGCCAGACCGTCGATGTCCAGCTCGAAGACCTCCGGCGCGTACTGAGCGCAGATGCCGTCACCGGTACACAGGTCCTGGTCGATCCAGACCTCCAGCGCCTCGCCGCCGACACCGGCCTCCTGCTGCACGGTCATCTCCCCTGCCGTTTACTGCGCAGAGCCCCGGGAATCCGGCCAGCTCTGACGGGTGTTGAACACCCCGACCCTACCTTCGTCCGCTTCCCAATCATGTTCGGTGGGTATTCCCCTGGCGTGAGGGAGAGCGCAAGGGTGAAGATCGGACACACCCCGACAGTCTTTGTGATCTAGGGGTTTCAATCGACACCCACCCAGGTAGGGTCTGGAAGCGTCCAGCTCCCCTTGGAGGAGGTGAGGACCGTGGCAGCCCACGACGACGACATGAACCGCGGCATCCGCCCGGGACGAGGGTCCGACGACCCTGCCGGGCAGATCGCCTACCTTGAGCAGGAGATCGCCGTCCTGCGACGCAAGCTCGCCGACTCTCCGCGACACACGAGAATTCTCGAAGAGCGGATCGTCGAGCTGCAGACCAACCTGGCCGGCGTGTCCGCGCAGAACGAGCGGCTCGCCAACACGCTCCGTGAGGCCCGCGACCAGATCGTGGCCCTCAAGGAAGAAGTCGACCGGCTCGCACAGCCACCGGCCGGCTTCGGTGTCTTCCTGCAGGCGAACGAGGACGGCACCGCCGACATCTTCACCGGAGGCCGCAAACTCCGCGTGAACGTCAGCCCCAGCGTGGACCTCGACGAGCTCCGCCGCGGCCAGGAAGTAATGCTCAACGAAGCGCTCAACGTGGTCGAAGCCATGGAGTTCGAGCGCGTCGGGGACATCGTCACCCTCAAGGAAGTCCTCGAGGACGGCGAGCGCGCCCTGGTGCTCGGGCACACCGACGAGGAACGGGTGGTACGGCTCGCCGAGCCGCTGCTGGACGTCACCATCCGCCCCGGCGACGCCCTCCTGCTCGAACCCCGCTCCGGCTACGTCTACGAGGTCGTCCCCAAGAGCGAGGTCGAAGAACTCGTCCTCGAAGAGGTCCCGGACATCGGCTACGACCAGATCGGCGGCCTGGGCAACCAGATCGAAGCCATCCGCGACGCCGTCGAGCTCCCGTACCTCTACCCCGACCTCTTCAAGGAGCACGAGCTGCGCCCGCCCAAGGGAGTCCTCCTCTACGGACCCCCCGGATGCGGCAAGACCCTCATCGCCAAGGCCGTGGCGAACTCCCTCGCCAAAAAGGTCGCCGAAGTGACCGGCCAGGCCGCCGGCAAGAGCTTCTTCCTCAACATCAAAGGCCCCGAGCTGCTGAACAAGTACGTCGGCGAGACCGAGCGGCAGATCCGCCTCGTCTTCCAGCGCGCCCGGGAAAAGGCCAGCGAAGGCACCCCCGTCATCGTCTTCTTCGACGAGATGGAATCCCTCTTCCGCACCCGCGGCTCCGGCGTCAGCTCGGACGTGGAGAACACCATCGTCCCCCAGCTCCTCGCCGAGATCGACGGAGTGGAAGGCCTACAGAACGTCGTGGTCATCGGCGCCTCCAACCGCGAGGACATGATCGACCCCGCCATCCTGCGCCCCGGCCGCCTCGACGTGAAGATCAAGATCGAACGTCCGGACGCCGAAGCGGCCAAGGACATCTTCGGGAAGTACCTCACCGAAAACCTCCCCCTGCACGCCGACGACGTCAGCGAACACGGAGGTGACAAGGCCGCCACTGTCCAGGCCATGATCCAGACCGCCGTGGAACAGATGTACGCCGAGTCCGACGAGAACCGCTTCCTGGAAGTCACCTACGCCAACGGCGACAAGGAAGTCCTCTACTTCAAGGACTTCAACTCCGGCGCCATGATCGAAAACATTGTCGGCCGCGCCAAGAAGATGGCCATCAAGGACTTCCTCGAACACAACCAGAAAGGCCTCCGCGTCTCCCACCTCCTCCAGGCGTGCGTGGACGAGTTCAAGGAGAACGAGGACCTGCCCAACACCACCAACCCCGACGACTGGGCCCGAATCTCCGGAAAGAAGGGCGAACGGATCGTCTACATCCGCACCCTCATCACCGGAAAGCAAGGCGCAGACACCGGGCGCTCCATCGACACGGTGGCAAACACCGGTCAATACCTGTAAAAGCAAGGGCGGCTGCGGGTGCCCCCACCGGGTACCCGCAGCCCACTGCTTTTCGGGCCACGGCTGGAGCACAGCAATGACGCAAATGATCTCCCCACCAGCGCAAAGGCGTTCTAGGCTCTTTGTTACCGCCGCGTCGCGCAGTGCGGGGACGGGCACCGCACGCGCACCGGAGCACCAGCGGTATCTGAGCGCCGCCCCCGACCGAGGGCGCCGCCGGGCAAGGAGGGCCGCATGACCGTACGGCGAGTAATGGGCATCGAGACGGAGTACGGCATCTCCGTCCCCGGCCACCCCAACGCCAATGCCATGCTCACCTCGTCCCAGATCGTCAACGCCTACGCGGCAGCGATGCACCGGGCCCGCCGGGCCCGCTGGGACTTCGAGGAGGAAAACCCGCTGCGGGACGCGCGAGGCTTCGACCTCGCCCGCGAGGCCGCCGACGCCAGCCAGCTCACCGACGAGGACATCGGCCTCGCCAACGTCATCCTCACCAACGGCGCACGGCTCTACGTCGACCACGCACACCCCGAATACAGCGCCCCCGAGGTGACCAACCCCCGCGACGCCGTCCTGTGGGACAAGGCCGGCGAACGCATCATGGCAGAAGCCGCGGAACGAGCCGCCCAGCTCCCCGGCGCCCAGCCGATCCATCTCTACAAGAACAACACCGACAACAAGGGCGCCAGCTACGGCACGCACGAGAACTACCTGATGAAGCGGGAAACCGCCTTCTCCGACATCGTGCGCCACCTCACCCCCTTCTTCGTCTCCCGCCAGGTCATCACCGGCGCCGGCCGCGTCGGCATCGGCCAGGACGGCCACGAACACGGCTTCCAGCTCAGCCAGCGCGCCGACTACTTCGAGGTCGAGGTCGGCCTGGAGACGACGCTGAAACGCCCCATCATCAACACGAGGGACGAACCACACGCGGACGCGGAGAAATACCGCCGCCTCCACGTGATCATCGGCGACGCCAACCTGTCGGAGATCTCCACCTACCTGAAGCTGGGCACCACCGCCCTGGTCCTGTCCATGATCGAGGACGGCTTCATCGCGGTGGACCTCGCGGTCGACCAGCCCGTACGGACACTGCACCAGGTCTCCCACGATCCAACGCTCAAGCGTCTGATCACCCTGCGCAGCGGCCGCACACTCACCGCGGTCCAGCTCCAGATGGAGTACTACGAGCTCTCGCGCAAATACGTCGAGGAACGGTACGGCGCCGACGCGGACGACCAGACCAAGGACGTCCTCTCCCGCTGGGAGGACACCCTCAACCGCCTCGAACACGATCCCATGAGCCTGTCCGGCGAGCTGGACTGGGTCGCCAAACGAGAGCTCATGGAGGGCTACCGGCGCCGCGACGGCCTCGACTGGGACGCCGCCAAGCTCCACCTCCTCGACCTCCAGTACGCCGACGTACGCCCCGAGAAAGGCCTGTACAACCGCCTGGCGGCCCGCGGCCGCATGAAGCGCCTCCTGGACGAGACCGAGGTCGAACGCGCCCGCACGAAGCCGCCTGAGGACACCCGCGCCTACTTCCGCGGACGCTGCCTCGAGCAGTACGCGGACGACGTCGCGGCCGCCTCCTGGGACTCGGTCATCTTCGACCTCCCGGGCCGGGACTCCCTCCAGCGCGTTCCAACCCTGGAACCGCTACGCGGAACGCGTAATCACGTCAAGGAGCTCCTGGATCGCTGCCGCACGGCCGAGGACCTGGTCAGGGTCCTGTCAGGCGGCTGAGGGGTACTCGGACGAGCCCGGCCGCCCGGGGTGTAAATCCCGGCGGCCGGGAATCATCGAGGTGGTCCCCGCACGTTGGAGTAACTGCGGGGCCATTGTCGGACCCGGCTAGTAGGGTCTGATCACCACCGATCGGCAGGAAAGCCGACCTGTCGACCATGTCGGGCGAACTGAGCGGGGTGAGGGTTATGGCGACCAAGGACACCGGCGGCGGCCAGCAGAAGGCCACGCGCTCCACCGAGGAGATCGAGGAGCAGGAGCAGGAGGCTCAGGCTTCGGGGGATCTCAAGGAGCGACACGAGAAGCTGAGCGACGACGTGGACTCCGTCCTGGACGAGATTGACGATGTCCTCGAGGAGAATGCAGAGGATTTCGTGCGCTCATTCGTTCAGAAGGGTGGGCAGTAGGCCGTCTCACCCTTCGAATCTAAGGTTCGAGGGTCGGGGGGTTGAGTGGCCGAGGAGTCGGCGGTGAAGCGTTGCTCGCGGTGTAAACAGTCCAAGCCGCGAGCAGCCTTCGCCAGTAACAAGGCGGCCCGTGACGGGCTGCAGGCCTACTGTCGAGAATGCTGGGCGGGGTACCACCAAGCCCGGCAACTGGCGAAGGGGAAGAACGTCCGGCCACGGGTTGAGACGCCCGAGGGGCACAAGTACTGCCGGAGCTGTGGGGAGGTCAAGCCGCACAGCGAGTGGCATCGGAACGCCACGGCTTCGGACGGCCTTTCGACGAGCTGCAAGGTGTGCAGGGCGGTGAAGTCCCGAGCGGGCCATCTGAAGTGCCAGTACGGCCTCACCGAAGCCGAACGTGACGAGTTGATCGCCTCCCAGGGAGGCGTCTGTTGCATATGTCTATCCGCCCCGGCAGCGCATGTGGATCACTGCCATGAGACGGGTAGGGTCCGTGGCGTACTGTGCTTCAGCTGCAATGCCGCACTGGGGCAGTTCAAGGATCGGCCCGACGTCATAAGGCGGGCTGCTACATACGTGGAAGGAAACGCGTGGAAGCCAATCCTCGTAGCACCGGGCGTCTACCAGCTGCCTTCCTGACGCCTGGGTCCTCGTCCTTCATGGACTTCCTGTCGGAGCACCAGCCCGAGCTGCTGCCCGGCAACCGGCAGCTGCCGCCCACCCAGGGCGTGATCGAGGCCCCGCACGGCACCACCATCGTGGCCACGACGTTCCCGGGGGGCGTCGTGCTCGCGGGTGACCGCCGGGCGACCATGGGCAACGTGATCGCGCAGCGGGACATCGAGAAGGTGTTCCCGGCCGACGAGTACTCGGCCGTCGGTATCGCCGGCACGGCGGGTCTCGCGGTCGAGATGGTGAAGCTGTTCCAGCTCGAGCTGGAGCACTTCGAGAAGGTCGAGGGTGCGCAGTTGTCCCTGGAGGGCAAGGCGAACCGTCTGTCGACCATGATCCGTTCGAATCTTGGTATGGCCATGCAGGGCCTGGCCGTGGTTCCGCTGTTCGCCGGTTATGACCTGGACCGCGGCAAGGGCCGCATCTTCTCGTACGACGTGACGGGTGGCCGTTCCGAGGAGCAGGGCTTCGCGGCGACGGGTTCCGGCTCGATCTTCGCCCGTGGTGCGATGAAGAAGCTCTACCGCGAGGATCTGACCGAGGAGCAGGCCACGACCCTGGTGGTCCAGGCCCTGTACGACGCGGCGGACGACGACTCGGCGACCGGTGGTCCCGATGTCGCTCGCCGGATTTATCCGATCGTCACCGTGATCACCGAGGACGGTTTCCGCCGGCTGACCGACGAGGAGTCGTCGGAGATCGCCCGTTCGATCCTGGAGCGGCGTCTGGAGCAGCCCGACGGTCCGCGGGCCGCGCTGCTCTGACGGCGGGGCCGGTTGTTATCAAGGTGATCGCGTGACTTCGACAGAAAGGGACGGATAACCGGTGTCGACGCCGTTCTATGTCTCCCCCCAGCAGGCCATGGCCGACCGGGCGGAGTACGCCCGTAAGGGCATCGCGCGCGGCCGCAGTCTGGTCGTGATGCAGTACGCCGACGGCATCGTGTTCGTCGGTGAGAACCCGTCCCGTGCGCTGCACAAGTTCAGTGAGATCTATGACCGGATCGGTTTCGCGGCGGCCGGTAAGTACAACGAGTACGAGAACCTGCGGATCGGTGGTGTGCGCTACGCGGATCTGCGCGGTTACACCTATGACCGTGATGATGTGACCGCTCGTGGTCTGGCGAACGTGTACGCGCAGACGCTGGGCACGATCTTCTCGAGTGCGGCGGAGAAGCCGTACGAGGTGGAGCTGGTGGTCGCCGAGGTGGGGGAGACCCCGGAGGGTGACCAGATCTACCGTCTGCCGCATGACGGGTCGATCGTGGATGAGCACGGTTCGGTGGCGGTCGGCGGCAATGCGGAGCAGATCAGCAGTTTTCTCGATCAGCGGCACCGTGACGGGATGACGTTGGCGGAGGCGTTGAAGCTGGCTGTTCAGGCGCTGTCGCGGGACACGAACGGCAGTGAGCGGGAGATTCCGGCGGAGCGTCTGGAGGTCGCGGTGCTGGACCGTACGCGGCCGCAGAAGCGGAAGTTCCGGCGGATCACCGGTCGTCAGCTGTCGCGTCTGCTGCAGGCGGACGGTGCGTCGACGGCGGCGGAGGCGGAGGCTGACGCCGAGGCCGAGTCGGAGGAGTAGGTCGTCTCACTCGTCTTGCTCGCTGGTCTCACTCGCATGACCGTATGACGCCGTGCGCCCCGCCCGTTCGTGGTCGGGGCGCGCGGCGTTGTGCTGTGGGGTCACCGGCGCGGTGGTGCCGTGGAGGCGCGTACGACGAGTTGCACCGGGATGTCTCCCTGCTCGAGTGTGCGGCCTTCGAGGACGGCGAGCAGGGCTTGCATGCCGCGTTCGCCGAAGAGTTCGGCGTCCAGTCGTACGGTCGTGAGTTCGGGGTCGAGGGCGGTGGCGAGGGCGAGGTCGTCGAGGCCGGTGACGGAGAGGTCGTCGGGGATGCGCAGGCCGAGGCGGCGGGCGGCTTTGTAGGCGCCGGCGGCGAGTTTGTCGTCGTCGCAGACGAGGGCGGTGGGGCGGGGGCCCGGGGCGGCGAGGGCGGTTTCGGCGGCGGTGAGGGCGCCTTCGATGGAGATGGGGGCGTGGGTGGTGCGGAGGGTGGTTCCGGGGGCGGCGTGGACGCGTGCGGCGAGTTCCCGGGCGCGTGTCCGGAAGGTCCAGGAGGGGATGTCGGCGGCGAGGTGGAGGAAGTGCCGGTGGCCCAGGGCGAGCAGGTGTTCGGCTACTTGGCGTACGCCGTCGGTGATGTCGAGGTTGACGGTTGCGGCTCCCGGGCTGCCCTGGGGGTCGCTGTCGAGCATGACGAGGGGGAGTTGGTCGCCGTGGATGGCGGTGAGGGCGTCGGCGGCCATGGAGGAGGCGATGACGCCGTCGAGGGCGGCTTGCGCGGAGTGGAAGGGGTCTCTGGCGGGGCCGACGCCTTCGGGTGAGGGGTAGAGGACGACGCCGAAGCCGTGGTCGGCGGCGACGCGGGCGGCGCCGGTGTAGACGCCGGCGAAGAATTCGGTGGTGAGTGCGGGTACGACGAGCAGGACGGTGCGGGTGCGGCCGAGGCGGAGGTTGCGTGCCGCGAGGTTGGGCCGGTAGCCGAGTTCCCGGGCCGCCTGGCGGACGCGTTCGGCGACGGGTTCGGAGACGCGTCCGCGCCATTTGTCGCCGAGGACGAGGGAGACGGCTGCCTGGGAGACGCCGGCGGCCTGGGCGACATCGCGGCTGGTGGGTCGCGTGCTACCTCGTGGCACTGTGGGCGTGCTCCTTCTTGCGGTCTTTCGGGCGGACGCGTGGTGTGGACTCCGGTCAGCGCTCATGGTACGTATGGCAGGCGAGGTTATACGTAAAACTTCACCTGTCGCGGGTACGGAGAAGCGGGGTGGGGCCGGCGGAAGGGGTGTGCGTGGCCGCGGGATATCTGGAGGTCCTCAGGGCGAGGCATGCCGCCCGGCTGCTGGCGGGGACGCTGGTGGGCCGGTTGCCGAACGCGGTCGCCGCGATCGCCGTGGTGCTGTTCGTGCGGGCGGAGGGCGGCACGTACAGCCTCGCGGGGGCGCTGGCCGCGGTGTACGGGGTGGCCAACGCGGTGGGGCAGCCGGTGCTCGGCCGGCTGGTCGATCTGCACGGCCAGCCGCGGGTGCAGCTGCCCGCGGCGGTGGTGTCCGCCGCCGCCATGACGGTGTTCGCCCTGACGGGTCTGGAGCCGCTCGCCGTGGCGTATGCCGCGATGGTGGTCGCCGGGCTGTTCACGCCGCCGCTGGAGGGCGGTCTGCGGGCGCTGTGGCCGGTGGTGCTGCGCCGGGAGGAGCAGGTGCACACCGCGTACGCCATGGATGCGGTGGCGCAGGAGGTGATGTTCACCGTGGGCCCGCTCCTGGTGACGCTGTGTGCGTCGCTGTGGTCGGCGCGGGTGGCGGTGGTGGTGCTGAACGTCGTCGGGGTGCTGGGCGCGCTGTCCGTGGTGGTGTCGCCGCCGTCGCGTGGGTGGCGGTCGGCGCCGCGGGAGGCGCACTGGCTGGGGGCGCTGCGCTCGCCGGGGCTGCTGGCGCTGCTCGGCGCGTTCCTGTTCGTGGGGATGGCGCTGGGCTCCATCACGGTGGCGGCCGTGTCGTACGCCGATGGTCACGGTGGCGACGGGGTGTACGGCTGGCTGATGGCGGCGATCGGGTTCGGTGCCCTGGTCGGGGGCGCGGTGTACGGGGCGCGGCGGTGGCCGGGTGCGCCGGAGCGGCGGCTGCGGGTGCTGGTGGGGCTGCTGGCGGTGTGTTATCTGCCGTTGATGCTGATGCCGGGTGCGGTGGCGATGGTGCTGCTCACCGCGGTGGCGGGGGTCTTTCTGGCGCCGTCCATCGCGTGTGCGTTCGTGCTGGTGGACCGGCATGCGCCGAGCGGTACGGTGACGGAGGCCTTCTCGTGGCTGGTGACGACGTTCACGGTGGGCGCGTCGGTGGGGACGGGCGTTGCGGGGCCGGTGGTGCAGGCGGGTGGCGCCCTGTGGGGTTTCGCGGTGCCGGGGGTCGCGGGGGCCGTGTCCCTGCTGGTTCTGGTGGCCACGGGGCGGGTCCTCGCAGCTCCCGCCGGGGGCGGGGTGGTTGCGGCTTCACCGGAAAATGATCCGAACCGTGCCGTCGAACCCCGTTTCAGCTCGCGGGATCGGGCGTAATGTTCAGTCATGGACCGCCGCATTTTCGGGCTGGAGAACGAGTACGGTGTCACGTGCACGTTCAGGGGACAGCGCCGCCTGTCGCCTGACGAGGTGGCGCGGTACCTCTTCCGCCGTGTCGTGTCATGGGGCCGCAGCAGCAATGTGTTTCTGCGGAACGGGGCCCGCCTCTATCTCGACGTGGGCTCTCATCCGGAATACGCGACACCCGAATGTGACAACGTGATCGAACTGGTCACCCACGACAAGGCCGGCGAGCGCATTCTCGAGGGACTGCTGGTCGACGCCGAACGCCGCCTGCACGAGGAGGGAATCGCGGGCGACGTCTACCTCTTCAAGAACAACACGGACTCGGCGGGCAACTCCTACGGCTGTCACGAGAACTACCTGGTGGCGCGGCACGGGGAGTTCTCGCGGCTCGCGGACATCCTGATCCCGTTCCTGGTGACGAGGCAGTTGCTGTGCGGTGCCGGCAAGGTGCTGCAGACTCCGCGCGGGGCGGTGTACTGCGTGAGTCAGCGGGCCGAGCACATCTGGGAGGGCGTCAGTTCGGCGACGACCCGCTCCCGGCCGATCATCAACACGCGGGACGAGCCGCACGCGGACGCGGAGCGTTACCGCCGTCTGCACGTCATCGTCGGCGACTCGAACATGTCCGAGACGACGATGCTGCTGAAGGTCGGCGCGACGGACCTGGTGCTGCGCATGATCGAGGCGGGCACGGTGATGCGTGACCTGACCCTGGAGAACCCGATCCGGGCGATCCGTGAGGTCAGCCATGACATCACGGGGCGCCGCAAGGTGCGCCTGGCCAGTGGCCGGGAGGCCTCCGCGCTCGAGGTGCAGCGGGAGTACTACGAGAAGGCGGTGGACTTCTGCGAGCGGCGCGGTATCCGGACGGGCACGGTCGAGCAGGTGCTGGAGCTGTGGGGCCGTACGCTGGACGCGATCGAGGCGGAGGACCTCGACCGGATCGGTACCGAAATCGACTGGGTGATGAAGTACAAGCTCATCGAGCGGTACCGGGCGAAGCACAACATGACGATGTCGCATCCGCGGGTGGCGCAGATAGACCTCGCCTACCACGACATCCACCGTCGTCGTGGTCTGTACTACCTGCTGGAGAAGAAGGGCCAAGCCGCCCGGATCTGCAACGACTTGAAGATCTTCGAGGGGAAGTCGGTTCCGCCGCAGACCACTCGGGCGCGGCTGCGCGGTGACTTCATCCGGCGGGCGCAGGAGCAGCGCCGTGATTTCACGGTCGACTGGGTGCATCTGAAGCTCAACGACCAGGCGCAGCGGACGGTGTTGTGCAAGGACCCGTTCCGTTCGGTGGACGACCGGGTGGAGAAGCTGATCGCCGGAATGTGAGACCGGAATGTGAGATGCGCGCTTCGCGTGTGTCACCGCAACGCCACACGGGCGCCGTACGTTTGCCGTACGGCGCCCTTCTCACGCCGTAGAGTTGCGCGCACGCCATCCGACAAGATCGATCGATTGAGGCCCCATCGTGCGCCGACGCTCTCTTCTCCTTGCCGCTGTGCCCGCCGGGCTGGTCACCGTCGCCGGGTGCGGCGACGACAAGTCCAAGGGTGCGAGCGGCACCAGTTCGTCCCCCGCGCCCTCGGGCACGTCGGCCGCCCCGCCGCCGAAGATCGTCGAGGGGCCGTTGCCGGCGATCACCGCGGGCACCGGGTTCGGGCAGAAGCCGACCGTGGCCAAGGGCTCCGGTGCCCCGTCGAAGGACCTGGCGGTCAAGACGGTGATCGCGGGCGGTGGGCGGACGGTCGCGGAGAACGACTACATCCAGGCGAACTACCTGGGCCAGATCTGGGACACGGGGAAGGTCTTCGACAACTCCTACGACCGCAAGACGCCGCTGGTGATCCAGCTCGCCGAGGGCGGCATCATCGACGGCTGGCGCTATGCGCTGGCGGGGAAGAAGGCCGGCAGCCGGGTGCTGATGGCCGTGCCGCCGACCTGGGGGTACGGCACGCAGGGCAATCAGCAGGCGGGGATCAAGGGCACCGACACGCTGGTGTTCGTGGTGGACGTCCTGAACACGTTCAACGCGAAGAGCTCCGCCCAGGGCAAGGCGGTGGCGCAGAGCGCCCCCGACCTGCCGAAGGTGGGCGCGAACACCGACGGCACGGCGCCGTCCATCGACGTGCCGAAGGTGAAGCCGCCGACGGGGCTGGTCGCGAAGTACGTCATCGAGGGCGACGGCGACGAGGTCAAGGCGGACAACACGGTCCTCGTGCAGTACAAGGGCGTGCTGTGGGACACGGGGAAGGAGTTCGACTCCTCGTACGCCCACAACCAGCTCGCCACGCTCTCTTTGCAGCAGGTGGTCAAGGGCTGGTCGCAGGGGCTGACGGGCAAGAAGGTGGGCAGCCGTGTGCTCATCGTCATCCCGCCGAAGCTGGGGTACGGGGACAACCCGCCGAGCGGCAGCGCCATCAAGAAGGACTCCACGCTGGTCTTCTCCGTCGACATCCTGGCGAAGATGTAAGCCCTGCGGGGATGTGAGAGTGTCGGTCTTGCCGCAATGGCCTCAACACGAAACAGCAGGAGCTTTTGACGTGAGCATCGAGAAGCCCGAGATCGACTTCCCGGGCGGCGAGCCCCCGGCCGACCTCGAGATCAAGGACATCTGGGAGGGTGACGGCCCGGAGGCCAAGGCGGGCGACACCGTCTCCGTCCACTACGTGGGTGTCGCCTTCTCCACCGGTGAGGAGTTCGACGCGTCGTGGAACCGCGGCACGCCGCTGCGCTTCCAGCTCGGTGTCGGCCAGGTCATCAAGGGCTGGGACCAGGGCGTCCAGGGCATGAAGGTCGGCGGCCGCCGCCAGCTGACGATTCCTCCGCACCTGGCCTACGGCGACCGTGGCGCGGGCGCCCGGATCAAGCCGGGCGAGACGCTGATCTTCGTCTGCGACCTGGTCGGGGTCTGACCGGGGCGACAGCCACGGAGCCGCCGGGTCCCGGCCCGGCGGCGGTCGGCCGGCTGCCGGAAGCCGTCCGGCGGCCGCCGGACGGCGCCCCGGCGCGGGGGTACCTGTTCTGCCGCGTCGTGGCCGTCCGGCCGCCGGGCCGGGCCGGCGAAGCGGTCGCCCGGCGGCCACGCAGGCGTCCCGGCCGCCGGGGCGGCTCTGACCGGGCGGCTCGGCCGGGTGACGACGACCAGAGCGGCTCGGCGGCGGGAGTACGACCGGAGCGCGCGCCGGGTCCGAGCGTCGCGTCGTCCGGGGCCGCCGAAGCCGGTCGCCGGGGGCGGTGTGGCGGCTGCCCGGAAGGGACCGGAAACGATCAGCCGATGCCCATGCCTGTGCGGGCCTGGGCCCTCGGCTTTTGCCGGGGTGCTCGCGGGCGGTACGGTCGTCCGTCGTAAGCACCATGGGGAGGCGAAGGGCGTCGATGGCCATTGCCAAGGCCGAGCGGCTGATGAACCTGGCGCTGTGTCTGCTGGGGACGCGGCGGCCGCTCAGCAAGCGTGAGCTGCGCGAGTCCATCGAGGCCTATATGGAAGCCGGGTCCGACGACTCCTTCAACCGCATGTTCGAGCGGGACAAGGACGACCTGCGGGAACTCGGACTCGTGATCGAGACCGTGGAGAACCTCGACGGCGAGGTCGGGTATCTGGCCCGCCGCGACAGCAACCGCCTTCCCCCCATCACCCTGGACGCCGAGGAGGCCGCCGCGCTCGGCCTGGCCGCCAAGGTGTGGCAGCAGGCCCGGCTCGCCGGTGCCGCGAGCGGCGCGTTGCAGAAGCTGCGCGCGGCAGGCCTGCCCGAGGACGTCGACCCGTACGGGGCGCACAGTGCCCTGGAGCCCCGAATTCCGGTGCACGAGGCGGCGTTCGAGCCGCTGATGCTGGCCTGCCGGGACCGCCGCCCCGTCGTCTTCGACTACCGCAAGGCCACCGCCGCCCGCCCCGAACAGCGCCATGTCGAACCGTGGGCGCTGGAGTGCTGGCGCGGCCACTGGTACCTGGCCGGCTGGGAC
Organism: Streptomyces sp. NPDC028331; assembly: GCF_055565775.1. Taxonomy (NCBI): domain Bacteria; kingdom Bacillati; phylum Actinomycetota; class Actinomycetes; order Kitasatosporales; family Streptomycetaceae; genus Streptomyces; species Streptomyces sp. NPDC028331. The sequence goes on along the minus strand of NZ_JBVHTR010000005.1, from coordinate 289,426 downwards.
CGTGACCGGGGCGCCGAGCGTGTCTTCCGGCTGTCGAGGATCACCGGCAAGGTGCGCAGCCGCGGCGGCGCCTTCACCGCCCCGGTGCCCGACGTGGTCACCGTCCGTGAGACCGTGGCGAGCTGGGCGGGGGAGACCGCCGACCGTTCGGCGCGGATCCGGCTGCGCAAGGACGCGGGGTACCCCCTTCGGGCGAAGGCCACCTCCGTGCGGGAACTCGGTGACGGCTGGGACGAGTTGGAGATTCCGTACGGGCACGGCCTCGACGCCTGGCTGGTGGAGTTCGGGCCCGACGTGGTGGTCCTGGAGCCGGCGGAGCTGCGGGCCGACGTGGTCGACCGGCTGCGTGCCGTGGCCAAGGGCTGAGGGGGAGAGGTACGACCGTGGCAGGCAAACCGGCCAGGCCCGCGAACGCCATCGACCAGACGCGGCGGATGCTGTCGCTGGTGACGTATCTGCGGGAGCGCCCCGGAGCGCGCGTCGAGGATGTCGCCCGGGCGTTCGGGATCACCGAGGAGGAGCTGGTCTCGGACCTCGACGTGCTGCCCATGTGCGGCACCAGCTTCCGCGGCGGCGACCTCCTGGACATCGACACCGACGGCGAGCGCATCTGGTGGCACAACCCGGCCGCCCTCGGCGCGGAGGCGGCCGAGCCGCTGCGGCTGGCGGCGGACGAGGCGACCGCGCTGCTGGTGGCCGCGCGGGCCGTGGCCACCCTGCCGGGGCTGCGGGAGAGCGACCGGCAGGCGCTGCTGCGCGCCACCGCCAAGGTGGAGACCGCCGCGGGCGAGGCCGCGGGCGCCAGCTCCCGCCTGTCGGTGACGTTCGAGTCCGAGGGCGGTGTCTTCGCGGACGTGGACCGGGCCATCTCCGAGCGCCGCCGGCTGTGGATCCGCTACTACTCGCCGGCCCGCGACGAGGTGACCGAACGGGAGATCGACCCGATCCGCCTGGTCAGCGTCGGCCACACCTATGTGGAGGCGTGGTGCCGTCGCTCCGAGGCGCGCCGCACCTTCCGGCTCGACCGGGTCGCCGAGATCAAGATCCTCGACGAGCCGTCGGCGCCGCCGGAGGTGGAGCTGCGGGACCTGTCGGAAGGGCTGGTCCAGCCCGCAGCCGAGGACCCCGAGGTGGTCGTCGAGGTCGGTCCGGGCGGTCGCTGGGTCGCCGAGTACTACCCGCACGACAGCGCGGATGAACTGCCGGACGGCGGGCTGCGTATCACCTTGCGGACCCCCGACCCGGCGTCGCTCAGACGGCTGGCGCTGCGGCTCGGACGGGACGGCCGGATCGTGTCGCCGCAGGATCTCGCGGACAGTGCCCGGCAGGCGGCCCGCGAGGCGCTCGCGGCGTACGGCACACCGCCGGCAGTGGTGCCCGGGGTGGCCGAAGGGCAGGACCACGCGCAGGCGCCGGACCCGAACGAGCCGCCGCGCGCCGGTACCGCCGGGGCGGGCGTGCGGCCGGAGGAGCTGAGCGCGGTCGCCCCCCTGAGGCAGGCCGCGGGGCCCGAGGGCGAACGAGCGGAACGACAAGAGGAGCGAGGGCTGTGAGCGAGTCTCTGGAGTCCGGAGCGAGGGAAATGACGGTGGCGGCCGCCTTCGCCGGGATGAGGAGAGCGGTCCCCGTCGTGTTCAAGGCGGGCTGCCCCGACTGCCGGGGCCGCTTCGAGCTCGCCGCGAGCGCGCTGCGCCTGGCCATCGGCGCCACCAGCCGGACGACGTTCTACTCCTTCACCTGCCCCGAGTGCGGCGCCGCGGTGCGCAAGCCCGCCGGGGAGCGCATCGTGGAGCTGCTCACCGGGGGCGGGGTCAGGACCCTGCGGCTGCACCCCACGGCGTAGTACCGCCGCCACCGGCACGCCGGAGTGCGGGCCGTCGCAGGAGAACGCCGCGGCCGTTTTTTCCGCCACCCGCAAAGGAAAAGGGATGTGGGCTGCGAAAGCCGGTGCGTGGGCGGTGGGGAGGGAATTCCGGTCCTGGCGCGTCGCACCGGTGCCCTCGCCGTGTTCTGCGCGGGCAAGGAGCAGGTTCGGGCCGTCGGATAATGCGGTAACGAATGCGGAATTGCCTGATGCTTGACCGTCGGTAATTGCTTCCGAGGTTCGACCGGATCGACAAGGTCAAAGTGCAGGGCGCGCACACCGCCACCGATGCGAAAACCGACTTCGCTCCGGCGGCCCGCCGGAAAAGAAAGCGCCCGCCGTGTGGCCGGGAGACTCATCGCGTCGCCGATGTGGAATACGAGCCCGGCAGTCCGCGTGAGCGGATCCGGCGGTCCGGCGCCATGAGAAACGGGTGCACGGAAATCTTCGGCTCGTCCGCCCCGGTGCCGTCGCCGACATCACAGTCGATATCGAACGGACGATATCGAACGGACGATGGCGAACCCGAGAAGGTGAAACCGGCGAAGCCGGGTCACGTCGCCGTGACCCGGCTGCCCGACCGGTGCGCCGGAGGTCAGCAGTGGCCGCCCTTGGAGGACGAGAAGGTCATGGGCTTGTTGTACACCACGGTGTGGCCCTTGCCGTCTGCGGCCACGTCCGCGCACCACTTGTTGTCGAACAGCGCGTTGGTGGTGCCGGCGATGGCGGACTTCACGTCACAGGTGTTGTGGTAGTAGATCGTGTAGGTCGCGCTTCCATCCCCCCAGGAGTAATTGAAGCAGCCCACGCTGCCGCGGTGAACCGAATCGGCCGACATGGTGGCCGCGCTCGCCGGCGTGACGGCGGCTATGCCGAGAATCGCCACGGAACCGGCGACGATCAGGCTGAGGCGCTGCTTGAGGCGCATGTTTCCCCCTATGAAATTGAATGGGTCGAGGCGGAGGAACACGCGACGACTCGGTCGTCGATCCGTTTTATGGACGGCGTTTTTCCGTGCCCCCTGCCCAAGGTCGAGCCGATACTAAGTGGAGTGCGACGCCGGTTGTCAAGATCGACAGCAGGCGTGCTGCCCGTTCATCCGGTGGGTCCCGAGAACGGGTAGGCCGTCGGCGAGGCGGCCGCGGGTGCCTTCCTCCGGTCCCGCCCGCTGCTCCGAACAAAACCGCCGCGGACCGTCTAGGCTCGACGTCATGTTCTGGCCGATGTTCGCGGTAGCTGTGGGTTTCCTGGGACTTGCCGTCCTCGGTGTGCTGGCGGTCCGGGTCTTCCTGGAGGCGCGGCGCCTGGGCAGGCAGGTCTCGGACTCGGCGCGCCGTATCAACAGGGCGGCCGAGGACCTGGAGCGGGCGGCCGTGAGCGCGGCCCGGGCGGCCGACCCCCGGTGAGCCGTACCGGGAACTCCTGTGAGCTGCCGAACGTCAGCCCTGTGGTGCCGCTTCGCCCTGTCGCCCCGCCGTTGCCTCCAGGTACGCTGCTGGTCGCGGCCCGGAGCACACGCGGCCCGCGGAGCGAGAGTACGCACAGGGATGGTCCCGTGTTCATCCCCGGGCGATACGATCGCTGCCAGCACGAAGGTCGGACACCTGTCCGACCGGTCGGACAGGCCCCCGCCGCCCCGCCTCAGTGAGAAGGTGAAGACTTATGTTCCGCAACGCACTTGAGCCGTGGCACCTGGTGCTCCTGGTTCTGGTGATCGTCCTCGTGTTCGGCTCGAAGAAGCTTCCGGACATGGCGCGGTCGCTCGGCAAGTCCGCGCGCATTCTGAAGAGCGAGGCCAAGGCGATGAAGGACGACGGCAAGCCGTCCGCCCCCGCCCAGCAGCCGGAGGAGCAGTCCGCGGCCCAGCGCACCATCCAGGCCGCCCCCGGCGACGTGGCCAGCTCCCGGCCGGTCAACGAGCCGACGGACACGACGACCCAGCGCTGACGTGCGGACCGGGGTCTCCGGTCCGCTGCACGAGATGAGGATGTGGGTTGCTCAAGTCCGCCCGCAAGCAGGAGAGGGATCCCGAGGGGCGGATGCCGCTCGCGGATCACTTGCGTGAGCTGCGGAACCGGCTCGCAAAGGGTGTCCTGGCGATCGTCGTCGTCACGATCGTGGCCGCTTTCTACTATCAGGACATCATCAACTTCATCACCAAGCCGCTGCTGGACTCGGTCGGCTGCGCGCAAACCTTCGGGCAGATGGCGAAGACGAAGGAAGACGTCCACTGCGCGCACATCACGGTCAGTGGTCTGCTGACACCCTTCACGCTGGCGTTGAAGGCCTCGCTGACCGCCGGCGTCGTGCTGTCGGCACCGGTCTGGCTCTACCAGCTCTGGGCCTTCGTCGCACCCGGTCTGCACCGCCACGAGAAGAAGTACGCCTACGCGTTCGTCGGATTCGGCTTCCCGCTCTTCCTCGGTGGCGGCTACCTCGCCTACAACGTGCTGCCCACCACGGCGAAGGTGATGATCGGCCTCACGCCCAAGGGCGCTGAGAACCTGCTGCCGCTGGACAAGCTGCTCGACCTGGTCACGCGCATGGTGGTGGTCTTCGGTCTCTCCTTCGAGATGCCGCTGCTGCTCGTGATGCTCAACCTCACCGGCATCCTGTCCGGTCGGCGCATGCTCGGCTGGTGGCGCGGCATGGTCGTCGGCATCGCCGGCTTCGCGGCGGTGGCCACGCCCGGCGCCGACCCGATGTCCATGCTGGCGCTGGCGGCGCCGATCTGGGCGCTGTTCTTCATCGCCGTGGGCTTCTCGCTGCTCAACGACCGCCGCCGGGCCCGCCGCCAGGGCGAGGGACCCGGAGACGACGAGGCCTCCGAGCTCGACCTCACGCCCGAGGAGATCGACGAGGTGGAGGCGGTGAGCGCGAGCACCGCCCCCGAGCTGCCCGGCACCGGCCGGATCAACGGCTATGACGACGTGACGTGACCCGCCCGGCACAGAGCCGAACCGCGATGCCCCCGCCTCCCGGGTGACCTCCCGGAGCGGGGGCATCCGCGTTCCGTCGGTCGACTGCCGGTGATCAGTCCACGTTCCGGATAATGATCGTCCTGTTGTCAGTGGCTCCCGGTACGCTCGAAAGCACGATGACAGAGGACCTCTCCCCGGCCGAGCGGTACGCGGCAGCCCGTAGGCGCGCTGCCGAGCAGGCCACCGCGCTCGCCTCCTTCCGCGAGATGTACGACTTCGGCCTCGACCCCTTCCAGATCGAGGCCTGTCAGGCGCTCGAGGCGGGCAAGGGCGTGCTGGTGGCCGCGCCGACCGGCTCCGGCAAGACGATCGTCGGCGAGTTCGCCGTCCACCTCGCCCTCCAACAGGGCAAGAAGTGCTTCTACACGACCCCGATCAAGGCGCTGTCGAACCAGAAGTACAACGACCTGTGCCGCCGCTACGGCGCACAGAAGGTCGGCCTCCTCACCGGCGACAACAGCGTCAACTCCGACGCACCCATCGTCGTGATGACCACCGAGGTCCTGCGGAACATGCTGTACGCGGGTTCGCAGACCCTCCTCGGCCTGGGCTACGTAGTCATGGACGAGGTGCACTACCTCTCCGACCGCTTCCGCGGCGCCGTCTGGGAGGAAGTGATCATCCACCTCCCCGAGTCGGTGACGCTGGTGTCGCTGTCGGCGACCGTGTCCAACGCGGAGGAGTTCGGCGACTGGCTCGACACCGTCCGCGGGGACACCGAGGTGATCGTCTCCGAGCACCGGCCCGTGCCGCTGTTCCAGCACGTGCTGGCCGGCCGCCGGATGTACGACCTGTTCGAGGAGGGCGAGGGCCACCGGAAGGCCGTCAACCCCGACCTCATGCGACTGGCCCGCATGGAGGCCAGCCGCCCCATGTTCCAGGACCGCAGGCGCGGCCGTGCCATGCGCGAGGCCGACCGCGAGCGGGAGCGCAGACAGCGTGCCCGGGTCTGGACGCCGAGCCGGCCCGAGGTCATCGAACGGCTGGACGCCGAGGGCCTGCTGCCCGCGATCACGTTCATCTTCAGCCGCGCCGCCTGCGAGGCCGCCGTGCAGCAGTGCCTCTACGCCGGCCTCAGGCTCAACGACGAGGAGTCGCGGGAACTGGTACGCGCCCTCGTCGAGGAGCGCACGGCCTCGATCCCGCGCGAGGACCTGCACGTCCTCGGCTACTACGAGTGGCTGGAAGGCCTCGAGCGCGGTATAGCGGCCCACCACGCGGGCATGCTGCCCACCTTCAAGGAGGTCGTGGAGGAACTCTTCGTCCGCGGCCTGGTGAAGGCCGTGTTCGCCACCGAGACCCTCGCGCTCGGCATCAACATGCCCGCCCGCTCGGTGGTGCTGGAAAAGCTCGTCAAGTGGAACGGCGAACAGCACGCCGACATCACCCCCGGCGAGTACACCCAGCTCACCGGCCGCGCCGGCCGCCGCGGCATCGACGTCGAAGGCCACGCGGTGGTCCTGTGGCAGCGCGGCATGAGCCCCGAGCACCTCGCGGGCCTGGCCGGCACGCGCACCTACCCGCTGCGCTCCAGCTTCAAGCCGTCGTACAACATGGCCGTCAACCTGGTCGAGCAGTTCGGCAGGCACCGCTCCCGGGAACTCCTCGAGACGTCCTTCGCACAGTTCCAGGCCGACAAGTCCGTCGTCGGCATCTCCCGCCAGGTGCAGCGCAACGAAGAGGGCCTCGAGGGCTACAAGCAGGCCATGACCTGCCACCTCGGCGACTTCGAGGAATACGCCCGGCTGCGCCGCCAACTGAAGGAACGCGAAACCGAACTGGCCCGGCAGGGCGCCGCCCAGCGCCGCGCCGAGGCCGCCGTCGCTCTGGAGAAGCTCAAACCCGGCGACGTCATCCACGTCCCCACCGGCAAGTACGCGGGCCTGGCCCTGGTCCTGGACCCCGGCCTGCCCGCCGGCCGCGTGGGCGGCCACCGGGGCCTGGAGTACCAGGACGGCCCGCGCCCGCTCGTCCTCACCGCCGAACGGCAGGTCAAGCGGCTGGCCACGATGGACTTCCCGGTGCCCGTCGAGCCGCTGGAGCGTATGCGGATCCCGAAGTCCTTCAACCCGCGCTCGCCGCAGTCCCGCCGCGACCTCGCCTCCGCGCTGCGCACCAAGGCCGGGCACATCCCGCCGGAGCGGCACCGCAAGCGGCGCTCCCAGGCGGCCGACGACCGTGAGATCGCCCGCCTGAGGGCCGAACTGCGCGCCCACCCCTGCCACGGGTGCAACGACCGCGAGGACCACGCCCGTTGGGCCGAGCGCTACCACCGGCTGCTGCGCGACACCAAGCAGCTCGAACACCGCATCGAGGGCCGCACCAACACCATCGCGCGTACGTTTGACCGGATCGTGGCGCTGCTGACCGAGCTGGACTACCTGCGCGGCAACGAGGTGACCGAGCACGGCAAGCGGCTCGCCCGGCTCTACGGCGAACTCGACCTGCTCGCCAGCGAATGCCTGCGCGAGCGCGTCTGGGAGGGACTCGCCCCGGCCGAACTGGCCGCGTGCGTCTCGGCGCTGGTGTACGAGGCCCGGGTCGGCGACGACGCGATGGCGCCCAAGCTGCCCTCGGGCAGGGCCAAGGCCGCGCTCGGCGAGATGGTGCGGATCTGGGGCCGTCTGGACGCCCTGGAGGAGGAGTTCCGCATCAGCCAGACCGAAGGCGTCGGCCAGCGCGAACCCGATCTCGGGTTCGCCTGGGCCGCGTACATGTGGGCCAGCGGCAAGGGCCTGGACGAGGTCCTGAACGAGGCGGAGATGCCGGCCGGCGACTTCGTACGGTGGTGCAAGCAGGTCATCGACGTCCTGGGCCAGATCGCGGCGGCCTCACCTGCGGAGGACTCGACCGTGGCCAAGGCCGCGCGCAAGGCGGTTGATCAGTTGCTGCGGGGTGTCGTGGCCTATTCGTCGGTGGGGTGAGCTTTCGCCGGCGGGTGCGGTGCGGGTGCGGGCGTGTTGTGCTCGCTCGCGCCCGCGCGGCCATGACGTATGCCGACTCGGCCCCGCGCCCGTTCAGGCCTGTTGCCCTCCCCTCTGAGTCACATACGTCCGCCAGCCGCCGTATGACGTGATGTCCCGCGCGTCCGTCAGGGCGCCGGGCTCGCACAGGAAGCCCGGGACCCGGCTTCCGTCCGCCAGCTGCACGCTGCCCAGCGTCATCGGGCGGGGGAGGGCCGTCAGCAGGCGGCCCAGGCCTTCTGCCGGGAGGCGCCAGACCTCCGTCTCGATCGCCGAGCCGCCTTCCCCCACGTGGACCAGGCCCGGCTTCGGCGGGTCCGTGCGCAGCGCGTGCAGGCGGTAGACGGGGGCCGTGGTCGTCGTACGATCCAGCCGGGCGCCCAGGGACCGGAGTTGGGGGTTCAGGGGCTGGCCCGACAGGTGTGCGCCCACCACGGCCACACACGTCTCCGGTCGCAGGGCGGACGCGATGCGGGCCAGGCGTTCGTCGGTGAACGCCGGGCCGACCAGCATCACGCCGAACGGCAGCCCGTTCACCTCGCCCGCCGGGACGGCCACCGCCGCCAGGTCGAACAGGTTCGTGGAATTGGTGAAGCGGCCCAGACGGGCGTTGGCGCCCAGCGGATCGGCGGCGACCTCGGCGAGGGTGGGGTGCCCCGGGGCGGTGGGCAGCAACAGGGCGTCCGCGTCGGCCAGTTCCGCGAGGGCGTGGGCGCGCAGGGCGGCCAGCCGGGCCTGGTCGGCGAAGAGCCGGTGGGCCGGGATGTGGCGGGCGCGGCCGATGATGCCGGCGACCGTCGGGTCGAGGCCCTGGCCGCCCTCGGCCGTCAACGTGTCGACAAAGCTCCCGACCGCCGTGTAGCGCTCCGCCACGAACGCACCCTCGTACAGCATCGCGGCCGCCTCCGTGAACGGGGTCAGGTCGATGCTCCGCACCTCGGCACCCGCTTCGACGAGCCGGCCGACCGCGGCCTCGTAGGCCTCCGCCCAGCCCTCGTCCAGCTCGCCGAGTCGCGCCGGTGACGGGACCGCGATGCGCCAGGGGCCCGGGGCCCGCTGGGGGAGCGGCGGGAGCGGGCGGTCGGGTGGCGACGCCATGTGGGCCAGGGCCTGCTCGGCCTCCGGGAGCGTACGGGCGAAGACGGTGACGCAGTCGATGGAGGCGCAGGCGGGCACGACACCCCTCGTGGGGACGAGGCCACGGGTGGGCTTGAGGCCCACGATGCCGTTGAAGGCGGCCGGGACCCGGCCCGAGCCCGCGGTGTCCGTGCCGAGGGCGAAGTCGACGATGCCGAGCGCCACCGCCACGGCCGAGCCGGAGCTGGAGCCTCCGCTGATCCTCGCCGGGTCGTGGGCGTTGCGTACGGCACCGTAGGGGGAGCGGGTGCCGACCAGGCCCGTCGCGAACTGGTCCAGGTTCGTCGTGCCGAGCACGATGGCCCCCGCCTCGCGCAGGCGCGCGACGACAGGGGCGTCCTCTTCGGGCGCGTACGCGTACGCCGGGCACCCTGCCGTGGTGGGCAGGCCCTTGACGTCGATGTTGCCCTTCGCCGCGAAGAGTCTCCCGGCCAGGGGCAGGTGTTCGCCTGCGGCCACTCGGGCGTCGACGGTCCTTGCTTCGGCCTCCACGTCCGACTGGTCGCGGAGGTCGATCCAGATTTCGGGGCGGTCGACGGCTTCCACGCGGGCGTATGCCTGGCGGACTCGGATCAGGGTGGACATCTGTGCTCCTGGGCTGGGGTGGATTCGTCGGTCGGCCGGTGGGCGGTGCGTGCCGCGGTGTGTGCCCATCCGTTCCGCCCCGGGGGTACCGCCGAGGCCGTCGAGGCACTGGGGGAGGAACGACCGCCCGCACACCACCTGGTAGCCGTCACGGTGCCGTCGCCTGCGGGGGGCCGAGAACCAGCAATGCCGTGCCCGCTTCCACCTGGGCCCCCGGCCCGGCCAGAATCTCCGTCACCACGCCGTCGACCGGCGCGTGCACCCTGGACTCCATCTTCATCGCCTCCAGGGCCAGCAGCGGCTGCCCCGCCGTGACGTGGTCGCCCGGCTCCACGTTCACCTGCCACACGGACGCGGCGAACTCGGCCTCCACGAGCCGGCCTCCCCGCGGAACCGTCACCTCGCTCTGCGCCGCGGGGACGCTCGCCGTCTCCGCCCGGGCGAACTCGCCCGACGCCTCCCAGGCGGCGCGTTCCGCGGCGAAGGCGGCCTGCTGACGTGCCCTGAACTCGGCGATCGCCACGGCGTTGTCGGCGAGGAACGCCTCGTACTCGGCCAGGGAGAACACGCCCTCCTCGATGCGCGGCACGAAGCGCCCGGAGGTGATGTCCGCGCGGAGTTCAAGCAGTTCCTCCGCGCTCACCGGATACCACCTGATGCGGTCGAAGAAGCGCAGCAGCCACGGCGAGCCCGGCTCGAAGGCGCCCCACTGCTGCCATCCCGACCAGACCTGCGTCGTCCGCCCCACGAACTGGTAGCCGCCGGGGCCCTCCATGCCGTAGACGCACAGGTAGGCGCCGCCGATGCCGACCGAGTTCTCGGCGGTCCAGGTGCGGGCGGGGTTGTACTTCGTGGTCACCAGGCGGTGGCGCGGGTCCAGGGGCGTGGCCACGGGGGCGCCCAGGTAGACGTCGCCCAGCCCGAGGACCAGGTACTCGGCGTCGAAGACCGTGCGGTGGACGTCGTCGACCGATGCCAGGCCGTTGACGCGGCGGATGAACTCGATGTTCCACGGGCACCAGGGCGCGTCGTCGCGGACGCCCGCCATGTAGCGGGCGATGGCCTCACGAGTGGCCGGGTCGTCCCAGGACAGCGGGAGGTGGACGGTGCGGGACGGCACGACCAGTTCGTCGGTGGGCGGCAGGTCCGCGACCATGCCGCGGACGAGCGCGAGCAGTTCGGGCTGGGCGAGCCTGCCCGGATCGGTCCGGATCTGCAGGGAGCGGATTCCCGGGGTGAGGTCGGTGACTCCGTCCAGACACGCCTGCGACACCGCCTCCATCAACGCGTGGACCCGCATCCGCAGCGCCAGGTCCAGCCGCATGGGACCGAACTCGACCAGCAGGTTGTCGTCGCCGCTGCGCCGGTATGTCACGTCGCCGTCGCGGGCCAGTACTCCGCCGTCCACGATGGCGGGCCGGGGCGCGCCGTCGTCGGCCAGCGGAGCGAAGCGGACCGTGTCCCCCGGGCGCAGTTGGCCGAGCTTCCAGCGTTCCCCGGTGGGCAACGTCGCCGGGCAGACGAAGCCGCCGAGCGACGGACCGTCCGGGCCCAGCAGAACCGGCATGTCGCCCGTGTAGTCGACGGCGCCGACCGAGTACGGCGTGTCGTGGATGTTGGACGGGTGCAGGCCCGCCTCGCCGCCGTCCGGACGGGCCCAGCGCGGCTTGGGGCCGACCAGCCGTACGCCGGTGCGAGCCGAGTTGAAGTGGACCTTCCACTCGGCGGCGTAGAAGTCGTGGATGTCGTCCTCGGTGAAGAATTCCGGTGCCGCGTGCGGGCCTTCCAGGGCTCCCAGGATCCACGACGAGGTGAAGGCCGGGCGGTCGCCGGCCGGGACCGGGGTGCCCGTCGTCTCCGTCCCGCCGTGCAGGACGTCTCCCGGGCGCAGCGCCCGCCCGCCGTGGCCGCCGAACCGGCCCAGGGTGAAGGTGGCCGCACTGCCGAGGAAGGCGGGCACGTCCAGGCCGCCCCCCGCGAACAGCACATAGGTCCGCAACCCGTGCTCGGACGGTGCACCGACCTCCAGGACGGCGCCCGCCGGCACCGTCACCGGCTCCCACTGCGCGACCGGCGCACCGTCCACCGTGACCGGTGCCGGGGCGCCCGTGACGCACACGGTGGTGGCGTGCGTGAAGCGCAGCGTCGGCCCCTGGAGCGTGCACTCCAGGCCGGGCGCGCCCTCCGGGTTGCCGACCGCCCGGTTGCCGAGACGGAAGGAGAGGGCGTCCATCGGGCCGCACGGAGGCACGCCGACCTGCCAGTAGCCGGTGCGGCCCGGCCAGTCCTGCACGGTGGTGAGCGTTCCGGCGGACAGCACCTCGATGCGCGGGGTCGGGTCGACGACGGCGGCAAGGGTGGCCGTGGAGTGAGTGGCCGACCGGAAGGCCTCGTCCGCGAGGGCCGCACGGATCTGGCCCAGGTTGGTCTCGATGCCGTCCACACGGGTGCGGGCCAGGGCCTCGTCCAGCCGCCGCCGCGCGTGCTCCCGGTCCGGTCCGTAGGCGATCACCTTGGCGAGCAGGGGGTCGTAGGAGGTCGTGACCTCGGTCCCCGTCTCGATCCAGCCGTCCACGCGCACACCCTGCGGGAACTCCACACGGGTGAGCAGTCCGGCGCCGGGCCGGTGGTCGCGGGCGGGGTCCTCGGCGTAGACGCGGGCCTCGACGGCGTGGCCGCGGGGCGGGCCCGGGTCCCGTACGACGCCCTGGTCGCCGCGCGCCAGGCGCAGCATCCAGGCGACGAGGTCGACGCCGTATATCTCCTCGGTGACCGGGTGCTCGACCTGGAGGCGGGTGTTGACCTCCAGGAAGTAGGCCTCCTCGCGGACCGCGTCGTACACGAACTCCACCGTGCCGGCGGACCGGTAGTCGACGGAGGCGCACAGGTCGCGTGCGGCGGCGGTCAGCCGACGCCGTATGCGGGCGGGGAGCCCCGGTGCCGGTGCTTCCTCGACGACCTTCTGGTTGCGGCGCTGGAGGGAGCAGTCGCGGTCGCCGAAGGTGACGACGTTCCCCGCGCCGTCGCCGAATATCTGCACCTCGACATGGCGGGCGTGCTCGACGAGCCGCTCCAGGAAGACGCCGGCCGTGGAGAAGGAGGCGGCGGCGACGCGCTGCACCCGCTCCCACGCCTCGGTCAGTTCACCGGCGGAGCGGCATGCCGACATTCCGATGCCGCCGCCCCCGCCGGTCGCCTTGAGCATCAGGGGGTAGCCGATCGCGTCGGCCTGGGCGAGTGCCTCGTCCAGGGAGGCGAGCAGGCCCGTGCCCGGGGCCAGCGGTACTGCGGCCGCCCGGGCCGCCGCCCGCGCGGTGTGCTTGGTGCCGAACAGTTCGAGTTGTTCCGGGGTCGGCCCCACGAACACGATCCCGGCGTCCTCGCAGCGGCGCGCGAAGGCCGCGTCCTCGGACAGGAAGCCGTAGCCGGGGTGGATCGCCCCGGCGCCCGTGTCCTTGGCGGCCTTCAGCACCAGGTCCGGATCGAGGTACGACTGCTTGGCGGGCGCCGGGCCCAGCCGTACGGCCTGGTCGGCGAGACGGACGTGGGGCGCCGACCGGTCGGCGTCGGAGTACACCGCGACCGTGCGCAGGCCCAGCTCCCGGGCCGTACGGAGGATCCGGACGGCTATCTCGCCCCGGTTGGCGACCAGCAGCGTGTCGAAGCTCATGCGGCGTCCCCCCGGCGGGCTCCGACCGTCATCTCCACGGCCGTCGGATCGAAGCCGTTGCAGGGGTTGTTGATCTGGGGGCAGTTGGAGACGAGGACGAGGACGTCGCGCTCCGCGCGCAGCGTCAGCGAGAGGCCGGGGGCCGAGATGCCGTCGACGATGCCGAGGGTGCCGTCCTTCTCGACGGGCACGTTCATGTACCAGTTGACGTTCGAGACGAGATCGCGCTTGCCGAGGCCGTACCGGGCGCCCTCCGCCAGGAAGTTGTCCACGCAGGCGTGCTGCGAGAAGGTGTGGTGGCCGTACCGGAGTGTGTTCGACTCCTTGGAGCAGGCGCCGCCGACCGTGTCGTGCCGGCCCACGTCGTCCGCGACGACCGTCATCAGCGGCGTGTGCTCGTTGGACAGCAGCACGCTGCCCGTGGTCAGGAAGATGGTGCCCTGCGCGTGGATCGTGTCGGGGGCGCTGTAGCGCACGGACGTGTCGTGCGCGTCGTACACGAGGAAGTCGACGGCCTGGTTGCCGTGCAGGTCGGTGATGGTCAGCGTCCCGCCGGTGGGTACGACGGACGACCAGGCGGCGCGGGCCGGAACGACGGTCTTCGCGATGTTCATGCGAGCCCCCTCGCGGTGAGGAATTCGGCGGTGTTCAGGAAGGCACGGCGACCCTCCGGGGTGGCCTCCCACAGGGGGTCGCCGGGGCGGGTCGCCGCCGAGCGCCAGGCGAGCACCTCCAGCGGGGTGCACACGTAGTCCGGGCGCGGATCGGCCGGGTGGGGGACGTTGGCGAGGAGCACCGTGACGTCCTGCTCGGCGCGCAGGGTGACGCTGCCGCCGGGGCCGGCCGAGCCGGCGAAGTCGAGGGCGCCGTCCTCGCGGACCTCGACCCCCTGGAAGAACGACAGGGAAGGCGGCAGATCGCGCGGCTCCAGGCCGTTCTTCGCGGCGGCCAGCTTGAACAGCTCCCGTCCGGCGGGCGACGCGGACTGCGGGGTGCCGTCCCCGTACCGCCGTGTGTTGCGGACGAGCGTGGAGGTGCCGCACAGGGCGTCGTGCCGTCCGGAGGTGTCGGTGACGACCGAGGCGAGGACGCGGCCCTGGTCGGACAGCAGCAACCGTCCCTCACCGAGGTACGCGTTCCACTGCACCTTGACCGTGTCGGCCACGTTCAGCCGCTCCCACGGGCGGTCGGCGACGAACAACAGCAGATGCGCGCAGGCGTCGCCGCGCAGGTCCGTCAGCCGCAGCTCGGTGCCGCGGGCCAGCACCCGGTGCGTGTAGTTGCCGCCCGCCACGGTCTCCGCCCACACCAGGCGGTCCGCCTCGCACGGCGGCGCGGGCCACGCGCTCGCCGGTACGACGGGCATGGCCTCGGCACGGGTGCCCCCCTGCGCCCGGGCGTGGTCACGTGCTCCGTAGGTGGTCGCTGTCGCCATCGCGGGACCTTTCGGGGTCGGGTGACTCTGCGGTGGTTTCTGTCGCCCGACAGAAATTAGGCGGGCGCGGGGTCGCCGCCGTGTCCCGGGTGTTGCCGGTCGGTTTCCGGTCCCTCACGGCGGGCGCCGAGCGGGCCGACTCCCGCACGGGCGCGGACTGCGCGGGCCGACTCCCTCTTGGTCGGATGCCGTGCGGGACGGCTCCTTCACGGTCGGGCGCGGTGCGGAACGGCTCCCTCGCGGCGCGGTGCGGGACGGCTCCCTCCGGTCGGGCGCCGGGCGGTCCTGTCGTCGTCCCGCCCGAGATCGTCGTACGGGGTCGTGTGCGAGGATCGACCGCATGGGAACCGGTGGTGGGCGGCGGGTCGGCAGGCCGCGGGCGGAGCGTCGGCCCGACAGCGGGCTGTCGCCGCGCGACGAGCTCCTCACGGCCGCCGCCGAGTTGTTCACGACTCGCGGGTACGCCGCCACCACCACGCGGGCCGTGGCCGAGCGGGCCGGAATGCGGCAGGCCTCCATGTACCACTACGTCTCCGGCAAGGAGGAACTGCTCGCCGCGCTGCTGGAGTCCACCGTCACACCCTCCCTGGCCTGCGCGCGCGAGCTGCTCGCCGACGACGCCGCCCCGGCCGAGGACCGGCTGTGGGAGCTGTGCCGCACCGACGTCGAGCTGCTCTGCGGCGGCCCGCACAACCTGGGCGGCCTCTACCTGCTGCCCGAGGTGCGCTCCGAGCGGTTCGCCGGCTTCCACGCCGTGCGCGCCGAACTCAAGGACGCCTACCGGCAGTTGATCGCCGCCACCCGCGCCGGGTCGGCCCTCGCCAAGGGTGAGCTGGAGCTGCGCACGGACCTGGTCTTCGGGCTGATCGAGGGCGTCATCCTGGTCCACCGCTCAGACCCGGACCGTCCGGTGTCCGTCTTCGCGGATGCCACGGCGGACGCGGCGCTGCGTATCGCCGGAGTTCAAGCCGGACTCTGATCCGGAGTTCAAGCCGGACTCTGATCCGGAGTTCAAGCCGGACTCTGATCCGGAGTTGAAGCCGGACTCTGATCCGGAGTTCAAGCCGGACTCTGATCCGGAGCCCGATCCGGAGCTCGATTCGGAAGCCCCGATCCGGAGTCTGAGGCTTCCTCGGGTCCCCCGATCCTCGGGTCCCCGGACCCCTCGGAGCGCCAAGTCCACTGGCCGCAGCTTGAATTCACCTGTGCGGGCGATCCCCTTCGCCCGGCCGTGCATCGCTACTGTGCGTGTTCGAATCGAAGCTCACCGTGGGAAAAGTGCCGAGCGTACTCCTCGTCCGGTGGGCATTTCAGGTGCTTGCCGAATATGACATGGCGATGATCCGGTCGGACTAAGCTCGCCCGCGGCGCACCGAGTTGAGGTGAATTCGTGCGCCTGTTCCCAAACTTACCGAAGATCCAGTTGTCACCGTGTTCCGATCCGGTACCTACCCGCATTTCCCCCCGCAAGCACCCCGACCCAGCCGATTCCGTCTCAGAGGGCATACATGGTGAGTGTTCAATCGCCTCCCGGTGGCCGTGAACTTCCCTACGCGCGCGTGCTGTTGGTGCCGGTCATACTGATGTCCGCGGCGACGGGGGCCGCCGTCGCCGTGCTCACCGGGCCGGCCCGGGCCGCCGTCGGCTGGTGCGGGGCCATCGCCACCGTCCTGGTGACCGCCGTCGTGGCCGCGGCGGTCCACCGCGAACGCGCGCTGCGGGCGCTGCGCGCCGAGTGCGCGGAGCGCACCGCCATCCTGGAACGGCGGATCGCCTCCCAGAACGACGACCTCGACTACCTCCGCACCGAGATCGTGCCCAGGGCGGTCGCCAAGCTGCGCGAAGCCATCTCGCCCGCACAGGTGCTCACCCAGCTCGTCGACGGGACCCCGGAGTTCCGCGGCATCCCCGACGCCCAGCGCCGGTTGCTGAAGGCCATGCTCCAGGTCATCGACCGTGAGATCGCACGCCGCGACTCCGCGCTGCGCGCCTTCGTCAACATCGCCCGCCGGGTCCAGGCCATCGTCCACCAGCAGGCCAAGGAGCTGCGGGAGATGGAGGAGGACCACGGCATGACCCCCGAGGTCTTCGACGACCTGCTGCGCCTCGACCACGGCAACGCGCTCATCGGCCGCCTCGCCGACTCCATCGCCGTCATCGGCGGCGGCCGCCCAGGCCGCAAGTGGCCCCAGCCCGTGCCGCTGTACAGCTGCCTGCGCGGCGCGATGAGCCGGATCCTGGAGTACCGCCGCATCGAGCTGCACTCCATCGCCCAGGTCAACATCAGGGGCGAGTCGGTCGAGCCGATCATCCACGCCGCGGCCGAACTCCTGGACAACGCCACACGCTACTCACCGCCCAACACCAAGGTGCACGTCACCGCCACCGAGGTGCAGACCGGGGTCTGCGTCGAGATCGAGGACGGCGGAGTCAGCCTGAGCGGGGAGAACCGCGCCAAGGTGGAGAGGATGCTGGCCGAGGCCCAGGCCGGAGTCGACGTCCAGCAGCTCGGGGAGGCCCCGCGCCTCGGTCTCGCCGTCGTCGGACGCCTGTCGTCGATGTTCAACATGGACGTCTCGCTGCGGAAGTCGGCGTACGGCGGTGTCCGCGCCATCCTCGTCGTCCCGAACGACATGACGACCACCGACCCCGCACCCGGGCAGGCCCACGGCATCGGTGTCACCTCCATCCCGACCCTGGACAACGACGGCGTCGCGGGGCCCGCGCGCAAGGAAAAGAGGCGTCACCCGACCAGCGGGCCGCGGATCCCGGAGCGGTTGTCGCTGGAGGACGACGTCCCCGTGGTCACCGAGTGGACGGCCAACGGCCTGCCGCAGCGCCGCAGCCGGGTGAAGGTCCCGCTGAGCCAGCGGATCGCCCAGGCCGCCGCCGCCGAAGCCGCCGCGCAGGCCATCGAGGCCCGGAGCCACGCTCCCTTCCGGCCCGAGCCCGAACGGAAGAAGAAGGACGAGCCGCCGCCCGGCATGTGGGTGGAGGCGTTCTTCGCCGGGCTCAAGGCCGCCCCTGACCCGAACGCCTTCTCCTCCGGGCCGCCGGACGACGACCCGCACGCAACCACCAGCACCGACGAGCCGGCCGCTGCCCAGGCCGACGACGAGGGGGACCCGAAGTGATCCAGCAGCGAGGCAACCTGGACTGGTTGCTGAAGGAACTCGCCGACGGCGTGCCGGGCATCCATCAGATCGTGGTGCTCTCCGCCGACGGACTGCGCATCGCCCGTTACGGCGGCGACCCCGACGCGGCCGACCGCGTCGCCGCGGCCTGCGCCGGACTGCAGAGCCTGGCCGGGGCGGTCGCGGCCGAGATGCCGGACAGCGACGGCCGGATGCGCATGGTCATCATCGAGATCGACGGCGGCTACTTCTACATGATGGAGGCCGGGCCGGGCGCCTACCTGGCGGTCCTCTCCGACGTGGTCGCGGAGGCCGGCCTGATGAGCAACCGCATGCGCGACCTCGTCATCCGCATCGGCGACCACCTGACGAGTCCGCCGCGACGCACCGGGCAGACCGTATGACGCCTCCGCAACGGCGCCGGCGCCATCCCGAGGAACAGCCTCCCCCGGAGCCTGTCACCGAAGGCGGCGCGACGGAGGGCGAGGGGAGACAGCCCGAGCGGCTGTACATCCTCGCCGGCGCGGCCGACGGGGGCGAACGGGCCCCCATCGACCTGGTCACCCTGATCGTGACCAGCGCCGATCCGCCGCCCGCCGCCACGCCGGAGCAGTCGGCGCTGCTCCGGCTCTGCCAGACCCCCCTGTCCGTGGCCGAGATCT
The DNA here is from genome assembly GCF_055565775.1 of Streptomyces sp. NPDC028331. Lineage (NCBI taxonomy): Bacteria > Bacillati > Actinomycetota > Actinomycetes > Kitasatosporales > Streptomycetaceae > Streptomyces > Streptomyces sp. NPDC028331. The sequence continues at coordinate 270,995 of NZ_JBVHTR010000005.1, read as the reverse complement.
CGGCCTACCTGACCCTGCCGTTCAGTGTGGTGACCATGCTGATCACCGAGCTGCTGGCGGCCGAACTGGTTCAGGCACGCGCCCCGATCGTCCGGCAGGCGGAGGTGCCCGACCGTTCTCTCCTCGAAGCGGTGATGCATGGACTTCAAAAGCTCTGACACCGTCCCGGGACCGGCCCCCGAGGACCACCTGCCGCACACCACGCAGGCGGCGGTCAAGATCGTGATCGTGGGCGGGTTCGGGGTCGGCAAGACCACCATGGTCGGCTCCGTCAGCGAGATCAGGCCGCTGACGACCGAGGAGACCATGACCCAGGCGGGCGTCGGAGTCGACGACAACTACGGTTCCGACAGCAAGACGGCCACCACTGTGGCCATGGACTTCGGGCGCATCAGCATCACCGAGCAACTGGTGCTCTATCTGTTCGGCACCCCGGGCCAGGAACGCTTCTGGTTTCTGTGGAACGGCCTGTTCGAGGGGGCGCTCGGCGCCGTCGTGCTGCTCGACACCCGCCGCCTCGAGGTCAGCTTCGATGTCATCGGCCGACTGGAGGAGCGGGGCGTGCCCTTCGTGGTCGCCGTCAACGCCTTCCCCGACGCGCCCCGTTACCCCGTCGAGGAACTCCGCGGGGCACTCGACCTGCCGATCGAGATCCCGATCATGGAGTGCGACGCACGGCGCCGGGCCTCCAGCCGCGAGGTCCTGATGACCCTGATGCGTTTCCTGCACTCCCTGGCGATGCGCCGTGCCCCCGTCTGACGAGGCCGGCGCTCCCGTCTGAGGAGGCCCGCGCCCCCATCTGACGAGGGCCGCGCCCCCGCCTGACGAGGCCCGCGCCCCGCCTGACGAGGCCCGCGCCCCGTCCCCTGTTCCGTCCGCACGACCCCACCCCAAGACACAGGATCGACCTGACGTTCCGGAGCGACCAACGTGACGCCTGAATCCCCCTCCCTGACCGGCAGCGACCACACCGGTACGGACGCCTCCGCCGCCGTCCCGCCACCCGGCTGCCCGGCCCACGGGCTAGGCCCCGGCGGAGTGCGCCGGCTGTACGGTCCCGAGGCGGAGGACCTGGGGCCCCTCTACGAGAAACTCCGCGCCGAACACGGCCCCGTGGCGCCCGCACTGCTCCACGACGACGTGCCGATCTGGGTGGTGCTGGGGCACGCCGAGAACCTGCACATGGTGCGCAGCCCCGCGCACTTCACCCGCGACAGCCGTATCTGGGCCCCGCTGGCGAGCGGCGAGATCAGGCCCGACCACCCGCTGACGCCGCACTTCGCCTGGCAGCCCATCTGCTCCTACGCCGAGGGCGACGAGCACCTGAGGCTGCGCGGTGCCGTCACCGGCGCCCTGTCGACCATCGACTACCGGGGCCTGCGCAGGTTCATCAACCGCGCGACGCAGTACCTCGTCAACCGCTTCTGCGAACAGGGCCGGGCCGACCTCGTCGGCCAGTTCGCCGACCACCTGCCGATGGCGGTGATGTGCGAGGTGCTCGGCATGGGCGACGAGTACAACGACCGCATCGTGCACGCCGCCCGCGACATGCTCAAGGGCACCGAGACCGCGATCGCCAGCAACCAGTACATCGTGGACGCCCTCGGCCGGCTCGTCGCCCGGCGCAGGACCGACCCCGAGGACGACTTCACCACCCACCTCATCAACCACCCGGCCCGGCTGACCGACGACGAGATCAGGGAGCACCTGCGGGTGGTCCTGATCGCCGCCTACGAGGCCACCGCCAACCTCCTGGCGAACGTGCTGCGGATGATCCTCACCGATCCACGGTTCCGGGCGCAGCTCAGCGGCGGGCAGATGACGGTGCCCGAGGCGGTCGAGCAGTCCCTGTGGGACGAGCCGCCGTTCAGCAGCATCCTCGGCTACTTCGCCAAGCAGGACACCGAGCTGGGCGGGCAGCGCATCCGCAAGGGCGACGGACTGCTCTTCGCCATCGCGCCCGGCAACGTCGATCCGCGGGTGCGTCCCGACCTCTCGGCCAACATGCAGGGCAACCGCTCCCACCTCGCCTTCGGCGGCGGCCCGCACGAGTGCCCCGGCCAGGACATCGGGCGTGCCATCGCCGACACCGGCATCGACGCGCTGCTCACGCGGCTGCCCGACCTGGAACTCGACTGCGACGAGGACGACTTGCGCTGGACGGCGTCCATCGCCTCACGGCACCTGGCGGAGTTGCCGGTGCGGTTCGTGCCGAAGCCGCCGCAGGACGTGACGCAGATGCCGTCGCTGCGCCCGTCTCCGGCGCAGCCCGTCGACTGGGAGATCAGTACCGCGTCGGCGGCCCGGGCGGGAACCGGGGCGGCCGCCCCAAAGGCGGTGCCCGCACCGCCCCCACGGCCGTCGGCCCCCGTCCCCGCTCCCACGGAACCGGCCGCCGGGCCGCGGCCCCGCTCGGGACTGTGGCGGCGGATGCTGCGCCGGTGGTGGGGCCGCTGAGCCGCTACCCGGCCCACGCGTCGTAGGCCGACCAGGCCCTGAGTACCCGCTCGCTGACGAAGCGGTGGGCACGCCCCGTGACCGGATCGGTGAACTCCAGCACCCGCGCCAGCAGTTGCAGCGGGCGCCGGAAGTCACCGGCCGGCACGGGGTCGGTCACCACCGGATAGAGCGGGTCTCCGAGAATCGGCAGGCCCAGCGCGTTCATGTGCACGCGCAGTTGATGGGTCTGCCCGGTGTACGGCAGGAGCCGGTAGCGTCCGAGCCCGTCGCGGTGCTCCAGCAGCTCGATCCGGCTGACCGCGTTGGGCTCGCCCGCCACCTCCCGGGCCGTCATCACCCCGCGCTCCTTCACGATCCGGCTGCGCACGGTGCGGGGCAGGGCGACCTCGGGGTCGTACCGGCCGACGGCCTCGTACTCCTTGGTGACGCGCCGGTCCCGGAACAGCGACTGGTAGGTGCCGCGCTCCTCGGGCCGCACGGTGAACAGCACGAGCCCGGCGGTGAGCCGGTCCAGCCGGTGCGCGGCGGTCAGCGTCGGAATGCCCAACTCACGCCGGAGCCGGGCGAGCGCGGTCTCGGCGACATGGCTGCCGCGCGGGGTGGTGGCGAGGAAGTGCGGCTTGTCGGCGACGACGATGTGCTCGTCCCGGTACACCACCTCGACCGGGTGGGGAACGCGGGGCTCGTCGGGCAACGCACGGTGGAACCACACGTACATGCCCGGCACGTACGCCGCGTCCGGGGCGACGGGCCGTCCGTCCGCCCCGACGACCAGGCCCGCCTCCAGCATCCCGTCGATCACCCCGTCCCCGGCCGCGAGCCGCGCCACGAGATGCTCCCGCACGGTGGCCCACCCCCCGCCGAAGGGCAGCCGCACCCGCACGGGATCCACCCCGTCGCGCTGGGGGAGGGGAGGAGGCGGGGTCCGGGTCTTGCGTCGCATCACCGCCCAGCGTACGAGGTGCCGTGGCGGGCGCGGGCCCGGGGCGGAGCAGCACCGGGCACGGTCGGCCCTCCCCGGTGACGCGGATCCCCCTCTCCCCGACGGTCGCCGCCCCCTGCTGCCCGACGTGGCAGGTCGAGCCGCGTGACGGCACCGAACCCGCCCCGACGACCCGGCCGGGCCCGCGCGGGTGGCGGGCGCCGGCCGGGACCACCCGGGCAAGGGCGGCTACGCCTGGGCGGCCGCTTCCGGTACCGCCGTCTCCGGCAGGGGGAGCGGGGCGGACGTGCGCTTGCGATACGCCCGGTAGGCCGCGCCCGCCGCCACCGTCGCCGTGAGGAACAACAGCGTGAACCAGCGGAAGTACCAGTGCCCGCCCGCCGGGTCGTACACCGCGGCTCGCGGCCAGGCCAGGTTGACGGCCATCACCAGGCCGTAGAGGAGGGCCAGGGCGTTGACGGGGACGCCCCAGCGGCCGAGGGAGAAGAGCGGGGCGCCGGTCTCGTCCGTGCCGCCCGTCGGGAGTCCGCCGCGCAGCCGCCGCACCAGCAGGGGGCCCGTCACCATCGCATAGGCCAGGTACAGCAGCACGATGCAGGTGGTGCCGATCGCCAGGAAGGCGTCGGGCGAGGCGAAGTTCAGCAGCAGGAGTGCCGCCGCGAGGACCCCGACCACCACCGCGGGCGCGCTCGGCATGCCCGTGCGCGGATGGACCCGCGCGAGCCGTCGCGCGAACGGCAGCCGGCCGTCGCGGGCCATGGAGAACAGCATCCGGCAGGCCGCCGTCTGGATCGCCAGCGTCGCCACCGCGATCGCCACCACGACGTCGGCGAGCAGCACCCGGCCCACCCCGTCGCCGAGGCTGCTGGTCAGGACGTAGCTCAGACCGTCGGTGCCGAGCCGGCCGTCCGTCAGGCTCGGCGCGGCGAGAATGCCGCCGAGGACGATCAGCCCGCCGAGCAGGCCCGCCGCGCCGAGCGCGGTGAGGATGGTGCGGGGCGCGGTGCGGCGCGGGTTGTGCGTCTCCTCGCTCATCTCTCCGGCGCTGTCGAATCCGATCATCACGTACGCCGCCGTGAAGGACCCGACGAGCAGCGCGCCGAGCAGGCCGCCCGTGCCGGGGGCGGTGTGGAAGGTGATGCCGGGGGAGCGGCGGGCGTGGGTGAGCAGCAGCACGACGATCAGGCAGGCACCGATGATCTCGGCCGTCACCCCGATGCGGTTGACCGCGGACATCACCCGGTTGTCGACCATGTTCACGATCGTGGTGAGCACCAGCAGGACGACGCCGAGGACCGCCGCGTTCGCCGCGCCCGTGGGCGAGGTGGGGGACGGATCGCCGCCCACGAGCTGGAAGCCGGACCACAGCGGCGGCATCACCATCTGCAGCGCCAGCGCCGCCGCGGCGACCACCACGATCTGCCCGATCACCATGATCCAGCCGGCGAACCAGCCGAAGGCGGCGTTCGACAGGCGCGAGGACCACTGGTAGATCGCGCCGGAGATCGGGTAGCGCGCGGCCAACTCCGCGAAGCAGGCGGCCACCAGCAACTGGCCGGCCATCACCACGGGCCAGGTCCAGAAGAAGACGGGCCCGCCGAACGCATACCCGAACGCGAAGAACTGGAAGACGGTCGTCAGAACGGAGATGAAGGAGAACCCGGCCGCGAAGGAGGCGTACCGGCCCAGGCTGCGGTGCAGTTCCTGGCGGTAGCCGAACCGCGCGAGGTCGGCGGTCTCCTCGGGGCCCGGCGGGTCGGGTCGGACATCGGCTGGGGCGGTGCTCGTCATGGCGGCAACCTGCTTTCGCACTGCGGCGCGAGAGTTCCTGTCGAGCGACAGAAATCGCTGTCGGGCGACCGAACGTAGGGAGCACCTGTTTCGCCCGGGTCACACGCCGGTGTCCGGACGGAGCCCAAGTCCTCACGCCCCTGCGGGAGCGCCGCATGACGAGGCGGCGGCACCCCGGGCCTCCCCGGAGTGCCGCCGCCCTCGGTGTCCTACGCGGCGGACGCGCCCTCCTGCTCCGCCTCTATGCGCGCGTTCCAGTCCCGCTTCGACGCCTGCCAGCCGTCCTCGTTGTGCCCGAGGCGCCAGTAGCCGGAGATGGAGAGGTCCTCGCGCGGGATCCGGTGCTCGACGCGCAGCAGCCGGCGCAGCTCCTTCACCCAGCCGGCCTCGCCGTGCACGAACGCGTGCACCCGGCCCTCGGGGAACGGAAGGGCCCGTACGGCATCGAGCAGCGCCTCACCGACCGGCCGGTCCCCGCGGTGCAGCCAGACCACCTCCACATCGGAGTCGATCTTCTGCTCCTCCTCGGGGCCGGCGACCTCCACGAACGCGTGCGCCCGGGCACCGTCCGGCAGTGCCTCCAGGGCCGCCGCGATCGCGGGCAGCGCGCTCTCGTCGCCGGCGAGCAGATGCCAGTCGGCGCTCGCGTCCGGGGCATAGGCGCCGCCCGGCCCCATGAACCGCACGGTCTCGCCCGGCTGCACGCGCAGGGCCCACGGCCCGGCGAGCCCCTCGTCGCCGTGGATCACGAAGTCCAGGGTCAGCTCCCGGTGCTCGGGGTCCCAGGCGCGCACGGTGTACGTCCGGGTCACCGGCCACTGTTCGCGCGGGAACTCCTCGCGAATGCGCTGCAGGTCGAAGGGTTCCGGGTAGGTGACGCCCTCGGCAGGGGGGAAGAGCAGCTTCACATAGTGGTCGGTGCAGCCGCCCGCCGCGAAGTCGGCCAGCCCCTCGCCGCCGAGCACCACCCGCTGCATGTGCGGGGTCAGCCGCTGCGTGCGGACGACCTGTGCGGTGTGGGCCCTGCGCACCTTGCCTGCGGGGCGCTCTGCCATGACGGCCTCCCGATTCCCTGAGTTAGGTTCACCTAAGTTAGCATCTCCTGCCCGTCGGCACCTCTTTCCCGACTCTCCCGTGAGAAGGCGATGACACTCTTTTCCGGAACCGTCACGCCCCGAGCGTGGTGAGCAGTCGCCGCAGTGAGCCGCCGAGTCCCCACCGGTCCTGAAGGGCGTCCAGTGCGGCCGGGTCACGCGGTGTGCGCGGCAGCGCCGTGTCGACCTCCGGCAGCGGTACGTCCTCGGCGACCCGGACGACCGAGGGCGCGACCGCGAGGTACGGCCGGGCCTCGGCGAGCCGCCTGCGCTGGGTCGGGGTGAGCCTCGACGCCGGGTCGTCGACCGCGGCCATGATCCCGGCCAGGTCGCCGAACTCCGCGAGCAGCTTCGCGGCCGTCTTCTCGCCGATGCCGACGACGCCGGGCAGCCCGTCGCTGGGGTCGCCGCGCAGCAGGGCCAGGTCCGCGTAGCCCCGGCCGTCCACGCCGTACTTCTCGCGCAGCACCGCCTCGTCGGTGAACTGCAGCGTGCCGACGCCCTTGACCGGGTACAGCACCCGCACCCCGCGCGCGTCGTCGACGAGCTGGTACAGGTCGCGGTCACCGGTGACGATGTCGACCGGGCCCTTGGCGCGCGCCGTGAACGTGCCGATCACGTCGTCCGCCTCGTACCCCGCGACGCCCACGCGTGCGATGCCCAGGGCGTCGAGGACGTCCTCGATGACCGGGACCTGCGGCGAGAGCGTGTCCGGCACCTCCTCCACGTCCGGCTCCGCCTCGTGCTCCTCGGCCACGCGGTGCGCCTTGTAGGAGGGGATCAGCTCCACCCGCCAGTGCGGGCGCCAGTCCGCGTCCATGCAGGCCACCAGGTCGTCCGGGCGGTGGTCCTGGACCAGGCGGTCGATGAAGTCGAGCAGCCCGCGCACGGCGTTCACGGGCGTGCCGTCGGGGGCCTTCACGGACTCCGGGACGCCGTAGTAGGCGCGGAAGTACAGGGAGGCTGTGTCGAGGAGCATCAGGCGTCGGGTCACGGTCCGCATCATGCCGTACGGCGCCGACAGTGCCCCTCGTGTGGGCATGCGGTGTGCATACGTGGCAGAAGTAAACGCCTTGTGAACTGGGACACCCCTGCGTTTGGCCTTGACGATCGGGGGCAGGGGCGGCCCGAAGCGATGCCGATTGCAGTTTCAACGTTTGCAGCGGCTCGGAGGCTTCGAGACGAGAGGTACCTGTGTCTTCCAGGCTTGAGGCCGAGCACCTGTACAAGGTGTTCGGCAGACGACCGGATCAGGCGGTGGAACGGCTCCGGCAGGGCGCCGGCCGTGACGAACTGCGCGCCGACGGCAGCACCGCCGCCGTGATCGACGCGTCCTTCACGGTGCAGCCGGGCCAGATCTTCGTCGTCATGGGCCTGTCCGGATCCGGCAAGTCCACGCTGCTGCGCATGCTCAACGGCCTGCTCGAGCCGACCGCCGGACACGTCCGCTTCGACGGGCAGGACCTCACCGCGCTCGGCCCCCGCGAACTGCGCGAGGTCCGCTCGCGCAAGATCAGCATGGTCTTCCAGCACTTCGCGCTCTTCCCGCACCGCAGCGTCCGCGAGAACGCCGCCTACGGTCTGGAAGTGCAGGGCGTGCCCCGCGCCGAGCGCCTGAAGCGCGCCGACGAGGCGCTCGCCCTGTGCGGTCTGGCCGGCTGGGAGAAGTCCTGGCCCGACGAGCTGTCCGGCGGCATGCAGCAGCGCGTGGGGCTCGCCCGGGCGCTCGCCACGGACGCCGACCTGCTGCTGATGGACGAGTCGTTCAGCGCGCTGGACCCGCTGATCCGCCGCGACATGCAGGACCAGTTGCTGCAGCTCCAGCAGACCCTGAAGAAGACCATCGTCTTCATCACCCACGACCTCAACGAGGCCATGCGCCTCGGCGACCGCGTCGCCGTGATGCGCGACGGCCGTATCGTGCAGATCGGCACCGGCGAGGACATCCTGGTCCGCCCCGCCGACGACTACGTCGCCTCCTTCACCCGGGACGTCGACCGCTCCCGGGTGCTCACCGCGCGCGCCGTCATGGACACCTCCGTCACGGGCGACGACCCCGGCTGCGGCTGCGAGACCGCGACCCCCGACACGCCGTTCGCCGACCTGTGCGCGATCAGCGCCCGCCTCTCCCATCCCGTCGGGGTGGTCGACGAGGGCAACCGGCTCGTCGGTGTCGTACCGCGGGAGCGGCTGGTGGGCTTCCTGGGCAACGAGGACGCCGGCCCCGCCCCCTGCGACCACGGGCGCGGCTCCCACGGCGGGAAGGTGGCCGCCCGTGCCTAGGATCCCGTTCGGCAACTGGGTCAACTCCCTGGTCGACTGGCTGCTGCACCACATGGCGTGGCTGTTCGACTTCTGCAAGACCGTGTTCCTGGGAGCCTTCGACGGCATCAACACCGTCCTGCAGGCTCCCCAGCCACTGCTGCTCGCGGGGATCCTCGCCGTGATCGCCTTCTGGCTGCGCGGCACGGCCGCCGGTGTCCTGGCCTTCGCGGGCTTCGCCTTCATCGACTCCCTTCAGCTCTGGGACGACGCGATGGTGACCCTGTCGCTCGTCCTGGTCGCGACGCTCATCGCGCTCGTCGTCTCGGTGCCCGTCGGCATCTGGGCGGCACGCTCCAGCCGGGTCAGCGGTCTGGTGCGGCCGGTGCTCGACTTCATGCAGACGCTGCCCGCGATGATCTACCTCATCCCGGCGATCCTCTTCTTCGGCACCGGTGCCCCCGCCGGCATCGTGGCCACCCTGATCTTCGCCCTCGCGCCCGGCGTCCGCATGACCGAGCTGGGCATCCGCCAGGTCGACAAGGAGCTGGTGGAGGCCGCGGAGGCGTTCGGCACCACCCCGCGCAACACGCTGCTGCGCGTCCAGCTCCCACTCGCCCTGCCCACCGTGATGGCAGGCGTCAACCAGGTGATCATGCTGGGTCTGTCCATGGCGGCCATCGCCGGCATGGTCGGCACCGGCGGCCTCGGCGGCGACGTGAACGAGGCCATCGGCCAGCTCGACGTGGGTCTCGGCTCCGAGGCCGGTGTGGCCATCGTCATCCTGGCGATCTACCTCGACCGCATGACCAGCGCCCTGGGCAGCCAGGTCTCGCCGCTGGGCCGCCGCGCCGTCGCCCGGCTGCGCGCCGCGAAGGGCCTGAAGATCTGGTCCTACCGGCCCCGGCCCGCCGTGGCCGTGGTCGGGGTGGTCGTGCTCGCGCTGGTCGCCGGCGGGATGGGCGTCTTCGGGGGCGGGGACAAGGCCGCCACCGCGGCCGACGCGCAGAACGTCGGGCAGGGCAAGAAGATCACCATCGGCTACATCCCCTGGGACGAGGGCGTCGCCTCCACGTTCCTGTGGAAGGAGGTCCTGGAGCAGCGCGGTTTCCAGGTCGACGTCAAACAGTTCGACGCCGGCCCGCTCTACACCTCGCTCGCCCAGGGCGACATCGACTTCCAGACCGACTCCTGGCTGCCGACCACGCACGAGCAGTACTGGAGGAAGTACGGCAGCCGACTCGACGACCTGGGCTCCTGGTACGGCCCGACGTCGCTGGAGCTGGCCGTGCCCTCCTACATGAAGGGCATCGACTCTCTGGACGACCTCAAGGGGAAGGCCGCCGCCTTCGGCGGGAAGATCACCGGCATCGAGCCCAGCGCCGGTGAGATGAGCCTGCTCAAGAGCACGGTCCTGAAGAAGTACGGCCTGGACAAGGAGTACCAGGTCGTCGACAGCTCCACGCCCGCGATGCTCGCCGAGCTGAAGCGCTCCTACGAGCAGCAGAAGCCGATCGTCGTCACCCTCTGGTCACCGCACTGGGCGTACCACGACTACGCCCTGAAGAAGCTCAAGGACCCCAAGGGCGCCTGGGGCAAGGGCGACTCGGTGCACACGCTCGCCCGCAAGGGCTTCGCACAGGACAACCCGGTCGTCGCGACCTGGCTGAAGAACTTCCGGATGGACGAGAAGCAGCTCACCAGCCTGGAAGCCGAGATCAACAAGGCCGGCAAGGGCAGGCAGCAGGACGCCGTGCGGGCCTGGCTGAAGAAGAACACCGGCGTCGTGGACAGGCTCGCCCCGGTCCAGAAGTCGGCCTCCGGCGCCCCGGCCGAGGCGAAGCGCCCGCTGAACGTCGCCTGGTTCCCGTGGGACGAGGACGTCGCCGTCACCTACCTGTGGAAGAACGTCCTCGAGCGGCGCGGCTACCGGCTGAACCTCAAGCAGATGGACGTCGGCCCCGTCTACACGGGCCTGGCGGGCGGCGACCTGGACCTCAACTTCGACGCCTGGCTGCCGTACGCGCAGCAGAACTACTGGGACAAGAGCAAGGACCGCCTCAGGGACCTCGGCACCTGGTACCAGCCGACCTCCCTGGAGATCGCCGTGCCCTCCTACGTCAAGGGCGTGACGTCGCTGGAGGACCTCAAGGGCAGGGCGAGCACCTTCGGCGGGAAGATCATCGGCATCGAGCCCGGCACCGGCGAGATGAACCTGCTCAAGACCAAGGTGCTGCCCGGCTACGGCCTGGACAAGGAGTACCAGGTCGTCGACGGCTCCACGCCCGCGATGCTCGCCGAGCTGAAGCGCTCCTACGAGCAGAGGAAGCCGGTCGCCGTCGTGCTGTGGTCGCCGCACTGGGCCTACAGCGAGTACAGGCTCACCAAGCTCCAGGACGACAAGAAGCTGTTCGGCGCGGGCAACACGATCCGCACCATCTCCAGCCGGACCTTCCCGGACCGGTACCCGCAGCTCACGAAGTGGATCAGGAACTTCAGGATGAGCGAGGCGGAACTGGGCAGTCTGGAGAGCGAGATCAAGAACCGCGGGCAGGGCCAGGAGGAGGCCGCCGTGGCCGCGTGGGTGCGGCAGCACCCGGACATCGCCCAGCGCATGACCCCGCGGTAACCCGCACGGAGCACCCTCCCTGAAACGTGAGCCGCCCGGCGCCCCCGACCGCGCCGGGCGGCTCCGTACTGCCCCGCACGAGGGCCGTACCAGAGCCGTGCCGGAGGGTGCCGGAGCCGTACGAGAAGAATCCGGACAACCCCGCAACGGCCCAACGCACCGATCGTGACCGTACCGCTCTCTTCCCTGACCGTTCCGCGACGCCTCCGGACCTGGGGGTGAGCCGCCGCGCGCCTCTGGTCAGCCGTTTCCTCCCAGGTGAGCGCGGCGTGCGCGGGGAGGCGGGAGGGCTCGTCAGATGGCGCGAACCTTGACCTTCACCACTCTTGTATGTGACACCGATGTGACGGGCGCATGAAACGGTTTGCCGAACATGCGTAGGGTGCAGACAACTCAGAAGAAGCAGTGGACCGACGAGCGAGGGAGGGAGCCGGAGCGATGGGCGACCACAAAGAACAGCCCCTTCGGGTGGGCGCGGCCGTCCGGCGGCGACGCCGCGCGCTGGAACTCACCCTCGCCGTCGTGGCCGAGCGCAGCGGCCTGTCGGTGCCCTTCCTCAGCCAGGTGGAGAACGAGCGGGCGCGCCCCAGCCGGCCCTCCCTGGAGCGGATCGCCGACGCCCTGCGCACCACCGCCGTCGACCTCCTGGCCGCGGCGGACCCGGCGTGCAGTGTGGACGTGCTGCGCGCCGACGACGAAGCGGTCCCGCCGGGGCGGGCCCGGGTGCGGCCGCTGGTGCGCGGGCACCACCAGTTGCACGCGATGGAGTTCATCGGGGACCACGACGAGGGCCGCGAGTTCCAGCACCGCAACGACGAGTTGATGTACGTCGTCGAGGGTGCGGTCGAGATGGAGGCGGAGGGCCGGGCGCACCGGCTCGGGCGCGGGGACACGCTGTACCTGAGCGGGGGAGTGCGCCACCGCTGGCGGGCGACCGTGCCGGACACCCGCGTGATCGTGGTCGCGGTCGCCGACCACATCGAGGCGGTCGAGGACCGGCCGCGCCGCCGCTGACCCGCTCGCCGTCACCCCCGTGGCCGAGGAGGCAGGATGCGGGTCGTCTCACTGGTGCCGTCCCTCACCGAGGCCGTGGCCGCGTCCGTGCGGGGAGCCCTGATCGGCGCCACCGACTGGTGCACCCACCCCGCGGACCTCGACGTCGCGCGGATCGGCGGCACCAAGAACCCGAAGGTGGAACGGATCGTCCGGCTCGCACCCGACCTGGTGCTCGCCAACGAGGAGGAGAACCGCGCACCGGATCTCGCCGCCCTGCGCGAGGCCGGCCTGACCGTCCTGGTCACCGAGGTGCGCGGCGTGCCGCAGGCCTTCCGGGAGCTGGACCGGGTGGTGGCCGCGTGCGGAGCGCCCTCCCGGCCGCGGTGGCTGGACGAGGCGGAGGCCGCATGGGAGCGGCTGCCCGTGCCCGGAACCCGCAGGACCGCCGTCGTCCCCGTCTGGCGCAGGCCCTGGATGGTGCTGGGCCGGGACACCTTCGCCGGGGACGTGCTGGCCCGGCTCGGCATCGACCACGTGTTCGCGACGCACCCGGAGCGGTATCCGAAGATCCCCGTTCAGGAGCTGCGGGACGCGGCCCCCGACCTGGTGGTGCTGCCCGACGAGCCGTACCGCTTCACCGCCGGCGACGGCCCCGAGGCGTTCCCGGGGACGCCGTGCGCGCTGGTCAGCGGGCGCCATCTCACCTGGTACGGCCCCTCGTTGGGCCAGGCGCCGCACGTCCTCGCCCAGGCGCTGTGGGCGGCTCACCGCTGACGGCACACCGGCCGGTCCGGACGGCGGTCACGGCCCGTGCGGGGGCGACGCCGAGGCCCGGGCGGCCGTGCAGGCCGTGCAGAGGGCCCGCCGCCGCGGCACGCTCCCGGCCCCCGACGCCGGGGACCACACCTTCGTAGGCATAAGCTGAGTTTATGGCTGAGGGTGTTGAGCAGGGGCTTCCGGCGGCGGGTCTGGCGCACCGGGTGCCGGATCTGGGCGCGCTGGAGCTGCTGCTCGCCGTGGCCCGGCTGGGCAGCCTGGGGCGGGCGGCACGGGAGCTGGGGATCACCCAGCCGGCGGCCAGCAGCCGGATCCGGTCGATGGAGCGGCAGCTCGGGGTGGCGCTGGTGGACCGCTCGCCCCGCGGGTCCCGGCTGACCGACGCCGGTGCGCTGGTCACCGACTGGGCGCGGCGCATCGTGGAGGCGGCGGAGGCGTTCGACGCGGGGGCGCAGGCGCTGAGGGGGCGGCGGGACTCGCGGCTGCGGGTGGCCGCGAGCATGACCATCGCGGAGTATCTGCTGCCCGGCTGGCTGATCGCGCTGCGCGCCCAGCGGCCGGACACGGCCGTGTCGCTGCTGGCCGGGAACTCGGCGGCGGTCGCCGAACGGCTGCTCGCGGACGAGGCGGACCTGGGCTTCGTGGAAGGGCTCTCCGTGCCGGCGGGGCTGGACGCGGCGGTCGTCGCCCGGGACCGGCTGATCGTGGTGACGGCGCCGGGGCACCCGTGGGCACGCCGCCGCAGGCCGCTCACGGCCGGGGAACTGGCCGCGACCCCGCTCATCCTGCGGGAGGAGGGCTCGGGCACCCGTCAGGTCCTGGACGCGGCCCTGGGCGGCCTGGCTCGTCCTCTGCTGGAGCTGTCCTCGACCACGGCGGTCAAGGCCTCGGCGGTGAGCGGGGCGGGCCCCGCGGTCCTGAGCGAACTCGCCGTGGGCGAGGAACTCTCGGCCCGCCGCCTGGTCGGCGTCCCTGTCGACGGCGTGCGCCTGGACCGCGCACTGCGAGCGGTATGGCGCACGGGGCACCGTCCGGCGGGCCCGGCACGGGACCTGCTGGGGCTGACGCGGGGAAAGCCGGTCGGGCCGGGCGGGGCGCCCCGCCGGTGACCACCGCAATCCATGGCGGGGCCGGCTCTCACAGGTGACCGCCACCCCGCCGCCCCGGCCGCTGCGTGTCGCAGGCACGGCAGGCCGCACCCCGGGCCTCCCCGCACCCCGGGCCTCCCCGTGCTGCGCGCCTTCCCGCGTTGCGCGCCTCCTCGCGTTGCGCGCCTTCCCGCGTTGCGCACCTCCCCGCGCGCCCAGGGCGAGGCCGCGGCGCGGTGGCTCAGGAAGCGGCTCGGACGAGGGCCCGCATGACCCGAACGTCCTCGCCCATCTCCGGATGCCACTGCACACCCAGCACCCAGGCCGCGCCCGGCAGTTCCACCGCCTCCGGTGTGCCGTCCTCCGCGTACGCCGAGATCAGCAGGCCGTTCCCGAGGCGGTCCACGGCCTGGTGGTGGTAGGCCGGGACCGACACCGACTCCGGTACCAGCTCCGCGTAGCGTGTGCCCGGCACCGGCTTGACCGTGTGCCCGCCGAACACTCCGACCTGGCCGGCGTGCCCGTCGAGGTGCTGCACGAGCGTGCCGCCCAGCGCCACGTTCAGCAACTGCATCCCCCGGCAGATGCCGAGCAGCGGCGTGCCGGACGCCAGCGCGGCCTCGATCAGCGCCAGTTCCCAGGCGTCCCGCTCGGGCGCGGGAGGCCCGGTGCGCGGGTCGCGCTCCGCGCCGTAGCGGGCCGGGTCCACGTCCGGACCGCCCGCGATCACCACGCCGTCCAGCCGGGCCACCGTCGCCGCCGCATGCGCCGGATCGTCCGGGGGAAGCATCGCGGCGAGCCCGCCGGCCCGCTGCACCAGCCGCGGATAACCCGCAGGCAGCAGCGCCGCCTCCAGCTCCCAGACGCCCCACCGCGCCCCGGCCTCGAGATATGTGCTCACACCGATCAGCGGCCGTCCGGTCATACGGGCCTCCTCCCACAGCTCCAATGGTGCACGCCGACACCTTAGACGCGGCACTCAGGCCAGGAAGCCCCGCAGCAGCGCCGCCGTGCCCGCGCAGTGCTCCCGCATCATCTCCCGGGCCCCGTCGGCGTCCCCGTCCAGCACCGCCTCCACCAGCGCCTCGTGCTGCCGCTGCGAGTGCTCCAGGTTGCGCACCAGCAGCGGGATGCAGTCCAGCAGGTCGTTCACCGTCGCCCGTACGGCCGCGTACTGCGCCGTCAGTGACGGCGACCCGCCGAGCTCGGCCAGCGTGAGGTGCAGCAGCGTGTCCAGGCGCCGGTACTCCGTCAGCGGCGCGTCCTGGGTGCGTACCAGCGCCTCCCGCAGCCGTGCCGCCTGCTCGTCCGTGAGGCCGTGCGCCGCGCACAGCCCCGCCGCCCCCACCTCCAGCACCTCCCGGAACCGCAGCACGTCCTCGATGTCGACCTTCTCGACGCGCCGCCGCAGCTCGTCCTCACCGCCCGCGTCGACGCGCGGCAGGACGAACGTGCCGCCGTAGCGCCCGCGCCGTGCCTCCACCAGACCCTGGTCCTGGAGCACCTTCAGCACCTCGCGCAGTGTCACCCGGCTGATCCCCAGCCGCTCCGCGAGCTCCCGCTCCGCGGGCAGCCGCTCACCGCCCGGCACCAGCCCGAGGCGGACCACCTGCAGGATCTGCTCCAGCGCCTCCTCGAAGCCGTTGCCCGCCCGCACCGGCCGCAGCACCGGCGTCAACCGGTCCCGTACGCCGTCGGCGCCGCCGTCGGGTACCGCCTGCGACATCCGCCCGCGCCCCCTTCCCAAGCAATGGTTGTCGGAAATACCTTATGACTCCCGGCGGACCGAAGGAGACCTCCCGTGGCAGACCGCACATCCCCGCTCGGCCTCGAGGAGCTGCACGCCCTCGTCGCGGGCGGCGAGATCGACACTGTCGTCCTGGCCTTCCCCGACATGCAAGGGCGCCTCCAGGGCAAGCGGTTCGCCGCCCGCTTCTTCCTCGACGAGGTCCTGGAGCACGGCACCGAGGGCTGCAACTACCTCCTCGCCGTCGACACCGAGATGAACACCGTCGACGGCTACGACATGTCCTCCTGGGACCGCGGCTACGGCGACTTCGCCCTCCACCCGGACCTGAGCACCCTGCGCCGCGTCCCCTGGCACGAGGGGACGGCCATGGTCGTCGCCGACCTCGCCTGGCACGACGGCTCACCGGTGACCGCCGCGCCCCGCCAGATCCTGCGCCGCCAACTCGAGCGCCTGGCCGGCCTCGGCTACACCGCGCAGGTCGGCACCGAGCTGGAGTTCATCGTCTTCAAGGACACCTACGAGCAGGCCTGGGACGCGAACTACCGCGGCCTGACCCCGGCCAACCAGTACAACATCGACTACAGCGTGCTCGGCACCGGACGCGTCGAACCCCTGCTGCGCCGCATCCGCAACGAGATGGCGGGCGCCGGGATGACCGTGGAGTCCGCCAAGGGCGAGTGCAACCCCGGTCAGCACGAGATCGCCTTCCGCTACGACGAGGCGCTGGTCACCTGCGACCAGCACGCCATCTACAAGACCGGGGCCAAGGAGATCGCCGCCCAGGAGGGCGTCTCCCTCACCTTCATGGCGAAGTACAACGAGCGTGAGGGCAACTCCTGCCACATCCACCTCTCGATCACCGACGAGCACGGCAGGAACGCCATGGCCGGCGGACCCGGTGACCCCGGCGGGATGTCGGAGGTCATGCGGCACTTCCTCGCCGGGCAGCTCGCCGCGCTGCGCGAGTTCTCCCTGCTGTACGCGCCGGGCATCAACTCCTACAAGCGTTTCCAGCCGGGTTCCTTCGCGCCGACCGCGGTCGCCTGGGGCCACGACAACCGCACCTGCGCCCTCCGGGTCGTCGGCCACGGCCGCTCCACCCGCTTCGAGAACCGGGTCCCCGGCGGCGACGTCAACCCGCACCTCGCCGTCGCGGGGATGGTCGCGGCCGGGCTGTACGGCATCGAGCAGAAACTGGAGCTGCCCGAGCCGTGCCCCGGCAACGCCTACACCGCCGAGTACGAGCACGTGCCCACCACGCTGCGCGAGGCCGCCGAACTCTGGGAGAACAGCGCCCTCGCCAAGGCCGCCTTCGGTGACGAGGTGGTCGCCCACTACAGCAACATGGCCCGCGTCGAGCTGGCCGCCTTCGACGCCGCGGTGACCGACTGGGAGCTGCGCCGCTCCTTCGAACGCATGTGAGAGGTACTTCCGTGTCGCACGAGCTCGATCTGCAGGTGCTCAACCCGGCCACCGAGGAGGTCGTCGCCACCGTCCCCGCCGCCACCGCGGCCGACGTGGACGCCGCCGTCGTACGTGCCGCGCGGTCCCAGTCCCGGTGGGCCGCGCTGTCACCCGGCGACCGGGCCCGGCTGCTGCGCCGGTTCGCCGTCACCGTCGACGAGCACCTGGAGGAACTCGCGCGGCTGGAGGTCCGCGAGGCGGGACACACGGTCGGCAACGCCCGCTGGGAGGCCGGCAACGTCCGCGACCTGCTCGACTACGCGGCCGGGGGAGTGGAGCGCCTGACCGGACGGCAGATCCCGGTCCCCGGCGGCCTGGACGTCACGTTCCTCGAACCGCTCGGTGTCGTGGGCGTCATCGCACCCTGGAACTTCCCGATGCCGATCGCCGCCTGGGGCACCGCCCCGGCGCTCGCGGCCGGCAACGCGGTGCTCCTCAAGCCCGCCGAGACGACCCCCCTCACCGCACTGCGCCTGGCCGAACTGGCGCTGGAGGCAGGCCTGCCCGAGGGGCTGTTCCAGGTGCTGCCCGGCCACGGCCCGGTCGCGGGCGCCGCGCTCGTCGAGCACCCGGGCGTGGCGAAGATCGTCTTCACCGGATCGACGACCGTGGGCAAACAGGTGTTGGCGAAGGGCTCGGCCCTGCTCAAGCGCGTCACTCTCGAACTCGGCGGCAAGAGCCCCAACATCGTCTTCGCCGACGCCGACCTCGAGGCCGCCGCGGCCACCGCCCCCATGTCGTTCCTCGACAACTCCGGCCAGGACTGCTGCGCCCGCACCCGCATTCTCGTCCAGCGCTCCGCCTGGGACCGCTTCCTGGACCTCCTCGCCCCCGCCGTCGAGTCCGTTCTCGTCGGCGACCCGGCCGACGAGAACACGCAGATGGGCCCGCTGATCTCCAGGCCCCAACTGGAGCGCGTCCGCTCCTACGTCCCCGCGGACGCCGAAGGGATCCGCGGCAAGGCACCCGAGGGCCCGGGCTTCTGGTTCCCGCCGACCGTCCTCACCGGCGTCGACCCGCAGGCGCGCGTGGCGGTCGAGGAGGTGTTCGGCCCGGTCGCCGTCGTCCTGCCCTTCGAGGACGAGGCCGACGCGATCCGCCTCGCCAACGACACGCCGTACGGGCTCTCCGGCTCCATCTGGACCCGGGACGTCGGCCGCGCGCTGCGCGTCTCCCAGGCCGTCCGCGCCGGCAACCTGTCCGTCAACTCCCACTCCAGCGTCCGCTACTGGACCCCCTTCGGCGGCTTCAAGCAGTCGGGGATCGGCCGCGAACTCGGCCCGGACGCCCTGACCGCCTTCACCGAGACCAAGAACGTCTTTATCAGCACGGAGGGCCCCGCACAGTGACAGTGACCTCGCAGACCTCTGACAGCATCTGCCGCCGCCTGGTCGGCCGCACCGCCGTCGTCACCGGTGCCGGCAGCGGCATCGGTCTCGCCAGCGCGCGCAGGCTCGCCGCCGAGGGCGCGAACGTCGTCTGCGGCGACGTCGACGAGACCCGCGGCAAGGCCGCCGCCGAGGAAGTGGGCGGCCTGTTCGTGAAGGTCGACGTCACCGACCCCGAGCAGGTGGAGGCGCTGTTCAAGGCCGCCTACGACACCTACGGCACCGTCGACATCGCCTTCAACAACGCCGGCATCTCCCCGCCCGACGACGACTCCATCCTCGAGACGGGCCTGGAGGCCTGGAAGCGGGTGCAGGAGGTCAACCTGACCTCCGTCTACCTGTGCTGCAAGGCGGCGATCCCCTACATGCGGCGCCAGGGCAAGGGCTCCATCATCAACACGGCGTCGTTCGTGGCACGGATGGGCGCGGCCACCTCGCAGATCTCGTACACCGCCTCCAAGGGCGGCGTCCTCGCCATGTCCCGCGAACTGGGCGTGCAGTTCGCGCGGGAGGGCATCCGCGTCAACGCCCTGTGCCCCGGGCCGGTCAACACCCCACTGCTGCAGGAGCTGTTCGCCAAGGACCCCGAGCGGGCCGCGCGCCGCCTGGTGCACATCCCCGTCGGCCGGTTCGCGGAGGCCGAGGAGATCGCCGCGGCGGTCGCGTTCCTCGCCAGCGACGACTCGTCCTTCGTCAACGCCACCGACTTCCTGGTGGACGGCGGAATCTCCGGAGCGTACGTCACGCCCCTGTAGGGCCTCGGACCCGTGACCGGCTCACGGCGCTCACGGCGGCACCGGGGGCGGCCCGAGGAACGCCGCCGGGACCGCCCCCGGGCCGGTCCGGGTGGTCACGTCACAGGAAGGTGTGCCCCTCGCCGCGGTACGTCGGCACGGTCGCCGTGACCCGGTCGCCCTCCACCAGGTGGAGGGCGTCGAAACGCTCGCACAGCTCGCCCGCCTTGGCGTGCCGGAACCACACCTTGTCCCCGATGAGCAGGTCGTCGGCGGCAGCGCCCAGCAACGGCGTCTGCACCTCGCCGGGCCCCTCCTGCGGGTCGTACGCCAGCCCCTCGGGCAGATACGGCACGGGCAGCCGGTCGGGGCCCGCCGCGCCCGACGCGGGGTAGCCGCCGCCCAGCACGGTCACCACCCCCACCCCGGGCCTGCGCACCACCGGCATGGCGAACAGCGCCGCCGGACGCCCGCGGAACGAGGTGTAGTTGTCGAACAGCCGCGGCACGTACAGCCCCGAGCCCGCCGCTATCTCGGTCACCGCGTCCTCGGCGGCCGTGTACTGGACGCTCCCCGTGCCGCCGCCGTTGACGAACTCCAGGTCCGGCGCGACGGCCCGGACGGCGCGCACCACCTCGGCCCGGCGTCCGGCGAGCTCCCTGCGCGCCGTGGCCTGCATCAGCCGGATGGCACGCGACCGCAGCGGACGGCCCGCCACCGCATCGCCGACACCCGCGACATGGCCCTCGTACGCCATGATGCCCACCAGCCGGAAACCCGGCGTGCGGACCACCGTGCGGGCCATCTCCGCGACCTGCTCGGGGGAGTGCAGCGGCGAGCGGCGCGCGCCGACGCGGACCCGGCCGCCGAGCAGCTTCAGCGAGGTGTCCAACTCCAGGCAGACGCGCACCTCTTCGGCGCCGCCCCGGCGGGCGTCGTCGATGAGGCGCAACTGGGCCGGGTCGTCGATCATCACGGTGACGGCGGCGGCGAGCTTGGGGTCGCTCGTCAGCTCGGCGTAACCCTGCCGGTCGGCCGACGGGTAGGCGAGCAGGACGTCGTCGAAACCGGAGCGGGCCAGCCACAGGGACTCGGCGAGCGTGAAGGACATGACGCCCGCGAACCCCTCCCGGGCCAGCACGCGTTCGAGCAGGGCACGGCAGCGCACGGACTTGCTGGCGACCCGGATCGGCTTGCCGCCGGCCCGGCGGAGGAGGTCGTCGGCGTTCGCGTCGAACGCCTCCAGGTCCACGATCGCGACAGGGGCGTCGAGATGAGCGGTGGCCCGGTCGTAGCGGGCCCGGTCTGCGGCGCGGGCAGTCATGAACGCAGCCTGCCAGATGCGATTACCGCAGGGTAGGGGGACGATCCGGGCAGATGCCGCCGGTGACGTGGACCGGTTCCCGTTCGAGGCGGATCAACCCGTAGAGTGACGCGCACGTGGGGAAGCGGTTGATCCGCCCGGGCGCGTACGCCTGGGATGGGCGCCCGCCCGCGCGGGTATGCCTGCCCAGAACGGGACCGGCCGGCGTCCGCACCACGCGTACCGGCCGTCCGCCCTGGGCGGTCGAACACCCGGGGGGACCCCGGGCGGCCCGGCGACAACGAAACGGGGGGTGCATGAGCACGGAAGCGCACCGCGCCTCCATCCCTCCGCGCCCCACGACCCCGCCCCGCCCGGCCACGCCTCCGGGCGAACCCACGACTCCGCGTCGCCCGTCGACGGCACCGGACGAGCCGGGCACACCGCCCCGGCCGACGACGCGCTCCGCCGCTCCCCTGCCTCCGCCGCGCCCCTCGACGCCGCCGGCTTTCCCGCCTGCGGGCACGAACGGCACGCCCGCGGCCGGAGACGACCGACCGCACCCGGCGCAGCGCAACGGCTCGGCCCGAACGGTCCCGCCCCGCCCGGAGCAGCCGCCCGCGGCCCCGGCCCCGTCCGGTCCGCAGGCCCCCGACCCGCGGCGAACACCGCCTGCCCGTACGCCTTCCCCGTCGGCCCCGCCCCGCCCGGAGCAGCCGCCGCACGCACCCGGGCACCCCGCTGTGGCCGGGTACGGCGTGCGCGCTTCCGCGGCGCGCCCGGTGGACAGCCGTTCGACGGGCGCCGACGTGGACGGCTCCGGCGCGCGGCACGGCACGGAGCCTCCCTCGCGGCGTCCGAACACGGTCGGCCCTTCCGCACGGCCCGGCCTGAACACTCCGTCGGCACGACCGGGCGGAGTCGATGCGCCGAGCCGGTCCAGTGCGGGTGGCAGTTCGGCTCGTTCGGGCGCTGCCCGTCCTTCGGCCGGTTCCGGTGGGGGCGATGCGGTCGGCCGGTCCGGTGCCGGCGGGACCTCGGTGCGTTCCGGTGCGGACCGTTCCGCGGCCGCGCCCGGTGCCGTCGGCGGGTCCGGCCGGAGCGGTGGTGTCACGCGGCCGTTCAGGCTCGGTGCGAGCGCCCCCCAGCGGCCGCCGGGCGGCTCCGAGGGCGCGGCCGGTGGTGACCGGGCGCCGTCGGCGCGGCCCGCCCCCGGATCCCGCCGGTTCACGGCCCCCGACCGGCACGCCGAACCCCCCGGACCGCCCCCGCCGGTGGCCACCGCGCGCTTCCCCGACGCGCCCCCGACCGTCGGAGCCGCCCCCGGGACCGACGCCGCCGGCATCGTGGAGACCACCGCGCGGCTGCGGCCCGCCGAACCCGCGCGCCCCTTCGTGACCCTCGCCCAGCCCGACACCCGCGGTCTCGACACCCCCCGGCCGCGGTCCTTCGCCGTCCGCGTCCACCCCCGGGTCGCCGCGTCCGCCGTCTGCCTCGTCCTCGGGCTCGGGCTCATCGGCGGCGCCGCGACCGGCAGTTGGCTCACCGGGGACGACTCGCCGAACGGTGCGCGGGGCGCGTACGCCGTCGCCGGAACCCTGTGGCACAGCGTGCCCGTCGACCGGCTCTTCCCGCCCACCGTCCAGGGCCCGGGCGCGGGCCCCGGCGGCGCCGACCGCACCTGGACCCGCATCGCCGTCGCCCCCGACAGCGGCTGCACGGACGCCTTCGACCCTCTCCTGCGCAAGGCACTCGCCCCCGCCGGCTGTCTGCGCCTGCTGCGCGCCACCTACACCGACGCGACCCGCAGTCAGGTCACCACCGTGGGCCTGCTGTTCACGCGGGCCGACGCCGCCGCCATGAGCGCCCTCGCCGGCCGCTTCAAGGAGGAGGGCCTGGACCGCCGCACCGACCTCATGCCCCGCCCGTACGCGGCCAAGGGCACCGTCGCGGCGGGCTTCGGCGACGACCAGCGCGCCTCCTGGACGATATCCGTCCTCACCGACGCCCCCGTCGTCGTCTACGCCGTCTCCGGCTTCGCCGACGGCCGCACCGTCACCGAACCCCAGCCCGCCCAGGACGCGATGAAGACCGGCGCCACCACCGCCCCCGCCCAAGCGGGGCTCGGCAACGACGCCGCCGGCCTCGCCGACCGCATCGAGGCGGTGCTGCGCAAGACCTTCACCTCGGCCACGGAGAAGCCCTCATGAGCGCCCGTACGGCCGGCGCCCGCCTGCTCACCCTCCTCCTCGCCGGCGCCCTCGCCCTGCTGCCCGCCACCGCCGCCCACGCCGACGGCATACAAGCCCAGGAGTGGGCCCTGGACGCCCTGCACCTCCAGCAGGTCTGGCAGACGACCAAGGGCAGGGGCATCACCGTCGCCGTCCTGGACACCGGCGTCGACGCCACCCACCCCGACCTGGCGGGCAACGTCCTGCCCGCCAAGGACCTGGTCGGCTTCGGCGCCGAGCGCGGCGACCGCGCCTGGGCCCGGCACGGCACGGCCATGGCCGGCATCATCGCCGGACACGGCCACGGCATCGACGACACCGACGGCGTCATCGGCGTCGCTCCGGAGGCGAAGATCCTCCCCGTCCGCGTCATCCTCGAGGACGGCGACCCGGCCCGTACCAAGGCCCGCAACACCCGCGGCAACGCCCTCGCCGAGGGCATCCGCTGGGCCGCCGACCACGGCGCCGACGTCATCAACCTCTCCCTCGGCGACGACTCCGACTCGGCGCACCCCGAAGCGGCCGAGGACGAGGCGATCCAGTACGCCCTGAAGAAGGGCACGGTCGTCGTCGCCTCGGCCGGCAACGGCGGTGAACTGGGCGACCACACCTCGTACCCGGCGGCCTACCCGGGCGTCATCGCCGCCACCGCCGTCGACCGCTACGGCACCCGCGCCTCCTTCTCCACCCGCCGCTGGTACGCCACGGTCAGCGCCCCCGGCGTCGACGTCGTCATCGCCGACCCGGACCGCAGGTACTACGAGGGCTGGGGCACGAGCGCGGCCTCCGCGTTCGTCTCGGGCGCCGTGGCGCTCATCAAGGCGGCCCATCCGGGACTCAGCCCGGCCCAGATCAAGCAACTCCTGGAGAAGACGGCCCGCAACGCCCCGACCGGCGGCCGGGACGACTCCCGCGGCTTCGGCTTCATCGACCCCGCGGCGGCCGTCAAGGCCGCGGCCGGCCTCAGACCGGACGACCTGCACGCGGTGGCCTACGGCAAGGAGTACTTCGGCCCCGGCCCGGACCCGGCCGGCGCCGCATCCGACTCCCCGGGCTGGGCGGGCCCGCTGGCGGGGACCCTGGGCGTGGCGCTGCTGGTCGCTTCGGTACTGCTGTGGAGGAGCCGCAGAAGCGCGCCGTAGGGGGACCCGGCGGTCGATGCGGCGTCCTCACTCGAACGCGGCCGACACGGCCACCGCCGCTCGCGCCGCGGCCTCCACCACCGAAATCCCCTTGTCCTTCGTCGAGTTCCCGTCGGACAACACCGCCACCAGGTAGTCGCGCCCCCCGGCCGTCACCCGCCCGATGCTGTTGACGTCCCACAGCCCGGTCGTGCTCCGCGGCAGCCATCCGTTCTTCAGCGCCCACGCGGAGCCGTCCGCCGCCGCGGAGACCCCCCACCGCTGGTCCTCGGCGATGGCGCCCATGAGCCCCCGCAGGTAGGACCGCGAGGCCTCGCTCAGCCGCGAGTCGTCCCCGAACACCTGCTCGAGCAAGGTGAGCTGATCCGCTGCCGTGGTCTGCGTCAGCCCCCACAGCGTGCCCTCACCACCGACCGTGTCCGTCAGGCCGAAGCGCTTGTTCGCGCCGTCCAGGCCGTCGGCGCCCCCGATCGCGGTCCACAGCGCCGACGCGGAGGCGTTGTCGCTGTCCTCGATCATCGCGGTGGCGTACGACTTCTCCTGCGGGGTCAGGTGCCGGCCGGCGTCCTGCGCCTGGAGCAGCAGCGTCGCCAGGATGTCCACCTTCACGATGCTCGCCGTGTCGAAGGTGCCGTCCCCGTACGCGGCGCTGCGGCCGGAGTCCATCGACAGCACCGCCACGGCCACACGGGCCCCGTCCTCGACGGTCACCTGGCTCATCGCCCGCTCCAGCAGCGCGTCCCGGTCCACCGAGGGTTCCGCGGAAGGTCCCACCGATGCCTCCCGGCTCGTCGAGGCGGACGCCGGGGGCGTCACCGACGACGGCGACGATACGGCGCCCGCGCCGGCGTGCGCCCGCATCCTCAGGTACGCCGTCCCCGTGGCCGCCCCGCCGGCCACGACGGCCGCCGCCAGCGCCGTACAGGCGAAGGACCGGCGCCGGGAGGCGCGGGCGCGGCGGCGACGACGGCGGGTTCTCGGGGAATCCATGGCCGCCGATGCTCGGTGCCCGTCCTGTGCATGCCGTGGGACGGGCGTGAGACATGCGTCAGGGGACGCTCAGAAACGCGTGAGAGCGGTCCGCGTCGGGTCTCAGGGGCGGCACGACCCCCGCGGGGACCCCCCGATAGGGTCGGTGACCGTGGCGAACAAGAACATTCCCGACTCCGGCTTCTCCGACGACGACGGCTCCGCCGACCCCCGGCTGAGCGCCGCGCTCGCCGCCTGGGCCGAGGACCGCAGCGCCGTGGGGCCCGTCCTGGAGGCGCTGAAGGGCGCGCGGCTCCTCGTGCCCGTGGTGGCCGTCCTCGGCGAGGCGGAGGAGGACGAGAGGGGACTGCGCCGCGAGAAGACCAGCGAGATGGCCGTACCCACCCTGAAGGCCGGCGGCCGGACCGCCCTGCCCGCCTTCACGTCCACCGAGGCGCTGGCCCGCTGGGACCCCGCGGCCCGCCCGGTCGCCGTCCCGTTGCACCAGGCCCTCCAGGCCGCCGCGCACGAGAAGGCCGACACGATCGTCCTGGACCTGTCCGGGCCGGTGCCGTTCGAGCTGTCCGGCCCCGCGCTGCTGGCCCTCGCCGAGGGCCGTACGACGACCGACCCGCTCGCCGACCCGGCCGTCACCGACGCCGTACGCGCCGCCGTGGCCGCGGAGCCCGCCGTGCAGCGCGCCTACCTCGGCCCCGGCCGGGCGGACGGCATCCTGGCGCTCGTCCTCGACCCGGCCGCGAGCCCGGCCGGGGCCGCGCGCGCGGTGGCCGAGCGCATGGCCTCCGACGAGACACTGAGGGCCCGCCTGGTGCGCGGCCTCGACCTGGCAGTTCTGCCGGCCGGAGCGACGCCCCCGGGCGAGCCCCTGTTCAATCGGGAACGATCGTGAGCTAGTGCTGTGACCGGAAAGGTTCACCGGCTCGCGACGCCCGGCACGGCACCTCGCCGCGTTGTCGCATCACCCGAGTACATCCAGTACGCGGGCGATGCTCCGCCTTGCGATGTACCGCACCGGACGCCGCGAGCTTCCCGGCAAACCTTTCACAGCACTAGCCGTAGACCGGCCCGGTGTACTTCTCACCCGGGCCCTGGCCCGGCTCGTCCGGGACGACCGACGCCTCGCGGAACGCGAGCTGCAGCGACTTCAGGCCGTCGCGCAACGGCGCCGCGTGGAAGGAGCTGATCTCCGTCGCGCTCGCGTCGAGCAGCCCGGCGAGGGCGTGCACCAGTTTGCGCGCCTCGTCCAGGTCCTTGTACTTGTCGCCCTCCTCGGTCAGACCGAGCTTCACGGCGGCGGCGCTCATCAGGTTGACGGCGACCGTCACGATCACCTCGACCGCGGGCACCTCCGCGATGTCGCGGGTCATGGCGTCGAAGTCGGGGGTCGCGGCGGAAGCCGGGGACTCCGTGGGAGCCTCGGATTCCGAGGGGGAGGTGTCACTCATGCCCCACACGATAGGTGCCGGGGGCGGGTCCGCCTCAATTAGCCCTGGGTGGCCGAAGCTGCTAGCCTTGAGTGACGACCGGCCGGACGCGCCCGACAGTGTGCCCGGCCCGCAAGTGGAGGCTCCGATCTCCCACCTGGCCGCCCCGAGGGGCGGCGGGTCACCGGTCAGGCGGCCACCACCGTTCCGTACGGACGGTGGAGTCGCCCGAAAGCGCGCCCCGCGGTCCACCGCGGCGGTGCTCCGGAACGTTCGGAGTCCCGCCTGTGTCCCGTCCGGGGCATTTTTCATGCGCCGCGATGGTTGGTCCTTATGTCAACCCAGACATATACGCGGCCGTCCGCCAGGCGGTCGTAGGTGCTACCGAGGAGGATCCATCAGCGCCGAGCCCCGCATCAACGACCGGATTCGCGTTCCCGAGGTGCGACTTGTCGGTCCCAGTGGCGAGCAGGTCGGCATCGTGCCGCTTGCCAAGGCACTGGAGCTTGCGCAGGAGTACGACCTGGACCTGGTCGAGGTCGCGGCGAACGCCCGTCCGCCCGTGTGCAAGCTCATGGACTACGGGAAGTTCAAGTACGAGTCGGCCATGAAGGCCCGTGAGGCGCGCAAGAACCAGGCGCACACGGTCATCAAGGAGATGAAGCTCCGGCCGAAGATCGACCCGCACGACTATGACACCAAGAAGGGTCACGTCGTCCGGTTCCTCAAGCAGGGCGACAAGGTCAAGATCACGATCATGTTCCGTGGCCGCGAGCAGTCCCGCCCCGAGCTGGGCTACCGACTGCTGCAGCGTCTCGCGGAGGACGTCCAGGACCTCGGTTTCGTGGAGTCGAACCCGAAGCAGGACGGCCGCAACATGATCATGGTTCTCGGTCCGCACAAGAAGAAGACCGAGGCGATGGCCGAGGCCCGTCAGGCGCAGGAGGCCCGCAAGGCGTCCGCGAAGGCCAACCCCGGCCGCTCGCAGAACGCCGCCGACGCCGAGACCGCCGAGGCCCCGGCCGAGGCATCCGCCGAGGCCTGATCCCGGGGCGTGAGCCCCGGGGGAGCCGGACGTACGGACGTACGACCACCGTGAGGCGGCCGTACGGACCCCGGACCCGGGACGCCAGTCCCAGGACGTAACCGATACAAGAGCGACGCTCCATCGTGCCCGGTTTTCGCGACCGGGCACCGGAGCGCCACCGACGAGGAGAGAACGGCGCTATGCCGAAGAACAAGTCGCACAGCGGTGCCAGCAAGCGCTTCAAGGTCACCGGCTCCGGCAAGGTGCTCCGTGAGCGCGCCGGCAAGCGCCACCTGCTCGAGCACAAGTCGTCCCGTCTGACGCGTCGCCTCACCGGCAACGCCGAGATGGCCCCGGGCGACGCCAAGAAGATCAAGAAGCTTCTCGGCAAGTGACGGGACGGCGCTTGATCTTCTGATCAGTCCGCGCCGTACCCACGTCAGGACCGGGACCCAATCGATTCGGGCCGTGTGAAGACCACCACGGCCCCGCTACAAGGAGTCAACAAGTGGCACGCGTCAAGCGGGCAGTCAACGCCCACAAGAAGCGCCGGGCGATCCTCGAGCAGGCCTCCGGCTACCGCGGTCAGCGTTCGCGCCTGTACCGCAAGGCCAAGGAGCAGGTCACCCACTCGCTGGTCTACAACTACAACGACCGCAAGAAGCGCAAGGGCGACTTCCGTCAGCTGTGGATCCAGCGCATCAACGCCGCCGCCCGCGCCAACGGGATCACCTACAACCGCTTCATCCAGGGTCTGAAGGCCGCGAACATCGAGGTCGACCGCAAGATCCTGGCCGAGCTGGCGGTCAACGACGCGAACGCGTTCGCCGCGCTCGTCGAGGTCGCGCAGAAGGCCCTGCCGTCGGACGTGAACGCGCCGAAGGCGGCGTGACGCTGCGCCGGCTCTAGCCGGACGTGAAACGGACCCGCAGGCTGCGAGCCTGCGGGTCCGACTGCGTCGGGGCGTTGCGCTGCGCACGGCCGCGGCACGCCCGGGCCTGTGCGGCCGTGTGCAGTCGTGCCTCCCGCAGTGGCTTGACGGCCCGGGGTGCCCCAAGGGCGGCCCTGGGGATGCCCGAGGGGCGGCACGGGTCGACACGCTGCGCGTCGCACCGGACGGTTCGGCCTCTCACCGCTTCAAGGCGTGGAGGACACCCGGATCCGTCGTCGTGGCGGGGCGCCGTCGCGGCGGAGAAGAGATGGCTGTCACGCCACAGAGAACCCTGGACTTCCGAAAGTGAACCGCATGCCCCCCGCCACCCCCGAGCTCATCTCCCCCCGTTCCCCCCGCGTCGGCGCCGCCCGCCGGCTCGCGAAGCGGAACTTCCGGGGCAAGGAGCGGCTGTTCCTCGCGGAGGGGCCGCAGGCCGTCCGGGAGGCGGCCGGGCACCGGAGCGGGGGCACGGCGACCCTCGTCGAGTTGTTCGTCACCCCGGAGGCCGCCGAGCGCTACCCGGACATCGTCGGCGCCGCCCGTGACGCCGGCGCCCGCGTCCACCTCGCCGCCGAGCAGGTCATCGCCGACATCTCCACCACCGTCACCCCACAGGGCCTCGTCGGGATCTGCCGGTTCCTGGACACCGACTTCGACGCGGTCCTCAAGGCCCGCCCCCGCCTGGTCGCCGTCCTCGCCCACGTGCGTGACCCGGGTAACGCCGGCACCGTCCTGCGGTGCGCCGACGCCGCCGGTGCCGAGGCCGTCGTCCTCACCGACGCCTCCGTCGACCTGTACAACCCCAAGGCCGTCCGCGCCTCCGTCGGCTCGCTCTTCCACCTGCCGGTCGCCGTCGGCGTCCCCGTCGAGCGCGCCGTGGCCGGACTCAAGGACGCCGGCGTACGCATCCTCGCCGCCGACGGCGCCGGCGACCACGACCTCGACGACGAGCTCGACAAGGGCACCATGGGGGTGCCCACCGCGTGGGTGTTCGGCAACGAGGCGTGGGGCCTGCCCGAGGAGACGCGGGAGCTGGCCGACGCCGTCGTCCGGGTGCCCATCCACGGAAGGGCCGAAAGCCTGAACCTCGCGACCGCCGCGGCCGTATGTCTCTATGCGTCCGCCCGTGCACAGCGCGCCCCCGGAGGGTGCCGCTCCGTCACTCACGGCTAGTAGGGTGGCGGGCTCGGGGCCCACGGCCTGATGAGAGGTGGGGTACGGGGATGAGGGTCGGCACGAGCAGAGCACCGGAGGCACGGGCAGCGCACCGCGTGCCCGGGTCCCGGCGCGGCGGCGAACTCGCCGAGCTCGGCATCGACCCGGACGAACTCCCCGACGGACTCGTGATCGCCGACGAGCACGCGCGCGTGATCTGCTTCAACGCCGCCGCCGAACGCATCACCGCCGTCCGCGCCGCCGCCGCCCTCGGACAGCGGCTCGAGGCGGCCCTGCCATTAGAGGACCTGGAGGGGCGGCGCTGGTGGCAGCTCACCGACCCCTACGGCGGGCTCGCGATCCGGGTACGCCAGCCGGAGCGCAACCTGCTGCTGCCCGGGGGACGCGAGGTCCTCGTCTCCGCCCGCTACGTACGCACCCACCCCACCGGGCCCATCCGCCGCGTCGTCGTCTCCCTGCGCGACACCGAGGCCCGCCGCCGCACCGAGCGCAGCCACGCCGAGCTGATCGCCACGGTGGCCCACGAACTGCGCTCCCCGCTGACCTCCGTCAAGGGCTTCACCGCCACGCTCCTCGCCAAGTGGGAACGCTTCACCGACGACCAGAAGCGGCTCATGCTGGAGACCGTCGACGCCGACGCGGACCGGGTCACCCGGCTGATCGCCGAGCTGCTGGACATCTCGCGGATCGACTCCGGACGGCTGGAGGTGCGCCGTCAGCCCGTCGACATAGGAGCGGCCGTCGGGCGGCACATCCAGGCGTACGTCGCCGCCGGCCAGCCCGCCGACCGTTTCCTGCTGCGCATCGAGCAGCCCCTGCCCGCCCTCTGGGCCGACCCCGACAAGATCGACCAGGTGCTCAGCAACCTCCTCGAAAATGCCGTGCGCCACGGCGAGGGAACCGTCACCATCGACATCACGCCCTCGGCGTCCCCCCGCGAAGGGGAGGACGCCGGCACGTCGGTCACGGTGAGCGACGAGGGCCCAGGCATCCCGGAGGAATCCATGAACCGCGTCTTCACCCGCTTCTGGCGGGGCAGCAAGCGCGGTGGCACGGGCCTCGGGCTCTACATCGTCAAGGGCATCGTCGAGGCCCACGGCGGCACCATCACGGTCGGCCGCGCCCGCGGCGGCGGCGCCGAGTTCCGATTTACGTTGCCCGTGGGGGCACCGGCCTTTTTATAGGGTGTCGCGCAGCGTCGTACAGGGCGGTGGTGGGCGACGGGTGGGCCTGAGCAACCCACGGGCGCATTCACTTTCCCCAGCCCCGTTAGACTCGGCCATTGGCACCTTTGCGTCCCAGTTCCGGAGACGATTCGTCCACGAGTCGATCACGGGGACCGTCAGCCAGCCAATCGGAAGCACGGGAAGAGATGTCGGCACCCAATAAGTCGTACGACCCTGTCGAGGTCGAGGCCTTGAAACCGGAAGAGATCGAGCGCATGCGGGACGAGGCGCTCGCCGCCTTCGCCGCCGCGGATTCCCTCGACGCGCTCCACGAGGCCAAGGTCGCCCACACCGGCCCCGCCTCACCGCTGGCTCTCGCCAACCGCGAGATCGGCGCCCTGCCCCCGCACGCCAAGGCCGACGCCGGCAAGCGCGTCGGCCAGGCCCGCGGCGCCGTGAACAAGGCCCTCGCCGCCCGCCAGGCAGAGCTGGAGGCCGAGCGGGACGCCCGCGTGCTGGTCGAGGAGTCGGTGGACGTCACGCTGCCCTACGACCGTGTGCCCGCGGGCGCCCGCCACCCGCTGACCACCCTGTCCGAGCGCATCGAGGACATCTTCGTGGCCATGGGCTACGAGGTCGCCGAGGGGCCCGAGGTCGAGGCCGAGTGGTTCAACTTCGACGCCCTCAACATCGGCCCGGACCACCCGGCCCGCGGCGAGGCCGACACCTTCTTCGTGCAGGCGCCCGACGGCGGCTCGGAATCCGGTGTCGTGCTGCGCACCCACACCTCGCCCGTGCAGATCCGCTCCCTGCTCGACCGCGAGCTGCCGGTCTACGTGATCTGCCCCGGCCGCGTGTACCGCACCGACGAGCTGGACGCCACCCACACCCCCGTCTTCCACCAGGTCGAGCTGCTCGCCGTCGACGAGGGCCTGACCATGGCCGACCTCAAGGGCACCCTGGACCACATGGTCCAGTCGCTGTTCGGCGAGGGCATGAAGACCCGGCTGCGGCCGAACTTCTTCCCGTTCACCGAGCCGTCCGCCGAGATGGACATGGTGTGCTACGTCTGCCGCGGCGAGTCCGTCGGCAACCCCGACCGGCCCTGCCGCACCTGCTCGTCCGAGGGCTGGATCGAGCTCGGCGGCTGCGGCATGGTCAACCCGCGGGTGCTCACCGCCTGCGGCGTCGACCCGGAGAAGTACAGCGGCTTCGCCTTCGGGTTCGGCATCGAGCGGATGCTGATGTTCCGCCACAACGTCGAGGACATGCGAGACATGGTCGAAGGTGACGTCCGGTTCACCCGGCCGTTCGGGATGGAGATCTGATGCGGGTCCCGCTTTCTTGGCTGCGGGAGTACGTCGACCTGCCGGCGACGGAGACCGGGCGCGATGTGCAGGCCAAACTGATTTCGGCCGGCCTGGAGGTCGAGACCGTCGAGCACCTCGGCG
The DNA here is from genome assembly GCF_055565775.1 of Streptomyces sp. NPDC028331. Classification (NCBI taxonomy): domain Bacteria; kingdom Bacillati; phylum Actinomycetota; class Actinomycetes; order Kitasatosporales; family Streptomycetaceae; genus Streptomyces; species Streptomyces sp. NPDC028331. The sequence continues at coordinate 238,775 of NZ_JBVHTR010000005.1, read as the reverse complement.
CCGACCTCAAGGGTCCGCTGGTCGTGGGCCAGGTGCTGAGCATCGAGGAGCTGGAGGGCTTCAAGAAGCCGATCCGCTTCTGCACCGTCGACGTCGGTCAGGCCAACGGCACCGGCGAGCCCCAGGAGATCGTCTGCGGCGCCCGCAACTTCTCCGTCGGCGACAAGGTCGTCGTGGTCCTCCCGGGCGCCGTGCTGCCCGGCGGGTTCGCGATCTCCGCGCGCAAGACCTACGGCCGGAACTCGCACGGCATGATCTGCTCCAGCGAGGAGCTGGGCATGGGCGAGGACGGCACCAAGGGCATCATCGTGCTGCCGCCGGAGACCGAGGTCGGCAAGGACGCGATCGAGCTGCTGGAGCTGGTCGACGAGGTGCTCGACATCGCCGTGACCGCCAACCGCGGCGACTGCCTGTCGATCCGCGGTGTCGCCCGCGAGACCGCCATCGCCTACGGCCTGCCGCTGCGCGACCCGGCCCTGCTCGACGTACCGGCGCCGAACGCGTTCGGCCACCCGGTCCAGATCTCCGAGCCGCTCGGCTGCGACCGCTTCACCGCCCGCACGGTGACCGGCGTCGACCCCGAGGCCCGCTCCCCGATCTGGCTGCAGCGCCGGCTGCAGAAGGTCGGCATGCGCCCGATCTCGCTCGCCGTCGACATCACCAACTACGTGATGATGGAGATGGGCCAGCCGCTGCACGCCTACGACCGCAAGCTGGTCCAGGGCGCGATCGGCGTGCGCCGCGCCGAGGAGGGCGAGAAGTTCACCACCCTCGACGGCGTCACGCGCACCCTGCACACCGAGGACCTCGTGATCACCGACGAGCGCGGCCCGATCGGCCTCGCCGGCGTCATGGGCGGTGCGAACACCGAGATCGCCGACCACGACGACGCGGAGAACGCCACCACCGAGATCGTCATCGAGGCCGCGCACTTCAACCAGGTCTCCATCGCCCGCACCGCGCGCCGCCACAAGCTGTCCACGGAGGCCTCCCGCCGCTTCGAGCGCGGCGTCGACCCGCTGGCCGCGGCCGCCGCCGCGCAGCGCACGGTGGACCTGCTGGTGCTGCTCGCGGGCGGTACCGCCGACGCCGGCGTCACCGAGATCATCGCGCCGTCCGCGCCGCACACCATCGCCATGCCGGCCGACCACCCGGACCGGGTCGCGGGCGTCCACTACGGCCGTGAGACCGTCGTACGGCGCCTGCAGGAGGTCGGCTGCGACGTGTACGGGCAGGACGAGCTGATCGTCACCGTGCCGTCCTGGCGGCCCGACCTGAGCGACCGCAACGACCTGGCGGAGGAGGTCATCCGGCTGGAGGGCTACGAGAACCTGCCCTCCACGCTGCCGAAGCCCCCCTCGGGCCGGGGCCTGACCCACCGCCAGCGGCTGCACCGCCGCGTCGGCCGGGCGCTGGCCGGGGCCGGTTACGTCGAGGCGCCGAACTACCCGTTCGTCAGCGAGCAGGTCTTCGACCAGTTCCTCCTCGAGGCCGACGACCCGGCCCGCCGGGTCGTCGAGCTGGTCAACCCGCTCAGCGACGAGGAGCCGGCGCTGCGCACGTCGCTGCTGCCCGGCCTGCTCGGCGCGCTGCGCCGCAACGACGGCCGCGGCTCGCACGACCTGGCGCTGTTCGAGACCGGGCTGGTCTTCCACCCGCGCGAGGAGCAGCGCGCGGCCGGGCACCTGCCCGTCGACCGGCGTCCCACCGACGACGAGATCGCCGCGCTGAACGCCGTGCTGCCCGAGCAGCCGCGCCACGTGGCCGTCGTCCTCGCGGGCGCCCGCGAGCAGGCCGGCTGGTGGGGCAAGGGCCGTCCGGGCGACTGGGCCGACGCGGTGGAGGCCGCCCGGACCGTGGCCCGTGAGGCGGGGACCGAGCTGATCGTCCGCAAGGGCCAGTACGGGCCGTGGCACCCGGGCCGCTGCGCCGAGCTCGCGGTCGTCGCCGACGGCGCCGAGCGGGTCGTGGGCCACGCGGGCGAACTGCACCCGCGGGTGGTGAAGGCACTGGGGCTGCCCGAGCGCACCTGCGCGATGGAGCTGAACCTGGACGCGCTGGAGACGGCCGGCGACGGCACCCCGCAGGCGCCCGGCATCTCCACGTTCCCGGTCGCCACGCAGGACGTCGCGCTCGTCGTGGACAAGCCGGTGCCGCAGGCGGAGGTCCAGGCCGCGCTGCGCGAGGGCGCCGGTGAACTCCTCGAGTCCATCCGGCTGTTCGACGTCTACGAGAACGACGAGCAGCTCGGGGAGGGGCGCAAGTCGCTGGCGTACGCGCTGCGCTTCCGCGCTTCCGACCGCACGCTCACGGTGGACGAGGCGTCCGCCGCGCGCGACGCGGCGGTCGCGCTGGCCGCTGAGCGCACCGGGGCCGTGCTGCGGAGCTAGGCCCGGCGAGCGCCGGGGGACTGCGGGTCGGGTGTCGGCCGCGGGTGGTCGGCGGCTGATCGCGCAGTTCCCCGCACCCCTTTGGGGGCGCGGGGAACTGGGCGAGAAACCACATCGGACCGCAGCCGACGAACGACCCGCGGTACCCGGCGCTCAGCCGCTCAGCCCCGCCGGCGGAGCCGTCCGCCCCGCCACGGAGTGTCGGGCAGGCGGCCGGGCGGACGGCGCGGAGCGGGCCGCCGCACTGTACGAGGGGGAGCCGGCGGCCCGGCCGGCCTCTTGCGAGGGTTTTCAAGTCAAGCGGCCGGAAACTCTCCGCGACAGCGCACGCACAGGCCGGATTCGCGTACTCCGTTCACACCCCGTGTGAAGCGGTTCGCACTACCCTGGCGAAACCGAGCCACCGGAGTGCACCCATGCAGCCCAACACTCTGCTCGACGCGATCCTCGACGAGGCCGGAATCTCCCACGCGGGACTGGCCGCGCACGTCAACCAGGCCGGGCGGGCGCGCGGCCTCGCGCTGAGGTACGAACACACGGCCGTGGCACGGTGGTTGAAGGGCCAGCGCCCGCGCGGCCAGGTGCCCGACCTGATCTGCGAGGTGCTCGCGGCCCGGCTGCACCGCCCGGTGACCCTCGACGACATCGGCCTCGGAGTGCCCGGAGAACCGGCCGCGACCCACGGCTCCAGCCTGTCCGGCTTCGTCGAGCGCGCCACCGCCCTGTGGCGCTCCGACGAGCAGCAGCGCCCCCACATCCTGGGCGCCCCGGCGGTGACGGGCACGCCCGCCGTGATGCCCGTGTGGGAGTGGGAGAACCCGCCGGAGGACGTGGACGTCTCCCGCGGCGGCCGCCACCGGGTCACCCCGGCCGACATCGACATGCTGCGCGCCGCCCGCGCCCACTACGAGCAGATGTACCGCAAGGCCGGCGGCATAGCCACCCGCGCCCGCATCGTCGGCTTCCTCAACGCCGAGACGGCACCGCTGCTGCGCGGCGGCTACACCGACGCCATGGGCCGCCAACTGCACCGCGCCACCGGGGGACTCGTCGCGATCGCCGGCATCTGCGCGTACGACTCCGACGCGCACGGCCTCGCCCAGCGCTACTTCCACCAGGCCCTGCGCCTGGCGAAGGCCAGCGGGGACCGGGGGCTCGGCGCGTACGTCATAGCCCTGCTGGTCAACCAGTCGCTGTTCATGAAGGAGTACCGGCAGGCCGTGGCCTTCGCCGAGGCCGCGCTGCGCGCCGCGGGCAAGCAGATCACCCCGGCGCTCGGCTCCGATCTGTACGCCATGCAGGCGAAGGCGTACGCGCACCTCGGGGACGCATCGGGAGCGCTGTCCTGCATCCGGCGGGCCGAGTCGGCCGCCGAACGCATCCGGCGCGGCCACGAACCGGACGAGACCGGCTACGTCCAGCCCGGCCTGGTCAACGTCCAGGTCGCCGAGGCGCTGCTGAGCCTCGGCGACCTGGCGGCGGCCGGCGAGCACGCCGCGGCCGCCGTCGACACGCCCGCGCACGACCGGGGCCGGGTGCACCGTCTCGCCATGCTCAGCCAGATCGAACTGCGTCAGGGCAACGCCGACAAGGCGGTGGCCACCGCGGTGGAGATGGCGGAGCGGGCGCGCGGAATGGAGTCCATGCGCCTGCGCGACAGACTCCGGGCGGTGCGCGAACACCTGGTCCGCAGCGGCTGCGCCGGAACGGCCGAGGCCGCCGAACTCATCGACGGGGCCCTGCGCGTACCGCTGTAGTCACCGCCCCACCCACCGCATGAAAGCCGAGCGATGTCCGCCGGCCCCGACGACTGCGCCCGGCGCTGCGCCGGGCGTGCGCCGCTGTGAGCCTGCTGGGACGACGCTCCTGCTGCGATATTGCCCCTTACTCGGCGGAAGGTGGCAGAACCATGCAGTGGACGAAACAGAACGAACAAACTGTGTATGAAAACCGCTGGTTCAGCGTCAACCTGGCGGATGTCGAGCTGCCGGACGGCCGGCACCTCGACCACTTCCTGATACGGCTGCGGCCCGTCGCCGTGGCCACCGTCGTCAACGAGGCCAACGAGGTGCTGCTGCTGTGGCGGCACCGCTTCATCACCGACAGCTGGGGGTGGGAACTCGCGGCGGGCGTCGTCGAGGACGGCGAGGACATCGCCGACGCGGCGGCCCGCGAACTCGAGGAGGAGACCGGCTGGCGGCCGGGACCTCTGCGCCATCTCATGAGCGTCGAGCCCTCCAACGGGCTCACCGACGCGCGGCACCACGTCTACTGGGCCGACGAGGGCGAGTACGTCGGGCACCCCGTGGACGACTTCGAGTCGGACCGCCGGGAATGGGTTCCCCTCAAACTCGTCCCCGACATGGTCGCTCGCGGGGAGGTCCCGGCCGCCAACATGGCGGCCGCGTTACTGCTCCTGCACCACCTCAGGCTCGGTCAGGACGCGATGCCCTGACCTGTGGCCGAGCGGTGGGCTAGTGCCCCAGGGCCTGCCAGACCGCCACGACCAGCGCGCCCACCGCCGTGAGGGCGGCGACGGCGGGCAGCGGCCAGCGTGCGTGTTCGAGCGAGATGATGCGGGTGTGCAGTTCGTCCAGCTCCTTGGCCGTCTCCTCGGTGCGATGGCTGAGCAGCGCCAGCCCGCCCTCGACGCGTGCGTAGGCCACGTCGAGTCGGCGGCGTAACTCAGCGAGTTCTCCATGGACGACGGGATGCTCGGGATCGGCGGTCACAAGTCCGCTCCTTTCCGTAGTCGTCTCACATCCCTTGCATGCGCATGCTGAGTCAACTCGCCTGGTGGGCGCGTGAGGAGAGTGTGCGAGAGGCATATGCGGGTCCGGCGCGCACACGCCGTGTGAATGGCGTGGGGGGGGGGGGGGGGGGGGGGGGGGGGGGGGCGGGGGAGGGGGGGGGGGGGGGGGGGCATGCGAAGCTGGCGAG
>NZ_JBVHTR010000005.1:111503-233435 GCF_055565775.1 Streptomyces sp. NPDC028331 | reverse complement strand
GCTCTTTGTTGGGGGCGGGGGGGGGGGTGGGGGAAGGGCCGGGGGGGGTTCCGGGGAAAAAACTTGGTGGAAGGGGTGGGCTCCAACCCCCGTCCGACGGTGCCGGGCCCACGCGAGCCGGAAGTTCGACGCTCGGTAGTCAGGAGTAGGTGTAGAAGCCCGAACCGGTCTTCCGCCCGAGCCGGCCCGCCTCCACCATCCGCTGCAGCAGCGGGGGAGCGGCGTACAGGGGCTCCTTGTACTCCTGGTACATCGAGTTGGCGATCGAGACGACGGTGTCCAGCCCGATCAGGTCGGCGAGCTTGAGCGGGCCCATCGGGTGGGCGCAGCCCATCTCCATGCCGTTGTCGATGTCCTCGCGCCCCGCGATGCCCGACTCGAACATGCGGATGGCAGACAGCAGATACGGCACGAGCAGCGCGTTGACGACGAAGCCCGAGCGGTCCTGGGCGCGGATGGCGTGCTTGCCGAGGAGCTTCTCCGCGAAGAGATGGGCCCGGCTCAGAGTGCCCTCGGAGGTGGTGAGGGCCGGGATCAGCTCGACGAGCTTCTGCACCGGGGCCGGGTTGAAGAAGTGGATGCCGATCACCTGGTCCGGCCGCGAGGTCGCCACGGCCAGCTTCACCAGCGGGATCGAGGAGGTGTTGGAGGCCAGGATGGCGTCCGGACGGGTCACCACCTGGTCGAGCACCTGGAAGATCTCCGTCTTCACCTGCTCGTTCTCGACGACGGCCTCGATCACCAGGTCGCGGTCCGCGAACTCGCCGAGGTCGGTGGTGAAGGCGAGGCGCGCCTGTGTCGCCTCCAGCTCCTCCTCGGAGATCTTGCCGCGCTCGGCCGCCTTGGACAGGGAGTTGAACAGGCGGGTCCGGCCGATCTCCAGGGCCTCGCCGGTGGTCTCGGCGACCTTCACGTCCAGTCCGGCGCGGGCGCACACCTCGGCGATGCCCGCGCCCATCTGGCCGCAGCCCACCACTCCGACGCGTTCGATGTCGGTCACATCGTCCCTTTCGCTGATCTACGGCTGTGGCAGGTCCGATCGGGTTCCGGTCGCCTGCTCCGATCGTGCACGTTACTCCCAAGTATCGATGATCGATCGTCCGGGTGGGAGCATGCTGGGGCACCGGGACGATCCGTGACGAGGCGGGTCCGCAGCGTATGGGGTGTGTCGATGGGGCGGTTGTCACGCCGGGCGTTCACGGTGGCCGCGGTGGCGAGCCTGATGACGGCGGGAGGCGCGGCGGCCGCACCACGGCGCGCCGCGGCGGCCGGGGAGATGCGGGGCATGTGGCTGGCCTGCGTGGCCAACCGCGACTGGCCGTCCCGTCCCGGCCTGACGGCGTCCGCGCAGCGCGCCGAGCTGTGCACCCTGCTCGACGTGGCGGTACGGCGCCGGCTGAACGCCGTGTTCTTCCAGGTGCGCCCCACCGCCGACGCGCTGTGGCCCTCGCCGTACGAGCCGTGGTCCCAGTACCTGACCGGCACCCAGGGGAAGGACCCGGGCTGGGACCCGCTCGGCACGGCCGTCACGGAGGCGCACGCGCGGGGTCTGGAACTGCACGCCTGGTTCAACCCGTACCGGATCGCCCTGCACACCGACCTGTCCCGGCTCGCCGCCCGGCACCCCGCCCGCCTGCACCCCGACTGGGTCGTGGCCTACGGCGGCAAGCTCTACTACAACCCGGGACTGCCCGAGGTCCGCGCCTTCGTGGAGGACGCGATCCTGGACGCCGTGCGCCGCTACCCGGTCGACGGCGTCCACTTCGACGACTACTTCTACCCGTACCCCGTCGAGGGGGAGGACTTCGACGACGAGGGCGCCTACGAGGAGTACGGGGACGACTTCCCGAGCCTGGCCGCCTGGCGCCGGGACAACATCGACCGGCTGGTGCGCGAGATGGCGAGCCGTCTGCGGCAGACGAGACCGGCCGCCCGCTTCGGGATCAGCCCCTTCGGGGTCTGGCGCAACGCCGACACCGACCCCCGCGGCTCGGACACCCGGGCCGGGGTGCAGACGTACGACGACCTGTACGCGGACACGAGGACGTGGGTGAGATCGGGGTGGCTGGACTACGTCTGCCCGCAGCTCTACTGGAACATCGGCTACGACGCCGCCGACTACGCGCGACTCCTGCCCTGGTGGGCGGGGGTCGCCCAGGGCACGGGCGTACAGCTCTACGCGGGCGAGGCGCTGTACAAGGCGGGTCCCGCGGCCGAGCCCGCCGCCTGGCGGGACCCGGCCGAACTCTCGCTGCACCTCACGCTGGCCAAGCGCTACCCGCAGGTTCGCGGGCACGTGTTCTTCGCCGCCAAGGACGTGGCCGCGGACCCGATCGGCGCGATGGCGCGGGTGGTCGCCGATCACTACCGGCAGCCGGCGAAGCCCCCGCGCTGACCCCCTACTGTCCGATCGGCCGGCCGACGTCCTCCTTGTGGCGGATCTCGGTGTCGGGGCCAGGGGAGCACACACCCTCGTGCCCGTCCTGGAAGCGGACGCGGTAGGGCGGGTTGCCGTCCGTGCCCATCACTTCGACGATCTCGCCGACCTTGTCGTGCTGCCCGACGATCCTGCCGTGCTGCACCAGCTTGTCGCCCACAGTTGCGCGCATCTGCTGGGCCCTCCTCGTCGCGTCGCGGGAGCATCGCTCCCTGGCCGCCGTGCCGCGGCCGGTGGCGCCGGACGTCCCGGTCCGTCGCCCCGCCCCGGTCAGCCCCGCGCCCGCTGGGTGACCGCGATGCACACGAGGACCGCCGCGGCCGTGAGCGGTGCGGCCGGGGTGAGGTGCTCACCGAGGAGCAGTACCGACCACACCAGTGTGAGCAGGGGCTGGGCCAACTGCAACTGGCTCGCCTTGGGTATGCCGATCGCGGCCATGCCCCGGTACCAGACGACCAGCCCGAGGAACTGCGACCCGGCCGCCACCCACAGCAGCCCGGCCACGCCGTGCGCGGTGAGGCGGACCGGCTCGTACGACAGCGCCACGGCCGCGGCGGGCACGGTGAGCGGCAGGCACAGCACCAGGGCCCAGCCGATGACCTGCCAGCCGGGCATGACCCGGGCCAGCCGGCCGCCCTCGGTGTAGCCGGCGGCGCAGATCAGCAGGGCGCCGAAGAGGTAGGCGTCGGCGCCGGTCAGCGCGCCGCCGCTCTGCTGCAGGGTGAACGCGATGACGGCGGCGGCGCCGGCGAGGGCGGCGAGCCAGAAGGTGCGCGAGGGCCGGGTGCGCACACGCAGTGCGGAGAAGAGGGCGGTGGTCAGGGGGAGCAGCCCGACGACCACGGCGGCGTGCGCGGTGGTCGAGGTCTTCAGGGCGAGGGTGGTCAGCAGCGGGAAGCCGAGCACCACCCCGGCCGCGACGACGGCGAGCCCCGCCCAGTGGGTCCGCGCGGGCACCGGGACGCGGAGCGCGAGCAGGCACGCGCCGGCGATGAGGGCGGCGAGCACACTGCGCGCGGCCACGAGGGACCAGGCGCCGAATCCCTCCAGCCCCCAGGCGGTGGCGGGAAAGGTGAGCGAGAAGGCGACCACGCCGAGCGCGGCCTGGAGCGTGCCGGTGCGGCGGGCCGCGCGGTCCTCGGCGGCCGATGCGGTGACTGCTATCGGCATGTCGGCGATAGCGCTATCCTGTGTCCTCATGCAAGAGAGTAGCAGTGTCGGGGAGCTGGCCATCCGCCTGCGGCAGGAGCTGAAGCGCTACTCCGCCGGTGAGAAGCTGCCGTCCAGTCGTGCGCTCGTCGAGCGGTACCGGGTGAGTCCCGTGACCGTGTCGCGTGCGCTCGCCCAACTGGCCTCCGAGGGGCTGGTGATCACTCGGCCGGGGGCCGGTGCCTTCCGGGCCGAACCACGGCCTGCGGCCCCGGCCGTGGGGGACACCGCCTGGCAGGAGGTCGCCCTCAGCGCCGACGCCTCCGTCGAACTCGTGCCGCGCAGTGTCGACGCGTCCGGAGTGGTCGTCTCGCTGGCCGCCCCGCCCGCCGGTGTCGTCGAGTTCACCGGCGGCTATCTGCACCCCTCGCTGCAGCCCGAGCGAGCGATGGCGGCCGCCCTCTCGCGGGCCGGCCGCCGCCCCGGCGTCTGGGGCCGACCGCCCGTCGAGGGCGTCGCCGAGCTGCGCGAGTGGTTCGCGCGGGGCATCGGCGGTGCGACCACCGCCGCCGACGTGCTGATCACCGCGGGCGGCCAGTCCGCGCTGACCACCGCGCTGCGGGCCCTCGCCCCGCCCGGTGCCCCGGTCCTGGTGGAGTCGCCCACCTATCCCGGCATGCTCGCCATCGCCCGCGCGGCCGGCCTGCGGCCCGTGCCCGTGCCGGTCGACCCGGACGGGGTCAAACCCGCCCTGCTCGCCGACGCGTTCCGGGCGACCGGTGCCCGTGTCGTCGTCTGCCAGCCGCTGTTCCAGAACCCGACCGGTGCGGTCCTCGCGCCCGAACGGCGACGGGAGGTGCTGCGCATCGCGCGCGACGCCGGAGCCTTCGTGATCGAGGACGACTTCGTCCGCCGGCTGGTGCACGAGGACGCGGGCGCCCTGCCGCCCCCGCTCGCGGCCGAGGACGCCGACGGCGTCGTCGTGCACGTCAACTCCCTCACCAAGGCGACCTCGCCCAGCTTCCGGGTCGGTGCCCTGGCGGCCCGCGGCCCGGTCCTGGAGCGGCTGCGCGCCATCCAGATCGTCGACACCTTCTTCGTGCCGCGCCCCCTCCAGGAGGCCGCGCTGGAACTCGTCGGCTCGCCCGCCTGGCCCCGGCATCTGCGCGCCGTCGCCGCCGAGCTGAAGCACCGCCGCGACACGATGACCGCGGCCCTGCGCCTGCACCTGCCCGAACTCGCCCTGCCCCATGTGCCGTCCGGCGGCTACCACCTCTGGGTGCGCCTGCCCGAGGGCACCGACGAGTCCGCCGTCACCACGGGCGCCCTGCGCGCGGGCGTCGCGGTCACCCCCGGCCGCCCCTACTTCAGCGCCGAACCCCCGGCCCCGCACCTGCGGCTGAGCTTCGCGGCCGCCGCGGGGGAGGGGGAGATCACCGAAGGCGTACGCCGGCTGCGAATGGCCTGCGACGAGGTGCTCGGCCCCTAGTGCCGCATCGCCTGCCGCGGCAGTGGTGCCACGCCACCCGAAATCGTTCGACAGCACCCGCTCCGGCCTGCGAGCCTCCCGTCATGACATCCGACACCGACGCCCCCCGCCTCCCCGAGGGCTACGAGTTCTCCGCCGACTCCGCCCGGATCGACGTCGACCGCACCCACCGGTGGCTCGCGACCGACGCCTACTGGGCGCTCGACCGGCCCCGCGAGCAGCATGCCCGCGCGGTCGCGAACTCCCTCAACTTCGGGGTCTACGACACCGTTTCGGGCGAGCAGGTGGCGTACGCGCGGGTGGTGACCGACGGGGCGCTCTTCGCCTGGCTCTGCGATGTCTACGTCGACCGTTCGGTGCGCGGCAAGGGCATCGGCACCGCCCTGGTCGGTGCCGTCCGCGACCACCTCGCTCCGCTCGGGGTGCGCCGCATCCTGCTGGCGACGAGCGATGCGCACGGCGTCTACGCCAAGATCGGCTTCCAGCCGCTCGACCGGCCGGACCAGTGGATGGTGCACTGGTTCGACGTGCCGAACACGGTCCGTGTGTAATGCCCGCGATACCCTTGGTAACCCATCAGTAATCCCTCTTGACCTGCGCACTTGCGCGCCCGACGATCGCCGCATGCATCTTCGGGTCACATTCGTCGCCGCCGCGCGCAGCTCCTCCCTGCTCGCGGAGCGCTTCGAGGACGACCGGCCGCTGGACCAGGCCGGCTGGGACGAGGTGCAACGCGTCGCCCGGGATCTGGTGCCGCTGGCGGCGGCCGAGCTGCGCTACTGCTCGCCCACCCCGCGCAGCCGGGCGACCGGGGACGCGCTCGGGTACGCGCCGCTGGTGCAACCGGCGCTGCGGGACTGCGACATGGGCCGTTGGCGGGGGTTCACGCTGGGCGAGGCGATGGCGCGGGAACCTTCTGCGGTCGACGCCTGGCTCGCGGACCCGCGCTCCGCGCCGCACGGCGGCGAGTCGCTGCTGGCGTTCATCTCCCGTGTGGGCGGCTGGCTGGACACGCGCCCCGTGGAGGACGGCAGCCGCATCGTCGCCGTGGCGGAGCCGTCGGTGGTGCGGGCGGCCCTGGTGTACGCGCTCAGGGCGCAGCCGTCGTCGTACTGGAACATCGACGTCCGCCCCCTGTCGACCGTCACGCTCGCCGGGCACGGGGGGCGCTGGAACCTGCGCCTGGAGTCCGCGTCGCGGAACTAGGGCGTGCTGCCCGTCACCAACGTCCCGGGACAGCACTAGACCTGCGGTGGCATCCCCGCGCGCGTGTAGTCCGTCGTCAGGAGCAGGTCCTTCGCGGGCCCGCCCACGCGCCACACCGTGCGCCAGCGGTCCTCGTCGTACACGGTGAACTCGCCCCGGTAGAGGTCCGCCGCGCAGGGGTGCTCGGCGATGTGGTGGCCGGTCCTCAGGTCGAGGTCGTGGAACGGGCGGCCGTCCGCGAACCGCACGTCAGCGGTGCCCGGTGAGGTCCCGGGCAGGAAGAGCAGCGTCCGCCCGGCGGGCCGGGACGCACCCTGCCAGACGAACGTGCCGGACTCCCGGTGCAGCAGCCCGCCGCCCTCCCGCGGCGAGAACACCGTCGTCCCGCTGAACCGGCCTTCCTCACCGCTCGCCAGATCCCGCACGGTGCGCTCCACGTGCCAGCGCCCGGCCAGATGGGCCGACACGTCCTTCACCGGCCACAAGGTGCCCACCGCCATCTCCCGTCCCTCCTGCCGATTCCCGCACGCCCCATTGACGCGATCATGCCCTCTCTCTATCTTGCCGTTCGAAGTGCTGACCAATGTCCGATATTTCGACAACGACTACGACCTGCATGTGAAGGCCACCAAGAAGTCCGGCAGGGAGGGCTTCCTCGTCGCCCGTCAAGGACACCGGCGACTACTACTGGTGGAACCTGGGCGGCTGGGGCAACACCCGGTCCGCGGTCGAACAGGCCGTCGACGGCGGCAAGTCGACCCTCTTCTCCAAGCCCGGGTCGGTCGAGACCGGTCGCGCCTACGACATCGACATCAAGGTCAGGGGTCGCCAGGTGACCCTCTACCTCGACGGTCAGCAGTGGGGCGCCTTCACCGACGACAAGCCGGCCGAGCCGTTCCGCCAGGTCGTCACGCGGGACGCGAAGACCGGTGAGCTGATCGTCAAGGTCGTCAACGCCCAGGACGCGGCGGCCCGCACGGCGATCGACCTCGGCGGCGCGAAGGTCGCCGCCAAGGCCCGGGTGACGACGCTCGCGGCGGCGCCCGACGCGGTGAACACGGAGTCGGACACGCCGGTCACCCCGGTCACGTCCACCTTCACCGGGGTCGCCGACAAGTTCACGTACACGTTCCCGGCGAACTCCATCACCTTCCTGCGGATCAAGCAGAGGTAGCCGGGGCCTCGCCGGCGGGCTGCTGCCCCAGCGGCAGCAGCCCGCGCTCGGCGAAGACCTTCTTCGCGGCGAAGGTCGCGTTCAGCGCCTTCGGTATGCCGCAGTACACCGCCGAGTGCAGCAGGGCCTCGACGATCTGTTCGGCGGTGAGGCCCACGTTGAGCGCCGCGTTCACATGCACATCGAGCTGGGCCTCGCAGCCGCCGAGCGCGGTGAGCATGCCCAGCGTCACCAGTTGACGGTCGCGCGGGGCGAGCCCGGGCCGATCGTAGATCTCACCGAAGGCCCAGGAGACGATCTGGTGGCCGAGCTCGGGGCTGATGTCGGCGAGCGAGTCGACGACCCGCTGCCCGGCCTCGCCGTCCACCCGTCGCAGGACCTCCAGGCCGTGGGTGAAACGCTCCTCGCGGGTGGTGCTGTCGCTCATCTTCGCCCTCATCCGTTTCCGGCTGCCGCTCGTCGAGCAGCCGTTCGTTGGTGCCCCCACACACCCTTGAGGCGGTGGGGAAGCCGATCATGACAGGACCGTAGAGGTTGGAGTGCGCTCAAGGTCAAGGGTTCGCCGACAAGCGCGGCCGGACGCGTCCGGCGGTCGTCGGCGCGGCCCGCGCACGGCGCCGGGTGAACTCCTGGACGACACCTTCATGAAATTCTGAATTCATTCTCTATTACTCCGGCGGCGCCGCAACCATTCGGAATCACCGCCCGTCTAACCGGCGAATCCACGATGGTTCTGGGAGCGATTTCCCAGGTCGGACGCCATGCGTCCCGAATTCTCTGGAGCCTGCCGAGAATGATGTGTTCGACCCTGTTCATTGCACGTTCACCGGACGTTTCTCCGGTATTTGTGAAAGTCGCTGTAATTCTCTCGGTCGGCTCTCTGCGCGCACGTGAGAACGCTCACGGGAACATACGGCGCCGACCGAACAGGGACAGGGTGTGAAGCTCACCATTCACCACGACCGCCGTGCGCGGCTCCGGCTGCCGCGCCCGACCGGACCGAGACAGGCCGGCGCCCTGCTCGCGGCGGTCCTCACCACCGTCGCGTTCTGCGCCGCCGACGCCGTCGCCCGCAGCTACCCGTTCGGGCCCCGCACCCGGAGCGTCAACGACCTGGGCAACCAGTACGTCCCGTTCCACGCGCACCTGTGGGACCTGCTGCACGGAAAGGCCGACGGAGGCCTCCTCATCAACTGGCAGTCCGGGTACGGCTCCAGCTTCCTGCCCGACCTCGGTACGTACCTCAGCAGCCCGTTCGCCCTGCTCGTGGCGGTGTTCCCGCGCGACGAGATCGACCTCGCGGTGTATGTGGTCACCGTGCTCAAGACGGCGTCCGCCGCCGCCGCCATGGCCTGGCTGCTGCTCAGTCTGCGTCCCGGCCGCTGGTGGGCCGCGGGCCTGCTGGGCACCTCCTACGCCCTGTGCGGCTGGAGCGTGGCGTCCGCCGTGTACAACCCCATGTGGCTCGACGGGCTCATCGCCCTGCCGCTGCTGTGCCTGGTCGGCGAATGGGCCCTGAACGGACGGCACCGCGTCCTCGGTGTGCTGGTCGTGGCCCTCGCCTGGACCGCCAACTTCTACACCGCGTACATGGCCACCCTCGGTGCCGGTCTGGTGCTGCTGCTCCGGCTGCTGCTCGCCGGGCTCCCGCGCCGCCAGGCCCTGCGGGCGGTGGGCCGCGCCGTCCTGACCGTCGCCCTCGGGATGGGCCTGGCCGCACCGCTGGTGACGGTCGTGTACTTCGGCACCAAGCACGCCTACCCGGGCACCTTCGGGCACTTCACCCCGGTGGCGAGCAAGGACCTGCTGGCCCGTCTGCTCCCCACCACGTACAGCTTCAGCACCCCGGCCGTCTACGTGGGCACCACGGCGCTGCTGCTCGCCCTCGCCCTGCCGTTCCACCGCAGGGTTCCCGGGCGGGTACGCGCGGGGTGGACGCTGCTGGTGGCCGCGATGGCGCTGTCGATGCAGTGGGGGCCGACCCAGCTCGCCTGGCACGCCTTCACCGAGCCCCAGGGCAGTTCGTACCGCCAGGCCTTCGTGCTGTGCGCACTGCTGGTGATCGCCGCGTGGCACTCACTCGCCTACGGCGCGCCCGGCTGGCGTGCGCTGGCACCGGCGGGGGCGCTGCTCGCACTGATCACCGCCGTCGCGAGCCGGAGCGCTCTCGTGCAGACCACCACCTGGTGGGTGCTGCTGTTCGCCGTCGTGGGCGCGCTCGGCGGGCTGGCCCTGCTCGGCCGCACCGACGACGGGCGATCCGCGGGCAGCCGCCGGTACACCGTGCCGGCCGCGTTCGCCGTGGTGCTGCTCCTCGGCGCGCAGTTCGGCGAGACCGCCGCCACCTCCGCCGAGGCCACCCGGCAGCGGCTCCAGCACCTGGACGACTACGCGCCCTGGGGGCCGCGCCAGCAGCAGCAGGCGGAGGCGATCGCCCAGGTCGACGGCTGGCCCCGGTACCGTACCGACCCCGGCCGGGAACAGACCGTCGCCAACGACCCGATGCTGGTGGGCGGCCAGGGCGCCCAGTACTACAGCAGCCTGACCTCCGACGTCCTCAGCCGCATGCTCACCGCCCTCGGCGGCGGCTGGACCTCGCGCGGCCGCAGCCTGCAGAGCCTGGACAACGCCGTCACGGACGCCGTCTTCTCCGTCGGCGCGCGGGTGCACTCCCCGCCGGACCCGCACCAGTGGTGGAACCCGCGCAGCGGCGGCCCGGTGACCGTGACCCGGCAGGACGTACCGCCGCTGGTCACGGTCCGGCCGCCCAGCGCATCCGACCAGGGGCGGACGGGCGTCTCCGGTTTCGGGCCGTCGCCGTACCGCAACCAGGAGATGCTGCTGGGCAGCCGCGTCTACACCGTTCCCGCGCTCACCGTGCGCACGGCCGACGGGAAGCCGCCGGCCCGCAGCCACGACGACCGGCCGGGCCTGGTCGTCGACCGTCCGGCGGGCGGCAGCGCCGCACCGAAGCCCACCATCACGGCCCAGTGCCCGGCGCGCAGCGAGGTGTACCTGTGGGCGCCGCACTACTCGGGCACCGCACGGCTCACCGGCGCCCCGGCGGGCACGATCGGGCGGTTCACGTCCGACCACCCCGTCACCAGGATCGCCGCCCTGCAGCCGCTCGGCGTGGCTCCGGCCTCCGGACGGGTGCGGATCGAGCTGTCCCCCGCCTGGACGAGCGTCGTCCCGGACGGTGCGGTCGGCTGCCTGGACACCGCCCGGCTGCGCACCGCGGTGGAAGGGCTCAAGGCCACCGGCGCCACCGAGGTGTCCGTCTCCGACGGCACCGTCCGGGCCCGGATCCCCGCCGGCAGCAAGGGCACCGCCGTCGTCGCGGCACCCCGGATCGCCGGCTGGCGCTGCGCCGCGGGGGACGCTCCGGCCGCACCCGCGGGCGACTACCACGGACTGATCGCCGTGCCCCTCGACGGCTCCGCGACCAGTCTCACCTGCACGTTCCATCCACCGGGGCTCCGGCTCGGCATGGCTGCCGGAGCCACCGCACTGCTGGCCCTGATCCTGCTCGGCGTGCTCACCGCCGTCCGTCGGCGGCGCGCCGCGGGACGACCGGCACCGCCCACCACCACCCGACCGCTCGAGCGCACGACTCACGCTCTCTGACCGCGTCCCCAGGGAAGAACCATGCTCATTTCGATCGTCGCACCCTGCTACAACGAGGAAGAGGTCATCGGACGGTTCCACGACGTGGTCCAGAAGGTGGCGGACGAACTCCTTCCGCTCGGCCACGACATGGAGTTCGTGTACGTCGACGACGGCAGCCGGGACCGCACCCTCGAGGTCCTGGAGCGGCTGAGCGAGCGCGACGCGCGGGTGCGGTACGTCTCCTTCAGCCGCAACTTCGGCAAGGAAGCGGCCCTGCTCGCCGGCCTGCGCCACTCCTCGGGGGACTGCGTGGTCGTCATGGACTCGGACCTGCAGCACCCGCCGGAGCTGATCAAGCGGATGGTGGAGCTGCGCGGACAGGGCTACGACCAGGTCATAGCCAAGCGCACCAGAAGCGGTGACCGGGTCACCCGCACCGTCACCGCCCGCATGTACTACCGGCTCATCAACCGTCTCGTCGACGTGGAACTCGTGGACGGCGTCGGCGACTTCCGTCTGCTGTCCCGGCGCGTGGTGGACGCGATCCTCGACCTCACCGAGTACAACCGCTTCTCCAAGGGCCTGTTCGCCTGGGTGGGCTTCCCCAGCACCACCTTCGAGTACGAGAACGCCGTACGGGAACACGGCCGCAGCTCGTGGAACTTCCGGAGCCTGCTCAACTACGGCCTCGACGGACTGCTCTCCTTCAACAACAGGCCGCTGCGCGCGGCGCTCTACCTCGGCATGGGCCTGCTGCTGTGCGCGGGCCTGTACACTGCGTGGATCGTGGGCGCCGCGGTCATCCACGGGGTGCAGACACCCGGCTATGTCACGACGATCACCGCCGTCACCGCACTCGCCGGAGTCCAGATGGTCATGCTCGGCGTCATAGGCGAGTACACCGGCCGTATCTACTACGAGGTCAAGGGCCGACCGCACTTCCTGGTGAAGGCGACCAACGTGGAACGGACGGAAGACGGCGCGCCGCGCGGCACCACGAAGGACCTCATTCCCTGATGTCGATCACGAGTACGCGTCCGATCGTCGGGCAGGTCGTCACCTTCGCCGTGGTCGGCGTCGTCAACACCGCCACGTACTACGGTCTTTACCTGCTGTTCCTCACCCGTCTGCCGTATCTTGCCGCGCATGTTCTCGCTTTCACCCTCAGCATGATCGGCAGCTTTTTCCTGAATGCCCGCTTCACTTACCGGACGCGGCCGACCTGGCGGAAATTCCTGCTGTTCCCGCTGACGAACGCCACCAATTTCCTGATCACCACGGTGGGCGTCTACGTCATCGTCGACGTCCTGCACGCCGGCAGCCGGTTCGCCCCGCTGCTCGCCTCCGCCGCGGCCATTCCGGTGACCTTCGTCGTCTCCCGCACGATCATGCTGCCCAGGGAGGAAGGCGCCGCCTGATCGCCTCGGCACACGGACCGTCAGGGGACTCGATCTCCAGGATTGCATAAACGTGCGGCGAAACGTATAGTCATGCCATCCAGGAGGAGGTTCCATGACGGTACGTGCCGCAGTCGCCGGAGCGAGCGGGTACGCGGGCGGAGAGGCGCTGCGTCTGCTCCTCGCGCACCCCGAGGTGGAGATCGGCGCCCTGACCGGCAACTCCAACGCCGGCCAGCGGCTCGGCGCGCTCCAGCCCCACCTGCTGCCCCTCGCCGACCGGGTGCTCGCCGAGACCACCCCCGAAGCCCTCGCCGGACACGACGTCGTCTTCCTCGCCCTGCCCCACGGCCAGTCCGCCGCCGTCGCCGAGCACCTCGGGCCGGACGTCCTCGTCATCGACATGGGGGCCGACTTCCGGCTGAAGGACCCCGCCGACTGGGAGCGGTTCTACGGCTCCCCGCACGCCGGGACCTGGCCCTACGGCCTCCCCGAACTTCCGGGTGCCCGCGCTGCGCTGGAGGGGTCCAAGCGCATCGCGGTGCCCGGTTGCTACCCCACGGCCACCTCGCTCGCACTCTTCCCCGCGTACGCCGCCGGGCTCGCCGAGAACGAGGCCGTCGTCGTCGCGGCCTCCGGCACCTCCGGCGCGGGCAAGGCGCCCAAGCCGCACCTGCTGGGCAGCGAGGTCATGGGGTCCATGTCCCCCTACGGCGTCGGCGGCGTCCACCGGCACACCCCCGAGATGATCCAGAACCTCAGCGCGGCCGCCGGGGAGCCGGTCACCGTCTCCTTCACCCCCACCCTCGCGCCGATGCCCCGCGGCATCCTCGCCACCTGCAGCGCCAAGGCCCGGCCCGGCGTCACCGGCGAGTCGCTGCGCGCCGCCTACGACAAGGCCTTCGCCGACGAGCCCTTCGTGCACCTGCTCCCCGAGGGGCAGTGGCCCGCCACCGCGTCCGTCCACGGATCCAACGCCGTTCAGGTGCAGGTCGCGTACGACGCCGCCGCGCACCGCATCATCGCGATCAGCGCCATCGACAATCTGACCAAGGGCACCGCGGGCGGTGCCGTCCAGAGCATGAACATCGCGCTCGGCCTCGACGAGACCACCGGGCTTTCGACGATCGGAGTCGCACCGTGAGCGTCACGGCAGCCAAGGGATTCCGGGCTGCGGGCATCGCCGCCGGAATCAAGGAGAACGGCAACCCGGACCTGGCCCTCGTGGTCAACACCGGGCCGCGCCGCGCCGCCGCGGGCGTCTTCACCTCCAACCGCGTGAAGGCCGCGCCCGTGCTGTGGTCCGAGCAGGTGCTCAAGGGCGGTGAGCTCACCGCCGTCGTCCTGAACTCGGGTGGCGCCAACGCTTGCACCGGCCCCAAGGGTTTCCAGGACACGCACGCCACCGCTGAGAAGGTCGCCGAATCGCTCAACACCGCGGGGTACGACGAGACGGGTGGCCACGCGCCAGGCATGGTCGCCGTCTGCTCCACCGGCCTGATCGGTGTCCTGCTGCCGATGGACAAGCTGCTGCGCGGCGTCGACAAGGCCGTTGCCCAGCTCAGCCCGCACGGCGGCGAGAAGGCCGCCATCGCCATCAAGACCACCGACACCGTCCACAAGACCTCCGTCGTGACCAGGGACGGCTGGACGGTCGGCGGCATGGCCAAGGGCGCCGGCATGCTCGCCCCGGGCCTCGCCACCATGCTCGTCGTCCTCACCACCGACGCCGACCTCGACAGCGAGACCCTGGACAAGGCCCTGCGCGCCGCCACCAGGGTCACCTTCGACCGCGTCGACTCCGACGGCTGCATGTCCACCAACGACACCGTGCTGCTGCTCGCCTCGGGCGCGTCCGGGATCACCCCCGAGTACGACGCCTTCGCCGAGGCCGTGCGCGAGGTCTGCGCCGACCTCGGCCGCCAGCTCATCGGCGACGCCGAGGGCGCCAGCAAGGACATCAAGGTCGAGGTGATCAACGCCGCGACCGAGGAGGACGCCGTCGAGGTGGGCCGCTCCATCGCCCGCAACAACCTCCTGAAGTGCGCCATCCACGGTGAGGACCCCAACTGGGGCCGCGTCCTGTCCGCCATCGGCACCACCGGGGCCGCCTTCGAGCCGGACCAGCTCAACGTCGCCATCAACGGCGTGTGGGTGTGCAAGAACGGCTCGGTCGGCGAGGACCGCGAGCTGGTGGACATGCGCTACCGCGAGGTGCACATCGTCGCCGACCTCGCCGCCGGCGCCGAGACGGCCACCATCTGGACCAACGACCTCACCGCCGACTACGTCCACGAGAACAGCGCCTACAGCTCATGAGCAACGGAACGACGCGCAAACACACCGCGCTGCCCAAGGCCGAGATCCTCATCGAGGCGCTGCCCTGGCTGACCCGCCACCACGGCAAGATCGTCGTCATCAAGTTCGGCGGCAACGCCATGGTGAACGAGGAGCTGAAGGTCGCGTTCGCGCAGGACGTCGTCTTCCTGCGGCACGCCGGTCTCAGGCCGGTCGTCGTGCACGGCGGCGGCCCCCAGATCAGCGCCGCCCTCGACCGGCACGGCATCGCCAGCGAGTTCAAGGCGGGCCTGCGGGTCACCACCGCCGACGCCATGGACGTCGTACGGATGGTGCTCGCCGGGCAGGTGCAGCGCGAACTGGTGGGGCTGCTCAACCAGCACGGGCCGTTCGCCGTCGGCCTCACCGGCGAGGACGCGCACACCATCACCGCCACCAAGCACACGCCCGAGATCGACGGCGAACCCGTCGACATCGGGCGGGTGGGCGAGATCACCCAGATCGACACGGGCGCGATCGAGGCCCTGCTCGCCGACGGCCGCATCCCGGTTGTCTCCTCCATCGCCCGCAGTCAGGACGACGGACATGTCTACAACGTCAATGCTGATACGGCGGCTGCGGCACTCGCTGCGGCACTGGGCGCCGAAACCCTCATGGTCCTCACCGACGTCGAGGGACTCTACGAGGACTGGCCGGACTCGGACGAGGTGATCAGCCGCCTCACCGCCTCCCAACTGGAGAAGCTGCTGCCGGAGCTGTCCTCGGGCATGGTGCCGAAGATGGAGGGCTGCCTGCACGCCGTGCGCAACGGCGTCAACACCGCCCGCGTCATCGACGGCCGGGTCCAGCACTCGATCCTGCTGGAGATCTTCACCGACGAAGGCATCGGCACGATGGTCGTGCCCGACGAGAGGCCGGACGCAGAGGGGGAGTCATGAGCAACCAGGAACTGACCGCGCGGTGGCAGGGCGCGCTCATGAACAACTACGGCACCCCGCGGCTGCCCCTCGTGCGCGGCGAGGGAGCGCGGCTGTGGGACGCCGACGGCAGGGAGTACGTCGACTTCGTCGGCGGTATCGCGGTCAACGCGCTCGGCCACGCCCATCCCGCGGTCGTCGAAGCCGTCGGCAAGCAGATCGCCTCCCTCGGCCATGTCTCCAATCTCTTCATCGCCGAACCCCCCGTCGCCCTCGCCGAGCGGCTGCTGCAGCTCTTCGGCCGCGACGGCAAGGTGTTCTTCTGCAACTCGGGCGCCGAGGCCAACGAGGGTGCCTTCAAGATCGGCCGGCTGACGGGCCGCCGGCACATGGTCGCGACCGACGGCGGCTTCCACGGCCGCACCATGGGCGCCCTCGCGCTGACCGGTCAGCCCGGCAAGCAGGAGCCGTTCCTGCCGCTGCCCGGCGATGTCACCCACGTCCCCTACGGCGACGCGCAGGCGCTGGCCGCCGCGGTCACCGAGGAGACGGCACTCGTCGTCATCGAGCCGATCCAGGGCGAGAACGGGGTCGTGGTGCCGCCCGCCGGATACCTCAAGGCGGCCCGCGCGATCACCGCCGCCACCGGGGCGCTGCTCGTGCTCGACGAGGTGCAGACCGGCGTCGGACGTACCGGGCACTGGTTCGAGTACCAGGCCCACGAGGGCGTTCTGCCGGACGTCGTCACCCTCGCCAAGGGCCTCGGCGGCGGACTGCCGCTCGGCGCCACCGTCGCCTTCGGCCGCGCCGCCGAGCTGCTCCAGCCGGGCCAGCACGGCACGACCTTCGGCGGCAACCCGGTCGCGTGCGCCGCCGGGCTCGCAGTGCTCGACACCATCGCGGCCGAGGGCCTGCTCGAGAACGTCAAGCGGCAGAGCGAGAAGCTGCGGGACGGAATCGAGTCGCTGGGCCACCCGTTGATCGGACATGTCCGGGGCGCGGGCCTTCTGCTCGGTATCGTGCTCACCGAGCCGCTCGCACCCCAGGTGCAGCAGGCGGCTCAGGACGCCGGCTTCCTGGTGAACGCGCCCGCTGCGAACGTCGTACGGCTGATGCCGCCGCTGAACATCGGCGACGACGACGTGCAGGCGTTCCTCCGGGCGCTGCCCGGTGTCCTCGGGGCAGTGCACCCGGTGAACGGGGACGGACGATCCGGAGAATGAGACGACGATGAGTCACGCGCAGGACCACGACCACACGGGGCCCGCCGTGCCGCAGACCCGCACCGCACGCCACCGCCGGATCGTGGACATCCTCAACCGGCAACCGGTGCGGTCGCAGAGCCAGTTGGCGAAACTCCTCGCCGACGACGGGCTGAGCGTCACGCAGGCGACGCTCTCCCGGGACCTGGACGAGCTGAACGCGGTGAAGATCCGCAACAACGACGGCGACCTCATCTACGCGGTGCCGAGCGAGGGCGGCTTCCGCACGCCTCGCGCGCCGCTGGGGGAGTCGGCCAAGGAGGAGCGGATGCGGCGGCTTTCACAGGAGCTGCTGATCTCGGCGGAGGCCTCCGCGAACCTGGTCGTCCTGCGCACCCCTCCGGGCGCGGCACAGTTCCTGGCCTCGGCGATCGACCAGGCGGAACTGCACGACATCCTGGGGACGATCGCGGGGGACGACACCGTGCTGCTGATCAGCCGGGAGCCCACGGGAGGGCAGGCACTGGCGGACCACTTGCTGCGGTTGGCCCAGAACGGGCACTGAGGTACGCCGGGAAGCCCAGGCGCCGGGGCTGGGCGGGGGTGGGGCGCGCCACCCGTCGCTGACGGGGCGCCTCCGCCGAGCTCCTCGAGCGGGGGACCCCCAGCGCCGGGGGCGCCCCCAGGCTGTCAAGGCTCTGGGGAAGGCACGACTGCCCGCGTCTCAAGTCACCCCAGGCGCGCGGCGAGACCCCCCGTGCACCGCACCTCGTCCCCCGCGGTGATCAGCAGCGCCTCCACGTCCGGCAGTGACTCCAGCCACGCCAGCCCCGCCCGCGACCCCATCGCGAACGCCGCCGTGGCCCAGGCGTCCGCCCAGGTCAGGCTGGGACCCACCACCGTCACCGCCACCAGGTCGGTCACCGCGGAGCGCCCCGTGCGCGGGTCCACGATGTGCGCTCCACGCTCCGCGGTCCCCGACGTGGCCACGGCCAACCGCTCCGCGCCGGCCGCCGAGACCACCGCCGCCAGCCCGCCGGGCCGCAGCGGATCCGACACGCCGACCCGCCAGGGCCGGTGCGGTTCCGGCATGCCGTACATCTGCACGTCCCCGCCGCCGTTGACGCTCACCCCGCTCGCCCCGGCCGCCGCCAGACGCCCGGCCACCTGCTCGACGGCCCAGCCCTTCACGATCCCCGTCGGGTCGATCCGGCCCTCGAACCGGGTGCTGAACCAGCCGTCGCTGATCCGCTCCGCCTCCGCGCCGAGGGCGAGTACCTCGGCCACCTCGGGGTCGCAGTCCGCCACGGTCACCTCACCACGGGCGAGCCGCGAGACCTGGCTGTGCTCCCGGTAGGTGCTGAACACCTCGTCCAGCCGGTGGAGCAGGGCGACCGCCTCCTCCAGCGCGGCCCCGACGGCCTCGGGTTCGCCGCCGCGCACGTCGAAGGAGAAGACGGTCCCCATCACCTCTTCGGCGTGCCGCAGAACGAGCGGTGCCTCGCGGTCGGTCACCTGGTCCGCCACTCAGCCACCGGCCTTGTCGAGGGCCGACTGAAGGGACTGCTTGTAGCCGGTGCTGGTATAGGTCGCGCCGGAGACCGCGTCGATGTTCGCACTCTGTGCGCTCACCGCCTCCTGGTTGAGTTTGGGAACGGCCATGGCGGTCTTCTGGTCGCTGAGCCCGCCCTTGGGCGCCTGGACCGCCTCCGCCTTGGTGATCTTCCCGCCGCTCACGGTCAGGCGGACCTGGACGGGGCCGTACTGCGTCTGCGCCACGTTACCGGTGACCGCGCGGGCCTGGGCCGCCCCCGACGACCCGGAGCCCCCCGCGGAGCCGGACGAACCGCCGTCGGCGGACGCGGCCTTCGCCTTGTCGATCGCCGACTGCAGGGACTGCTTGTAGCCGCCGCTCGTGTACGTGGCGCCGGAGACCGCGTCGATCTGCGCGCTCTGTGCGCTCACCGCTTCCTGGTTGAGTTTGGGGACGGCCATGGCGGTCTTCTGGTCGCTGAGCCCGCCCTTGGGCGCCTGGACCGCCTCCGCCTTGGTGATCTTCCCGCCGCTGACGGTCAGGCGGACCTGGACGGGGCCGTACTGCGTCTTGGCGACATCGCCGGTGACGGTCCGGGTGCCGGCCTGCTGTCCGCTGCCGCCCTGTGGCGACTCCTGGGAGGCGGCGGTCTGCTGTGGGGCCGCACCGCCCGCAGCCTGGGCCGAGGCGGGACCCGAGGCCGGCTTCAGGGACAGCAGCAGGACGATCCCGGACACGGTGGCGGCGGTGGCGAGCACGACACGCCGCACGGGGTGGCTCTTCCTCATGTTCTTCCAGGCTCCTGGTTTCCCGTCGCTCACATCTCGAACGACTCGTGATGGATGCGGCGGGCGGGAACACCCGCGCCGCGCAGTGCTTCGTACACCTGCTGCGCGAAGCCGGGCGGCCCGCACATGAAGACGTCGTGGCGGTCGATGTCCGGCAGCTTCCGGCTCAGGGTCTCCGCCGAGATGTCCGGGCGCTCCCCGTCCGGGCTGTTGACCGCGTACATCAGCCGGGCGCCGCGCTCCTCCGCGATCTGCGCCAGCTCGTCCCACAGGGCCAGATCCTGGGTGGTGTTGGCGCGGTAGAGGAGGGTGATGTCGCCGGGGGCGCCCGGCAGCGTCTCGAACAGGGCCCGCATCGGCGTGATGCCGACACCGCCGGCCACCAGCAGCACCTTGCCCCGGCTGCGCCGGTCGGCGGTCATCGCCCCGTACGGGCCCTCCGCCCACACCCGCGTCCCGGGCTCCAGGTCCCGCAGCGCGGAGCTGTGGTCGCCGATCGCCTTCACCGTGATGCGGAGCATGTTGGGGCGGGGCGCCGCCGACAGGGAGTACGGGTGCGAGCTGAACCGCATTCCGGGGGCGAGGAACCGCCAGCGGAAGAACTGCCCGGCCTCCGCACCCATCCGGTGCAGCTTCCGCCCGGTCATCAGCACCGACACCACTCCGGGCGTCTCCTCCACGACCGCCTCGACCCGCAGCCGGTGGCGCAGGTTGAGCCGGATCGGCGTGAGGATCCGGTACCAGATCACCAGCGCGGTCACCGACCCGTACAGCGCGTACCAGGCGGTCTTCGCCTCCGGCTGCACGGCGAACTCGTTGCCGGTCGACAACTGGTGCCAGAACGACAGGTACGTGGCCGCGTAGGTGAGCAGATGGACGTGGTACCAGAGGTCGTAGGAGATCCTGCGCCGGACCGGGCCGATCGAGAGCAGGCCGATGAGGACGAGCAGGCTCGTGCCGACGGTGGCCTTGCCCACGTCCGGGAGCTGGTTGATCGAGTCGATCGTCTGCTGGACGATCCCGCCGAGCCCCTTGCCGCTCTGCAGGGCGTAGCCCCACATGGTCAGGAACAGGTGGGCGAGGACCAGACAGATGGTGTACCGGCCGGTCATGGCGTGCCAGCGGGCGACCCGGTCGGAGCCGACCCGGCGCTCCAGCGCGGGCACCCGCGCCATCTGCAGCACCACGAGGGCCATCAGATAGCCGGCGAGCAGGCCGGTGATCCGCCCCGCGTTCAGGATTCTGCTGTTGTTGTCGGCGATGGACGGCGTGTTCATCCACCACAGCCAGACGACGCCCGCCGCGCCCGCCCAGACGGCGAGCAGCAGCGGTACGGCGGGTGAGCGGCGTGGGCGGATGGCGCGCATCGTCTGGCGCCGCGCGGCGCGGCCACCGGCGATCGTGGACACGGTCTCCTCCGTGTTCCTCCATGGGACGGGCGAGGCCAGTGGCCCCCTTGGCCCAGAGGTACGTGGCGGAGCCGCCGGGCGTTCAACCCTTGACCGAGTCCAGCGCCGACTGGAGTGACTGCTGGTAACCCTGGCTCGTGTAAGTGGCGCCGGAGACCACGTCGATGCTCGCGCTCTGCGCGGCCAGGGCCTCCCGGGTGAGCTGGGGGATGGCGTAGCTGTTGATCTCCTGGTCCCTGGGGTTGTCCTGGGGGTAGGTGACCGTCGTGACGTCGGTGAGCCTGCCGCTCTTCACGGTGATCCGGACCTGGACGGGTCCGTAGCGGGTCTGGACGGACTCCCCGGTGACGGTTTTGGTGCCGGTCGTGGCCGATCCGCTGGATCCGCTTGAGCTGCTGGATCCGCTTGAGCTGTTCGAGCTGCTCGACCCACCGGACCCGCTCGAGTCGGCGGACCCCCCGGACCCGGCCGACGCGCTCGCACTGGTCGACGGCGCGGGCGCGGCCACGGCGATGCCGGGCGACGAGTGCGGCTTCATCGACAGCAGCAACACCATCCCGGAGACGGTCGCGGCGCTCGCCAGCACGATCCGGCGCAGCGGGCTCTTCCTCTTCAACGTGTGCATGACGGGCCTCACAGCTCGAACGACTCGTGGTGGATACGGCGGTCGGGGACCCCGGCGGCCCGCAGTGCCTCGTACATGTCCTCGGCGAACCCGGTCGGCCCGCACAGATACACGTCGTGGTCGGCGAGCTCGGGCACCGCGCCGTGCAGCGCACCGGGCGTGAGGCGGGGGCGTGAGCCGTCCTCGCCGTTCAGGGCGTACAGCACCTTGGCGCCCCGCCAGCGGGCTATGGCCTCCAGCTCGCCGCCGAGAGCCAGGTCCTCGGCCGTGCGCGCCCGGTACAGCAGCGTCACCTCACCCGGCAGCGTCTCGAACAGGGCGCGCAGCGGGGTGACGCCGACACCGCCCGCGATCAGCAGGGACCTGCCGGTGGTCTGCCGGTCGGCGGTCAGCGACCCGTACGGGCCCTCCGCCCACACCCGGGTGCCGGGCCGCAGCATGGCCACCGAGGTGCTGTGGTCGCCGAGCGCCTTGACCGTGATGCGGAGCCGGGTGCGGCGGGGCGGCGCCGACAGGGAGTACGGCGTGGACGTCCAGCGCAGGCCGTCCGTCAGGAAGCGCCAGCGGAAGAACTGCCCCGGCCGCGCTCCCAGCTCGTCCAGGTGCCGGCCGCGCATGACGACGGACCAGACGCCCGGCGCCTCCTGGTGCACCGACTCCACCCGCAGCCGGTGGCGCAGATTGAGCCGCACCGGGGTGAGGAGCCGGAACCAGACCACCAGGGCCGCGACCCCCAGGTAGAGCGCGTACCAGGCGGCCTGCGCGACCGGCTTCCCGACGAACTCGGCGCCCAGTGCGAGCTGGTGGCCGAAGGCGAAGAAGACCGCCACGTACGTCAGCAGGTGCACGTAGTACCAGAACTCGTGGCTGACCTTGCGGCGGACGGCCCGCGCCGAGGTGATCCCGACGGCGAACAGGACGATCGTGCCGAGGGTGGCCTTGATCATCTCCGGGTAGTCGAAGACGACGGTGATCGCCTCGTGCACCGGCGAAGCCCTGTCCTGGGCGGCGTACCCGGACAGGATCAGCACGATGTGCACCACCAGCAGACAGACCGTGTACCGTCCGGCCATGGCGTGCCAGCGCGCCACCCGGTCCGAGCCGATCCGCCGCTCCAGCAGCGGCACCCGGGCCATCAGGCCCACGAGCACCGCGCAGGAGTACCCGCACAGCAGTCCCGCGATCCGCCCCGCTCCGGTCAGCCAGCCCGCCGTGCCCGTCACCGAACCGGTGTTCTGCCACCACAGGGCGACCACGGCGGCCGCCCCCGCCCACAGCAGGGCCAGCAGGGGGACCGCCGGAGAGCGCCGGACGACCGGCGACAAGGGTGGCGCCTGCTGCTGGTAGACCGTGGTCATGATCTGTTCCTTTCGGGCGTATCGACCCGGCAACTGTGCAGGCGGAACTTCTGAGGCGGCTCTGAGGAACCTGAGCCCGCCCTGAAGACGACGGCGGGCAAGCGCGCTGGTCAGGGAACTCTCGCCGGGCCGGCCACGTCACTCATAGGGAACTCAGAGCGGCCCGCGTCACGGGTCGCCGCCGCCAGGGGGGATCCTGGTAAGCGCCATGAACACACCCCGCTCCGGCCGCCCCGCCCTCGCCCGCCCCGACGGCACGCCGCTGCGCGTCCTCGTCGTCGACGACGACCCCGACCTCGCCGAGGTGCTGTCCGGGGCCCTGCGCTACGAGGGCTGGGAGGTGCGCACCGCCGGTGACGGCGCCGCCGCCGTCGCCGAGGCACGTGACCTGATGCCCGACGCGGTGGTCCTGGACGTGATGCTGCCGGACACCGACGGGTTCGCCGTGCTGCGGGAGCTGCACGACGTGAAACCGGACGTGTGTGTGCTCTTCCTCACCGCACGGGACGCCGTCGAGGACCGTATCGCCGGCATCACCGCGGGCGGCGACGACTACGTGACCAAGCCGTTCAGCCTGGAGGAGGTCGTCGCCCGGCTGCGCGGTCTGCTTCGCCGGGCCGGCATGGCCCGCCAGCTCGAGGACGGGCCCCGGCTCACGGTCGGCGACCTGGTCATGGACGAGGAGGCCCGCGAGGTCACCCGGGCCGGGGAGCTGGTCGAACTGTCACCGACCGAGTTCGAACTGCTGCGCTTCCTGATGCGCAATCCGCGGCGCGTGCTCAGCAAGGCCCAGATCCTGGACCGGGTGTGGTCCTACGACTTCGGCGGCCAGGCCCACGTCGTCGAGCTGTACATCTCCTACCTGCGCAAGAAGGTGGACGCGGGCCGCGAGCCCATGATCCACACGGTGCGCGGCGCCGGGTACGTGCTGAAGCCGGCGGCCCGATGAGGGCCCGGCTGCGCGAAGCGGTACGGCGCCTGCCCAGGCCGCGCACCCTGCGCGCCCGGCTCACCGCCGGGCTCGTCGTGCTGCTGGCGCTGAGCTGCGCCGCCGTCGGGGTGGCCGCCGTGGTGGAGCTGAACGGCTTCCTCACCGGCCGGCTGGACCAGCAGCTACGGGACGTCGGCCCGCGGTTCGCGGCAAGCCTGGAACACGGCGTCAAACCCTCGGACCACGACGGTGACGAGCACGCCGACACACGCAAACAGTCCTCCGGCACCTTCGGTGCCCGGCTGGTCGGGGGCAGGGTCACCAACGTGGGGCTGGTGCACCCCGGCAGTGACGGCTCCGATCTCAGTGCCCCGCTGAGCACACGGGACAAGCGCACGCTCGCCAGGGTGCCGGTGGACGGCAGGGGGCACAGCGTCTGCCTGTCGTCCCTCGGCGAGTACCGCCTCGTCGCGACCGGCGGCCTGGACGGCGACGTGCTGATCACCGGGTTGCCGCTCGAGCCGGTGGACGCCGCGGTGCACCGCCTGGAACTCGTCGCCGCGGTGGTCTTCGGCGCGGCCCTCACGGTCACCGGTGTCGCGGGCGCCCTCTGGGTGCGCTGGTCCCTGCGCCCGCTCAGCCGGGTCGCCGCGACCGCCACCCGGGTCAGCGAACTCCCGCTCGCCAGCGGCGAGGTCGCGCTGCCGCCGCGCGCCCCCGAGAGCCACCCGCGCAGCGAGGTGGGCCGGGTCGCCGGTGCCTTCAACCGCATGCTCGGCCATGTCGAGGACGCGCTCACCAAGCGGCACGCCAGCGAGGAACGGCTGCGCAGCTTCGCGGCCGACGCCAGCCACGAGCTGCGCACTCCGGTCGCCTCGGTCCGGGGGCACGCCGAGCTGGCGCTGCTGCATCCCGGCCCGGTGCCGCCGGAGGTGACCCGCGCCCTGGAGCGGATCGCCGCGGAGTCGGGACGCATGGGGGAGATGGTCGACGACCTGCTGCTGCTGGCCCGGCTGGACGCGGGGCGCCCCCTGGAGCGGCGCTCCGTCGACCTGACCCGCCTGGTCCTCGACGCGGTCACGGACGCGCGGGCCGCGGGCCCCGGCCACGGCTGGACGATGGAGCTGCCGGAGGAGCCCGTGACCGTGACGGGGGACGCGCACCGCCTCCAGCAGGTGCTGGCGAACCTGTTGGCCAACGCGCGTTTGCACACGCCCGTGGGCACCAAGGTGACCGTGTCCCTGGAGACGGACGGCACGACAGCCGTGCTCACGGTCCACGACGACGGACCGGGAGTCCCCGCCGACATCCGGCCGGGCGTCTTCGAACGCTTCACCCGGGCCGAACACCGCCGCCGCCCCGGACACCAGGGCGGTGGAGCGGGCCTGGGCCTGTCGATCGTCGCGGCGGTGACCGAGGCGCACGGGGGCACTGTGGGCCTGGAGAGCCGCCCCGGGGCCACCACGTTCACGGTGCGCCTGCCGGCCGACCGGGCCGGCGACGGCTGACCGCCGCCGTCCACGCCGGTGACCGCTGATCGCCGCCGTCCATGCCGGTGACCGCTGATCGCCGCCGTCCATGCCGGTGACCGCTGATCGCCGCCGTCCACGCCGGTGACCGCTGATCGTCGCCGTCCATGCCGGTGAGCAGTGATCGCCGCCGGCCCGGGCGGGTAGCGAGTGATCGCCGTCGGCCGGGCTAGTAACGAGTGATCGCCGTCGGCCCGCTCGCCGTCCCGATCGCGATGTGCGGCCGCCGCCCGGGATCCGCCCACGCCAGGATCCGCTCCATCGCCGCCTCGGGCACGGAGACGCAGCCTTCGGTCGCCCCCTTGCCGTCGACGTGCAGGAAGATGCCGGCACCGCGCCCCCGCACCGGCAGGTGGTAGTTGAACCCGATCACGAGGGCGTGGTCGTACTGCGGGGCGTACGTGATCAGGTGTTCCGACTCGGAGGCGCGGCAGTCGGCGGGGAGGGGCTCCGTCCAGCGGTTGTAGGAGAGCGACTCCGTGTCCTGGCACCACCACGTGTCCTGGCGCACCCGCCGGTACGGCGCCCTCGCGCCCGCGGGCGCGGCCTTGATGCCGAACGCGAACGGCAGGTCGTACAGGCCCGTCGGTGTCGTGCTCGTGCCCTGTCGGCGCGAGCCGCCCTCCACAAGCCCGTTCGCCCCGAAGCGCGCGGGTGCCGAGCCCGCTCTGACCCACCGACCGCCGGTGCCGTCCCACCAGGTGACCGTCCCCGACGTCGCGCCGGTCGTGGCGGCCTCCGCGATGATCAGCTGGGTGCCGCCGCCGGTGTCGGCCATCCGTTCGGGCACAAGGGCGTCCTCCGCGGGGTCCGGCGCCGCACCGGACAGAAGGAGGGAGGCGGAGGCGAGGGCGGCGACGACACCGGGGCGCATGCCTCAGAACGTAGCCGGGGGGAGGGGCAACGGCAGTCCCGGCAGGCCGTCCAGGCTGGTCGCGATGTGTTCTTTCCCCCGAAAGTACCTGTCGAGGGAGGCGTCGTCCTCGCGCGCGAAGCGCTTGCCGTGCAGATCGCGCTCGTCCTCGTACGACATGAAGGGCACCGCATAGCCACAGGTGTCCCGGATGAGCTCGGCCGTGACGACGATGACGGCGCGCAGACCGTGGCGGGTGGGGTCGATGTCCGGGAAGCGGGCCAGCAGATCCTCGAAGCGGGGGTCGTCGCGGAAGACGGGCTCACCGCGGCCGTGCACGCGCACGATGTTCGGTGGGCCCTGGAAGGCGCACCACATGAGGGTGATCCGGCCGTTCTCGCGCAGATGCGCGATCGTCTCGGCGTTGCTCCCGGCGAAGTCCAGATAGGCCACGGTGTGTTCGTCGAGCACCGCGAACGATCCCCTCAGTCCCTTCGGGGAGAGGTTGACCGTGCCGTCGGCGGCCAGGGGCGCCGTGGCCGTGAAGAACAGGGGTTGTGCCTCGATGAACGTCCGCAGCCTGCCGTCAATGCGCTCATACGTCTTTCCCATGCGGGCATTATCGAGCAGGGTCTTTCGGCTGTCTAAGGAATTGGTGCGTCCGGTCGTCCCGGAACCCGTGGCCGCCCCGGCCGGCGCGCGGGGCGGCCACGGTGCCTGTCACGTCACTTGGTGAGCGTGCAGGCGGCCAGGGAGTCCAGGCCCTGCGGCTTGGCGGACGTCCGGCCGATCGCGATGGCGATGCGGTCGATGGTGGACTTCCGCTTGTCCGCCAGCGGGCCGAGGATCGCGTTCTGGACGAAGTTCGGTCCGCCCTGGCCCACCGAGGAGGCGAGCCGCTTGTCGGCCTCGTCGATCTGGGTGTTGAGCAGGGTCAGGTTGCGGTCGACCTCGGCCTGGGCGGAGGCGGGGATCGCGGGGAGCTGGGACTTCACGTCCGGGCAGGAGATGGTGCCCGCGGCGGAGGCGCCGCCGGCGTTCCCGGCGTTCCCCTTGCCCCCGGCCTTCCCGGCGTTCCCCTTGCCCCCGGCCTTCCCCTTGCCCCCGCCGTTCCCCATGTTCCCGTTGTTGCCGCCGGCCTGCTGGGTGGCCGAGGCGCTCGCGCCGGCGTTGCCCGCGGCGCCACCGGCATTGCCCGCGGCGCCACCGGCGTTGAGGGCGCACGGAGCCAGGGCGTCCAGGCCCTGCGGCTTGGCGGCGGTGCGGCCGATCGCCGTGGCGATGCGGTTGATCGTCGCCACCCGCTTGTCCTTGAGTGGTCCGAGGATCGCGTTGTTGACGAAGTTGGGTCCGCCCTGGCCCACGGTGTCCACCAGGCGCTTGTTGGCCTCGGCGATCTGGGTGTCGAGCAGGGTCAGGTTGCGGTCGACCTCGGCCTGGGCGGAGGCGGGGATCGCGGGGAGCTGGGACTTCACGTCCGGGCAGGTGATCGTGCCGGGCCCCGCAGCCAGGGTCCGGGCGCCGTTGCTCTGGGACGTCTCCCCCGCGAGGGCGGAACCGGCGATGACCGCGCCGGAGAGCACCACCGCGGCGGCGCCGCCGATGATCGCCACGCGGCGCTTGTTGTACTTCGGAAGAGCCCTGGACATGAAGATGCCTCACTCGGGTCGGGATGACTGCTGTGACGAACACGGCAGTCACTGGCGTGACTGCCGTGAAAACGCGGCGCCTGCGTTCGGCGAGAGATACGGGAAAGCGGTTGCCCGTGTTCAACGGGTTCGCAAAGCGCCGGTCGCATTGACGAATCATGCAGAGTTCTGCATACTCATGCATGTCAGCGAGCGCAGTGTGAGGAGAACCCCGTGACCGAGCGCGTCGTACTCGCCTATTCAGGCGGTCTGGACACCTCCGTCGCCATCGGCTGGATCGCCGAGGAGACGGGCGCCGAGGTCATCGCCGTCGCGGTGGACGTCGGACAGGGCGGCGAGGACCTGGACGTGATCCGCAAGCGCGCGCTGGCCTGCGGTGCCGTGGAGGCCGAGGTCGCCGACGCCAAGGACGAGTTCGCGGAGGAGTACTGCCTCCCGGCGGTCAAGGCCAACGCCCTCTACATGGACCGCTACCCGCTGGTCTCCGCCCTGTCCAGGCCGACGATCGTCAAGCACCTGGTCGCCGCCGCCCAGAAGCACGGCGCCACCACGGTCGCCCACGGCTGCACCGGCAAGGGCAACGACCAGGTCCGCTTCGAGGCCGGAATCGTCGCGCTCGCCCCGGACCTGAAGTGCATCGCCCCGGTCCGCGACTACGCGATGACCCGCGACAAGGCCATCGCGTTCTGCGAGGAGAAGAACCTCCCCATCGCGACCACCAAGAAGTCCCCGTACTCCATCGACCAGAACGTCTTCGGGCGTGCCGTCGAGACCGGCTTCCTCGAGGACATCTGGAACGCCCCGATCGAGGACATCTACGAGTACACCCAGAACCCGGCGACCCCGCGCGAGGCCGACGAGGTGATCATCACCTTCAAGGAGGGCGTCCCGGTCGCGATCGACGGCAGGCCCGTCACCGTGCTCCAGGCGATCCAGCAGCTCAACGAGCGCGCCGGCGCCCAGGGCATCGGCCGGATCGACATGGTCGAGGACCGCCTCGTCGGCATCAAGTCCCGCGAGGTGTACGAGGCTCCGGGCGCGATCGCCCTGATCACCGCCCACCAGGAGCTGGAGAACGTCACCGTCGAGCGCGAACTCGCCCGCTACAAGCGGCAGGTCGAGCAGCGCTGGGGCGAACTGGTCTACGACGGCCAGTGGTTCTCCCCCCTCAAGCGCGCCCTCGACGGCTTCATCGACGAGGCCAACCGGCACGTCTCCGGCGACATCCGGATGACCCTGCACGGCGGCCGCGCGGTCGTCACCGGGCGCCGCTCCGGCGAGTCGCTGTACGACTTCAACCTCGCCACCTACGACACCGGCGACACGTTCGACCAGTCCGCGGCCAAGGGCTTCATCGACATCTACAGCCTGTCGTCGAAGATCGCCGCCAGGCGCGACCTCGCCTGAGCGCGCCGGGGACCCCCCACGCACTAGCCTGACAGCCGCCTCCTCACCCGGCACGTGAGGAGGCGGCGGCACACCGACACCCTCTCGAGGAGCGACCCAAGTGAGCAGCAACACCGGTGACGTACGGCTCTGGGGCGGCCGTTTCGCCGACGGTCCCGCCGAGGCCCTGGCGAAGCTCTCCGCGTCCGTCCACTTCGACTGGCGGCTCGCGCCGTACGACATCGCCGGCTCCCGGGCCCACGCGCGCGTGCTGCACAAGGCGGGGCTGCTCACGGACGACGAGCTGACGCGGATGATCGCCGGGCTCGACCGGCTCGAGGCGGACGTGGCGTCGGGCGAGTTCGTCGGCACCATCGCCGACGAGGACGTCCACACCGCGCTGGAGCGGGGCCTGCTGGAGCGCCTCGGCCCCGACCTCGGCGGCAAGCTGCGCGCGGGCCGCTCCCGCAACGACCAGGTGGCGACGCTCTTCCGGATGTACCTCCGGGACCACGCCCGGACGATCGGCGGTCTGATCGCCGACCTGCAGGACGCGCTGATCGGTCTCGCGGAGGCGCACCCGGATGTGGCGATGCCCGGCCGCACCCACCTCCAGCACGCCCAGCCGGTCCTGTTCGCCCACCACGTCCTCGCGCACGTGCAGTCCCTGTCCCGGGACGCGGAGCGCCTGCGCCAGTGGGACGAGCGGACGGCCGTGTCGCCGTACGGGTCGGGCGCGCTCGCGGGCAGCAGCCTCGGCCTGGACCCGGAGGCGGTCGCCGAGGACCTGGGCTTCGAGCACGGCAGCGCGGCCAACTCCATCGACGGCACGGCCTCCCGTGACTTCGTCGCCGAGTTCGCCTTCATCGCCGCGATGATCGGCGTGAACCTCTCCCGGATCGCCGAGGAGGTCATCATCTGGAACACGAAGGAGTTCTCCTTCGTCACCCTCCACGACGCGTTCTCCACCGGCTCGTCGATCATGCCGCAGAAGAAGAACCCGGACATCGCCGAGCTGGCGCGCGGCAAGTCAGGCCGTCTGATCGGCAACCTGACGGGCCTGCTGGCGACCCTCAAGGCGCTCCCGCTCGCGTACAACCGCGACCTGCAGGAGGACAAGGAGCCGGTCTTCGACTCCATCGACCAGCTCGAGATCCTGCTTCCGGCCTTCACCGGCATGATGGCCACCCTGACCGTGCACCGCGAGCGCATGGAGGAGCTGGCCCCGGCCGGGTTCTCGCTCGCCACCGACATCGCCGAGTGGCTCGTCAAGCAGGGTGTGCCGTTCCGGGTGGCGCACGAGGTGGCCGGCGAGTGCGTGAAGGCGGCCGAGGCCGAGGGCAAGGAACTGGACGAACTCACGGACGAGCAGTTCGCGAAGATCAGCAGCCACCTGACCCCCGAGGTGCGCTCGGTCCTCAACGTCCCGGGCGCGCTGGCCTCCCGCAACGGCCGCGGCGGCACGGCCCCCGAGGCGGTTGCCGTGCAGCTCGCCGAGGTGAAGGCGGACCTCGCCGCGCAGCGGAAGTGGGCCACGGCCAAGCAGGCGTAGCAGGACCTCTCCCCGAGGGCCCGGACATCGCGTCCGGGCCCTTCGTGCTGTCCGGTGCCGTCCGGTCGTGCCGTCCGTCGCGCCGATAACAGATGGGTTTCAGCCACTGTCCGGATCCTTGACGCCCGTCTACTCGGAGGTAACTATTCCGGTTGCGGTCGGCATTGCCGAACAGTGGTCGGCCGGTACCGAGCACGAAAGGGACATCATGCGCGGACCAAAGGGAAGAAGCGGACGGCGAACAGCCCGACTCCTCGCCGTCGCGGTGACCGCGGTGCTGTGCACCGTCGGCCTCGCCGCGCCGGCCGGGGCCGACACCGTCGACATCGCGCCACCGGGCGCCAACGACTGGTCCTGCAAGCCGGACTCGGCCCACCCGCAGCCCGTCGTCCTGGTGAACGGCACCTTCAAGACCTCGTACGAGAACTGGCTGACCCTCTCGCCCGCCCTGGTGAACGCCGGTTACTGCGTCTTCTCCTTCGACTACGGCGACATGGAGACCGCCCCGATCCCGGATTCGGCGGCCGAGCTGCGGGACTTCGTGAACGCCGTGCTCGGCGCGACCGGCGCCAAGAAGGTCGACATCGTCGGCCACAGCCAGGGCGGCATGATGCCCCGCTACTACGTCAAGTTCCTCGGCGGTGCGACCAAGGTCGACGACCTCGTCGGCATCGTTCCCTCCAACCACGGGACCACCAACCCGCTCGCCCTCGCCGCCGGCGCCACCGTCTGCCCCTCCTGTGTCGACCAGACCGCCGGTTCGGCCTTCCTCGCGAAGCTCAACTCCGACCCGGAGACCCCGGTCGGCCCGGACTACACGGTGATCACCACCCGTGACGACGAGGTCGTGGTCCCGTACACCAGCGCCTTCCTCGACGGCCCTGCCTCGTACGTCACCAACGTGCTGCTCCAGGACCGCTGTCCGCTCGACACCACCGAACACGACCAGGCCCCCAAGTCGCCGCTGGTCGAGCAGTGGGTGCTCAACGCCCTGAACCGGAAGGGGCCGGCCGACCCGGCCTTCGAACCCCGCTGCGTCAGCACGGGCTGAATCGGGGCGCCGGTAGATTGGGGCGGGTTCCCGGGTCCGCCGAGAGTGCAAGGAGCCCGCCATGCCGTTCAGCCTTCCCCCAGCTCTCGGCTTCGCTCGAGCAGGGGAGACCCCCATGGCCGCCACCACGGCCACCGCGCACATCGGACTCGGACTGGCCGCCGTCGGCCGCCCGGGCTACATCAACCTCGGCCGTGACCGGGACCTTCCCGCCGACCGCACCGTCGACGCCCTGCGCGAGCGCACGCATGAACTCCTGGACGCCGCCTACGCGCAGGGCGTCCGTTACTTCGACGTGGCCCGCTCCTACGGCCGTTCCGAGGAGTTCCTCGCCGAGTGGCTGTCCGCCCGCCCCGGCATCGACGACGTGGCGGTCGGCAGCAAGTGGGGCTACACCTACACCGCGCAGTGGACCACCGACGCCGAACAGCACGAGGTCAAGGACCACAGTGTCGCCACCTACGAGCGGCAGCGAGCCGAGACCGCCAGACTGCTCGGCGACCGGCTCGACCTCTACCAGATCCACTCCGTCACCCCCGACAGCCCGGCCCTGACCGACAAGGAACTGCACGCCAGGCTGGCCGAGGCCGCCGAGCAGGGCCTCACCGTCGGGTTCTCCACCAGCGGCCCCGCACAGGCCGACGCGATCCGCGCCGCGCTCGCCGTGACCGTCGACGGCGAGCCCCTCTTCCGTACCGTGCAGTCCACCTACAACCTGCTGGAGACCTCCGCCGAGCCCGCCCTGGCCGAGGCCCACGACGCCGGACTCACGGTGATCGTCAAGGAGGGCATGGCCAACGGACGGCTGGCGGATCCGCACGCGCCGGACGCCTTGAAGGCCGTGGCCGCGGAGACCTCCCTGGGCTGCGACGCCGTCGCCCTCGCCGTGATCCTGCGCCGGCCCTGGGCGGGCGTCGTCCTTTCCGGCGCGGCCACCACCGGCCAGCTCGCCTCCAACCTGCGGGCCGCCGCCGTCGACCTCGACGAGGGCCAGCTCGCCCGCCTCGGGACGCTCGCCGAGGATCCGCACGCCTACTGGAAGCGGCGCGGGCGGCTGCCCTGGCACTGAGTTCACGCCGAAGCCGGCACTCAAAGAGACGTACATGCCTGTGATGAGACAGAAATGTCTCAAGCGGGTTATCGTTGTCTCATGGCCGTCGACCGTGACCACGTACTGCGCAGCGCAGCCGCCCTGCTGACCCGCAAATCCACCGCGACCATGGACGAGGTCGCCAAGGCGGCCGGGATCAGCCGGGCCACGCTGCACCGCCACTTCGCCGGGCGCGACGCGCTCGTACGGGCGCTGGAGTCGCTCGGCATCGAGGAGTGCGAGGCGGCGCTGGACGCGGCCCGGCTGGACGAGGGTTCGGCGTCCGACGCCGTACGCAGACTCGTGCGCGAGATCCAGCCCGCCGCCGGGCTGCTCGCCTTCCTCTACGGAGAGAACCAGCTCTGGGAGGACGAGGGGCAGAACGAGGGCTGGACGCGGATCGACACCCGGATCACCGCGGTGTTCCAGCGCGGCCGGCACGACGGCGAGTTCCGCATCGACCTGCCTCCGGCCTGGCTCACCGAGGCCCTCTACGGACTGATCGCCTCGTGCGCCTGGGCCGTACTGGACGGCCGTGTGGCCACCAGGGACTTCCCCACCATGATCGCCGAGCTGTTGCTCGGCGGTGCACTACGGAGAGAGGAATCATGACCAGCGCCCTGCAGCACGGGGGTGCCCCCTGCTCGAGCGAAGCCGAGAGCCTGGGGAAGACGGAGCCGCAGATGGAGAAGCGGCCGGGCCGGTGGCTCGCGCTCGGCGTCCTCGTGCTGGCCGTGCTGCTGGTGGCCGTGGACGCCACCGTCCTCGGCCTCGCGACCCCCTACATCAGCGAGGACCTCAGGCCCTCGGGCACCCAGCTCCTGTGGATCGGCGACGTCTACTCGTTCGTCATCGCCGGCCTGCTCGTCTCCATGGGCAGCCTCGGCGACCGCGTCGGCCACAAGCGCGTCCTGCTCGGCGGCGCCACGGCCTTCGGCACGATATCCGTCCTGAACGCCTACGCCCAGTCGCCGGAGACGAT
Organism: Streptomyces sp. NPDC028331; assembly: GCF_055565775.1. Lineage (NCBI taxonomy): Bacteria > Bacillati > Actinomycetota > Actinomycetes > Kitasatosporales > Streptomycetaceae > Streptomyces > Streptomyces sp. NPDC028331. Next base: position 199,820 of record NZ_JBVHTR010000005.1, on the reverse strand, counting down.
GATCCTCGCCCGGGCGCTCCTCGGCGTCGCGGGCGCGACCCTGATGCCCGCCACGCTGGCCCTGATCCGCAACATCTTCCACGATCCGCGCGAGCGCAGTCTCGCCGTCGGCGTCTGGGGCGCCACCGCCTCGGCCGGTACGGCGATCGGACCGATCGTCGGCGGCCTGCTGCTCGAGCACTTCTGGTGGGGCTCGGTCTTCCTCATCAACCTGCCGGTGATGGCGGTCCTGGTGCTGGTCGGCATCAGGACGCTGCCCGAGTCCCGCGATCCGGATCCGGGCCCCTGGGACCTGCCGAGCGTCATCCTGTCGCTCGTCGGCATGATCGCCGTGGTGTACGCCGTCAAGGAGGCGGCCGTCCACGGATTCACCTGGCACGCGACGGCCGCCGGGGTCCTCGGTGCCGCCGGGCTCCTCGGCTTCGTGCGCCGTCAACTGACGCTCCCGGTCCCGCTGCTGGACATGCGGCTGTTCCGGCGCCGGGGTTTCAGCGGCGCGGTGCTCGCGGACCTGCTGACCGTGCTCGGCATGTCCGGACTGGTGTTCTTCCTCTCCCAGTACCTGCAACTCGTGCAGGGCAGGCACCCCTTCGAGGCCGGACTCGCGGAACTGCCCGCCGCCGTCGGTGCGGTGGCCGCGGGCCTGGTCGCGGGCGCGGCGGCCCGGCGCTTCTCGGTGCGGGCGGTGGTCTCGGGCGGGCTCGCCGCGGTGGGCCTGGCGCTGGCCGCGCTCACCCTGCTCGACCGGACCACGGGCTATTCGCTGATCGGTGGCGCGCTGCTGGTCGTGGGCGTCGGCGCGGGCCTGTCGTTCACCGTCACCTCGGACGTGATCCTCTCCAGCGTGCCCAAGGACCAGGCGGGCGCCGCCTCCGCGGTCTCGGAGACGGCGTACGAACTCGGAGCGGCCCTCGGCATCGCGCTGCTCGGCTCGATCGTCACGGGCGTCTACCGGGACTTCCCCGCCCCGGCCGGCACCCCGGCGCAGGCGCACGCATCACTGGGCGGAGCGGTGGAAGCGGCCGGGAGCCTTCCGCCGACCGCCGCCCAGGCACTGCTGGCGTCGGCCCGCGAGGCCTTCGTCGAGGGCCTCAGACTGGCGACGGGCGCGGGAGCGGCGATCCTGCTGGCGACGGCGCTGACGGCGTGGTTCCTGCTGCGGGGCCAGCGACTGGAGAGCCCGTCGTAAGCCGTCGGGGGCTCCGGGTGCCGCAGGGCTGTGTTCGTCTCCGCAGTGGCGTGAGGAACCACGAACCGGCCGTACTCGCGAACCGGCCGCCGTGAGACGGCCGGACCCGCAACGGCGACCGGGCGCCCCCGGCTCCGGCTACGCCGCCTTCGCCTTCGTGGCGTACATGTCGACGTACTCCTGCCCCGAAAGCCGCATGACCTCCGCCATCACGGAGTCGGTCACGGCCCGCAGCACATACCGGTCCCGGTCCATCCCCTCGTAGCGAGAGAACTCCATCGGCTCACCGAACCGCACAGTGACCCGCCCCGGACGGGGCATCCCCCGCCCGCCGGGCTGCAGCTTGTCCGTGCCGATCATCGCGAACGGCACCACCGGCGCCCCGGTCATCAGCGTCAGCCGCGCGATGCCGGTGCGCCCCCGGTACAGCCGCCCGTCGGGCGAGCGCGTGCCCTCCGGGTAGATACCGAAGACCTTGCCCTCCTCCAGCACCCGGCGCCCGGTCATCAGCGCGGCCACACCGCCGCTCGCGCCGTCCCGGTCGACCGGGATCATGCCGACGCCGGTGAAGAACCAGGCCATCAGCCGGCCCTTGATGCCCTTGCCGGTGACGTACTCGTCCTTGCCGATGAAGAACACCTGCCGCTTGGTCACGATCGGCAGCACGATGGAGTCGATGAACGTCAGGTGGTTGCCGGCCATGATGACCGGGCCGTCGGCCGGGATGTGCTCCGCGCCCTCCACCTGTGGGCGGAACATCAGGCGCATGATCGGTCCGAGCACTGCCTTGATGAGCACGAAGCGGGACAACGGGCCCTCCGGTGTCAAGGGATGCGGTATGAGTCTGTGCAGGTGAGGACGATACTCGTGATGCCCGGCCTGTCGCACATCGGGTTCACCGAGTGGATACGCGTCATTGACGAGTGTTTACCTGCGGTGGCGTGTTCGTTGCACGGACGTCATCCGCCGGACGGGTGTGGCGAACGCCACCGACGCATGACGGACCGTCAGTCACGATGTTCCCGCGTGCGGTGGCCCTGCACCCGGGAGGACGGGCCGCGTCCGCCGCGCGTTCCCGCACACGTCTCCCGGCCGTCACCCGTCCGCACCTACGATCGAGCCGCTTCGACGTAGGTGCGGCGGGAGGAACACATGGGCGCGCAGGAGTCTCACGGGCAGGGACAGGGACAGGGGCAGGGGACTGGGCGGCGGGCGCTGCTCGGGGCCGCGGTGCTCGGCGCCGGCGGAGCGGTTCTCGGGCTGCCCGGCGCCGCGAGAGCGGACGCGCGGCACGCGGGCGGCGGCCTGAAGGGCCTGCCCGTGCCGACGATCATCGGGCACCGCGGGGCCAGCGGCTACCGGCCCGAGCACACGTTCGGCTCCTACAATCTGGCCCTCGACCTGGGCGCCGACATCGTGGAGGCCGGTGACCTGGTGCCCACCAAGGACGGCCACCTGGTGTGCCGGCACGAGCCGGAGATCGGCGGCACCACCGACGTCGCCGACCACCCCGAGTTCGCCGGCCGCAGGACCACCAAGGTCCTGGACGGCGTCCCCACCACCGGCTGGTTCACCGAGGACTTCACGCTCGCCGAGCTGAAGACGCTGCGCGCCGTCGAGCGCATCCCCGCGACCCGCCAGCACAACACCCTCTACAACGGCCGCTGGGAGATCCCCACCTTCGAAGAGGTCCTGAAGTGGCAGGACGAGCAGACCCGCAAGCGGGGCAAGCAGGTGTGGATCTACCCCGAGACCAAGCACCCCACCTACTTCCGCAAGCAGGGTCTCGACATGGAGGACCTGCTCTCCACGGCCCTGCGCAAGCACGGCAAGGACAGGAAGAACTCGCCGGTCGTCATCCAGTCCTTCGAGCCGAGCAGCATCCAGCGCCTGAACAAGCTGGTCGGCAACCCGCTCGTGGTACTCCTGTCGGCCGCGAACACCCGCCCCTTCGACTTCGTCGAGGCGGGCGACCCGCGCACGGTCGCCGACCTCATCACACCCGAGGGCCTGAAGGAGATCGCGTCCTACGCCCAGGGCATCGGTCCCACCCTCGACCTGGTCATCCCGAAGGACGCCAAGGGCAACCTCACCAGGCCGTCCACGCTGGTCGCCGACGCGCACGCCGCGGGACTGATCCTGCACCCGTACACGATGCGCGACGAGAACACCTTCCTGCCCACGAACTTCCAGAAGGGCACGGACCCGACGGCCTACGGGGACGTCTTCGGCGCCTTCAGGGCCTACTTCGCGACCGGCATCGACGGCGTCTTCACCGACAACGCCGACACCGGTGTGCTCGCCCGCGAGGACTTCCTGCGCCGCTGAGCGGTCAACACGCGACCCGACCACCCCGATCAGGGTGACTCCCGTCCGCCCCGGCAACCCCTCGCCGGGGCGGACGCGTCCCGTCGCGTATGAGGCACGAGATGGTCAGCACCCTGCGTCCGCTGCTCGCCGCCGAGGCCTCGGCGGAGGCCCACGCGGCCGGGATGGAGCCGGGCGATCTGGAACAGGCGGTATGGCTACGGCTCCTGGAGCGGCTGGAGGCCGACCGGCCGCTCGTCGACCCGCAGGAATGGCTGCGCCGCGCCGTCCGTCTGGAGGCGCGCCGCGGCCGGCGCGCCGCCCGCCTCGAACTGCCGTACAGCGGTGACCCGGCCGACGACATGCGAACCGACCCCGAGCAGCAGGCGCTCCTCGCGGCCCGGCGCCGGGCACTGCACGCCGCCGTACGCCGCCTCCCCGGCCGCTGTCCGCGCCTCATGGCCGCGCTGCTCTCCCCGAAGGACCTGACCTACCGGGAGATCGCAGGTGAGTTGGGTATCTCACAGGGCAGTCTCGGCCCGGAACGCTCCAAATGCCTGGGATGTCTGCGGCGATTGCTGGCGGCGGAGGTTGCGGCCCTCGAACCGCGGGGATAGGAGTGGGGGACGACCGGTGATCAGGTGAGCGGGAGGCGTGCGCACATGGGCATGAGCGTGACCATCTCTGTGGCGACCGAGCAGGACGCCGAGCAGATCTTCAAGCTGCAGTACCTGTGCTTCCAGAGCGAGGCCGCGCTGTACGGCAACTACCGCATCGCCCCGCTCGTCCAGACCCTGGACTCGGTTCGCGAGGAGGTCGCCTCCGACTGCGTCTTCGTGGCGCGGCTGGGCGACGAGGTGGTCGGCTCGGTACGCGGCCGCCTGACGGAGGACGGGGCCGCGCTGATCGGCAGGCTCTGCGTGCACCCCCGGCTGCAGGGCCACGGCATCGGCGCCCGGCTGCTGCGCGCGGCCGAGGCGGCACTGGTGGAGCGGCACGGCGCCAAGAAGTTCCGCCTCAGCGCAGGCCACCGCAGCGAGGGCAATCTGCGCCTGTACCGCCGGGTCGGCTACGAGACGGTGGGCACGGCCGAGGGGGCGGACGGCGTACCGATGATCGTCCTGGAGAAGCCGGCGAGCACGTACGCGACTACGGCGTGACGCTGCGGGACTTCCGCAGCCAGTACATCGCGGACAGCGGCAGCAGCACCGGGATGAAGACGTACCCCATGCCGTAGTCGGACCACACGGTCGCGTCCGGGAAGGCGGACGGATCGAGGAGCGTCCAGGTACCGACCGTGAGCACACCCGCGAGCTCGGCGGCGCAGCACACCAGCGCCGCCTTGCGGGCCGTCTCCCCGCCGCGCACCAGCGAGTACGTGATGAACCCGTAGACCAGGCCCGCAACCGCCGAGAGCGTGTAGGCGAGAGGCGCCCGGTCGAACTCCGTGGCGATCTGGAACACCGAGCGCGACACCGCACCGACGACCATCACCCCGTAGAACCAGACGAGCAGCATCCCCGGCCCGCTGATGAGCCGCTTCGGCCTCTGTTCGACGGCCGTCATCTCAGCCTCCCCAGATGTCATAGAGCCGCACCTCCAGCACGGCGAGAACCACACCACCGGCCGCGACCGTCACCGAACCCCACCGCGTGCGCTCGGCCAGCGACATGAAGCCCGCCGCCGGGACGCACGCGAAGGCGCCGAGCAGATACGCCACGAAGATCGTCGTACCCTGCGCCGGCTTCTCGCCCCGCGCCAGCTGGACGATGCCGACGGCCAGCTGGACCAGGGCCAGCAGCGTCACCACGGCCATGCCGATGAAGTGCCAGTCCTTGGTGGGCTGATCACGGTGGGCGGCCCAGCCGCACCAGGCGGCGAGCAGCAGCGCGGCGACGCCGGTCGCCAGCGTCAGGGCATCAAGCATGCCGCGACCCTATTACGGGCCAAAAGCACCGATGTCCCCGCCCCCGCCGCACCCGCGGCGGGCCGCGCCGTCACCCCGGTCCGCCGTGGCGTTTCCCACAAACCAGCGCGGTCTGTCCGCTATTCGGACAGTCGTGTCAGCTCGCGGCCCCACGTCTGCTTTACTTGCACCCATGACCACGACGAGCTGCCGCACCTTTGCGACCGAGGCGACCATGACGCCCGGTGCTCGTTGTATGTGTCGAATGTGCGCCTGCTAGAGGGCCCCCGCACCACCCAGAGTCTCGCGCCCCGAAGCGAGACCGCCGTGGAATGTCCGTACGCACGCTTCGTACGCGACTGACCCCCCGCGCACACGTTCTCTCCGGTTCCATCGCCCTTGCGAGAACCGTGCCGCGTCGCCCTGCACGCACCCGTGCCCGGCGCACATTCACGCCCTGCACTCGACAGTGACGGAAACCCAGTGATCACCACATCGGGCCTGACCAAGGTCTACCGTTCGCGCGGCCGCGAGGTGACCGCCCTCGACGGCGTCGACCTCCACGTACGCGAGGGCGAGGTGTACGGCGTCATCGGCCAGTCCGGCGCCGGCAAGTCCTCACTCATCCGCTGCGTCAACCTCCTGGAGCGCCCCACCTCCGGCACGGTCACCGTGGCCGGCCAGGAGCTGACCGCGCTCGCCGGCCGCGGACCACGCGCCGGGAGGGAGCTCCGTACGGCGCGCAGCCGGATCGGCATGGTCTTCCAGCACTTCAACCTGCTGTCCTCGCGCACCGTCCAGGACAACGTCGAGCTGCCCCTGGAGATCCTTGGCGCGTCTGGGAAGGAACGTTCCCGCAAGGCGCTCGGGCTGCTCGACCTCGTCGGTCTCGCCGACAAGGCCAAGGCCTACCCGGCCCAGCTCTCCGGCGGCCAGAAACAGCGCGTCGGCATCGCCCGCGCCCTCGCCGGCGACCCCAAGGTGCTCCTCTCCGACGAGGCGACCAGCGCCCTCGACCCGGAGACCACCCGCTCCATCCTCCAACTGCTGCGCGACCTCAACCGGCAGCTCGGCCTGACCGTCCTGCTCATCACCCACGAGATGGACGTCGTCAAGAGCGTCTGCGACTCGGCCGCCCTGATGGAGAAGGGCCGCATCGTCGAGTCCGGGACGGTGAGCGAGCTGCTCGCCACTCCCGGCTCCCGGCTGGCCTCCGCGCTCTTCCCGGTCGGCGGCGAGGCCTCCGGCGACGACCGGACCGTCGTCGACGTCACCTTCCAGGGCGAGGCCGCCACGCAGCCCGTCATCTCGCAGCTCGCCCGCACCTACAACATCGACATCTCGATCCTGGGCGCCGCCATCGACACCGTCGGCGGCCTCCAGGTCGGCCGGATGCGCATCGAACTGCCCGGTCGCTACGAGGACAACGTCGTGCCGATCGGCTTCCTGCGCGAACAGGGCCTGCAGATCGACGTCGTGGGGCAGGAACCCGTGCTGGTGCAGGAGGGTGCCAAGTGACCTGGTCCGAGATGCAGCCGCTGCTGTCCCAGGCCTCCTGGGACACCCTCTACATGGTCGGCTGGTCCACCCTCATCGCCGTCGTCGGCGGCCTGCCGCTCGGCGTGCTGCTGGTACTGACCGACCGCGGCGGGCTGCTCCAGAACATCGTGGCCAACAAGGTTCTCGGCCAGGTCGTGAACATCGCCCGCTCGATGCCGTTCATCATCCTGATGGTCGCGCTGATGAGCTTCACGCGCTGGGTCACGGGGACGACGATCGGCCGCGAGGCCGCCATCGTGCCGCTCGCCATCGGCGCCATCCCGTTCTTCGCACGCCTCGTCGAGACGGCCGTCCGCGAAGTGGACGGCGGACTCGTCGAAGCGGTGCAGGCGATGGGCGGCAACACCTGGACCGTCGTGCGCAAGGTCCTCGTACCGGAGGCCCTGCCCTCCCTGATCTCCTCCGCGACCACCACCGTCGTCGCCCTCATCGGCTACTCGGCGATGGCCGGCACGGTCGGTGCCGGCGGCCTCGGCGACATCGCCATCCGCTACGGCTACCAGCGCTTCGAGACCCAGCTCATGTGGATCACCGTGGCGATCCTCGCCGTCGTCATCTCGCTCATCCAGTTCGCCGGCGACTTCGCGGCCCGCGCCCTGCACCGCCGCGGCGGCCGCTCCGGCCCGGCGCCCAAGCTGCGCCTGCTGAAGGCGAAGGAGCCCGCGGCGGCCGATGTGAGCGAGGTCGCGTGAGCCACGCCAGGCCCACCCGCCCCTGAGACTCCCCGTGAACCATGACGGGGTCGCACCACCTATAAGGAAAGGCACTTTTCGTGCGTAACACCGCCAAGATCACCACCGCCGTCCTCGCCGCGGGAGCCCTCACCTTCGGGCTCAGCGCCTGCGGCTCCGGCAAGAGCGGCTCCGCCTCCGCCGGCTCCGACGGCCCGCTCGTCGTCGCGGCGAGCCCCACCCCGCACGCCGAGATCCTGAACTTCGTCAAGGACAACCTGGCCAAGAAGGCGGGCCTCGACCTGGAGGTCAAGGAGTTCACGGACTACGTCACGCCGAACACGGCGACCGAGGACGGGTCCGTCGGCGCCAACTACTTCCAGAACCAGCCGTACCTCGACGACTTCAACAAGAAGAACGGCACCCACATCGTGCCCGTCGTCACGGTGCACCTGGAGCCCCTCGGCCTGTACTCCCACAAGATCAAGAAGGCCGACGAGCTCAAGAGCGGTGCGACCGTCGCCATCCCGAACGACACCGTCAACGAGGCCCGGGCCCTGAAGCTGCTCGACGCGAACGGCCTGATCACGCTCAAGAGCGGCGTGGGCAACGAGGCGACCCCGCAGGACATCGCCAAGAACCCGAAGAACCTCAAGTTCAAGGAGTTGGAGGCGGCCCAGACCCCGCGCTCCCTGGACGACGTGGACGCCGCGGTGATCAACGGCAACTACGCCATCTCCTCCGGCCTGAAGCCCGCCAAGGACGCCCTGGTGCTGGAGTCCCCGAAGAACAACCCGTACGGCAACTTCCTCGCCGTGAAGAAGGGCAACGAGAAGGACCCGCGGGTCGAGAAGCTCGCCAAGCTGCTCACCTCGCCCGAGGTCAAGAAGTTCATCGAGGACAAGTACCAGGGATCGGTCCTCCCCTCCTTCTGATCCCGTCGGTCCGACCGTCCTTCTGATCGCGTCCGCCGGCTGCCGTCGGCGCCGCGCACACCGCGCACACCGTGGATCGCCACGCACGGGGTCCGCTCCCTCACCGGGTGTGGACCCCGTGGTGCGACGGGCCGCCTCCATGCTGCATGCTGGGCAGTTCAGCAGGCCCTGACGGTTTTTCGAAGGTTACGGAGCGGCGCAATGACGAGCACCTTCCCCAACGTCTCCATCAGCACGGAGCGGTTGGTCCTGCGCCCTCTCGACGAGGACGATGTGCCCGCGCTGGCCGAGATGATGAACGACGAACTGGTCGGGGCCTGGACCGACGTCCCCCAGCCGTTCACCGAGGAGGCGGCCCGCGACTGGATCACCGAGTACGCGCCGGCCGAGCGCGCCGCGGGCCGCGGCCTCGACCTCGCCGTCACCGAGTTCCTCACCCAGCGCCTGGTGGGCGTCGTCCAGCTCACCAAGACCAACTGGCGGGTGCGGTCCACCGAACTGTCGTACATCATCGCCCCCTGGGCACGGGGCGAGGGCTACGCCTCCGAAGCCGCCCTCGCGACCGCCCAGTGGCTCTTCGGCGACCAGAAGTTCGAGCGGATCGAACTGCGCACCGCGGCCGACAACACCGCCTCCCAGCAGGTCGCCCAGAAGATCGGCTGCATCAGCGAGGGCGTCCTGCGCAACGCCTGCATAGCGCACGTCCGGGCGGAGGACGGCACCTGGACAGACGTACGGACCGACTTCATCGTGTGGAGCCTGCTGCCGGAGGACCTCGACGGGGTCAGCGACGAGCTCGCCGACACCGGTGGTTTCACGTCGTTCCCGAACTGGAACTGACCGCGGGGGACCGCTTCCACGGGTCCGGCCCGGGGCGAGTGCACCCGGCGGAACGGGATACGCTCACGGAGCCCGCCGTGCGGGCTGCCCCCTGACGACCTGCGCTGAACATCTGGAGACTGACGACGATGGCCGACCGGGTCACGGTGATCGGCTGGGACGGTTCGCCGCTGACCGCCGCGGCGCGCTCCGCTCTCGGAGCCGCCACGCTCGTCGCCGGCGCGCCCCACCACCTCGCCCTTCCCGAAGTACCGCCGGGCGCGGAGCGCATCCGCCTCGGCAGCGTCGACCTCGCCGCGCGCCGCATCGCCGCCCACCGCGGCACCGCCGTCGTCCTCGCCGACGGCGACCCGGGCTTCTTCGGTGTCGTACGCACGCTGCGCGCCCCCGAGTTCGGCCTGGAGGTCGAAGTCGTTCCCGCCGTCTCCTCCGTGGCCGCCGCCTTCGCGCGCGCCGGGATGCCCTGGGACGACGCACAGGTGGTCGTCGCACACCGCCGCACCCTGCGACGCGCGGTCAACGTATGCCGCGCCCACACCAAAGTCGCGGTCCTCACCTCACCGGGCGCCGGACCCGCCGAACTCGGACTGCTCCTCGACGGCGTTCACCGCACCTTCGTCATCTGCGAGGAACTGGGCACCGCACGCGAACAGGTCACTGTCGTCACCTCCGACAAGGCCGCCGACCACACCTGGCGGGACCCCAACGTCGTCATCGTCATCGGCGGCTCCGTCACCGCGGCCGACGGCGGCTGGATCGCCGGCCGCGACCCGGGCGCCGGACCGCGCGGCTGGGCCCTGCCGGCCGAGGCGTACGGCGGGGGACTCGGCGAAGGGGAGACGGATCTGCTGCGCGCCACCCAACTCGCCCGTCTGGGCCCCCGGGTGGGCGACCTGGTGTGGGACATCGGCAGCGGCAGCGGGGCGTTCGCCGTGGAGGCCGCCCGCTGCGGAGCCGCCGTCATCGCCGTCGACCAGAACCCCGACGCTTGCGGCCGCACCACGGCCGCCGCACGCCACTTCGGCGTCCAGCTCCAAGTCGTGCACGGCACCGCCCCGCACGTCCTGGAGAACCTGCCCGAACCGGACGTCGTCCGCGTCGGCGGCGGGGGAGCGGCGGTCGTCTCCGCCGTCGCCGACCGCCGCCCGCAGCGCATCGTCACCCACGCCGCGACCCGCGACGCGGCCGAACTCATCGGCAGGGACCTCACCGAACACGGCTACGACGTCGAGTGCGCCCTGCTGCAGTCCGTCGAACTCGACACGCGGGCCTGGACGGAGAAAGAGCGGAGCGTCGCGTTCCTGCTCAGCGGCCGATTGGCCGAACGCTCCCCGTGATCCGGTTGTCGTACCGGCGCGGTAGGCTGGCCGACCGTCGTACCGTACTCGGGTGATCCGGCATTCGTCAGTCAATGTCCGGAAAGCGCGCCCCTTTTGGGGTGGGGCGGTACGACCGGACCTGAGGGCGCGCAACGTGGCGCAGTCCACAGCGCGCCGTCGCGGATCACCCTGTCGCGACGGCGGGACGACCGCGACAATGCCGTTCAATGGCTTTGTCGTCATTGTGGGCGGGTCGTTCGTGCCGCTGGGCACGCACGCTCGTTCTTCACTGCGGGCGGTCGGCGCGCCGTTCCGGGTCAGCTGGTCGTAGAGGCACTAATCGATGGGCGAGGGGTACGCATGACCGACACCGGCCAGGTCCCGGGCGAGGGGCTGCCGGAGAACGCAGGCATGGTGGAGCAGCCGGGCGTCCTCGCGCCGGGCGCGTACACCTACCTCGACCCTTCCGACAGCGCTGCCGAGGACGACGACCTGCTCCTGATGCCGGGCCAGCAGGGCGCGTGGGGCAACGAGATGCCGCAGCACGCCCCGGCGCCGGCGCCGTTCGCCCACGAGCCCGGTGCGCACGAGGCGGCGGGCCGGGACAGCGGCTCCATCGACGTCGGCGCCGTCCGTACGCCGCCTCCGGCGCCCGCGCCGCAGCCGACGCCGCGCCGCCCGCTGCACCTCGGCCCGCCCATCCCGGACACCTCGGCCAGCCCGGTGCGCACGCTCTCCGACCGTGGTCCTGCGGACGCCCCGATGCGTCCCTCCGGGCCGCCCACGACCGGTCCCGAGTACCTCGACGTGGCGCAGCTCGGGGAGACCTCCCCGCAGGGCGCGGTGCCGTGGGGGCCTCCGCCGCCGCAGCACACCGTGCCGCCGGCGGGCGCCGAGGGGGCGGCCGCGGAAACGGTCGTGCCTGCACCGGCGCCCGAGTCGGTGCCCGCGGCCCAGCCGGCCGCCGCACCGGCCGCTCCGGAGGCCGCGCCCGTGACCGCCGAGGCCGCCCCGGCGGCCCCGCACGGCTCCGACCCGCTGTTCGACCCCGCGCAGCAGCAGGTGCCGCAGCAGACGCCCGACGCACCGCAGGCCGCGCACGGCGTGCCGGCCCCGCAGGACACGCTGGGCGTGCCCGAGGAGGGCCACGCCGCCGACGCGGCGCACGTCGCGCCGGACGGTGAGCGGAGCGACGGCTCGCACCACCACGGCTTCCAGGGCGACGCCCCGCAGCACCCCGGCACCGTACCGGCGCCGCATCCCGTAACCGGCCACGACGCGACCTCCGCCGCGGTCGCCCCGCAGGTCCCGGACGCCGGGCCCGTGGCGGAGGCCGGCCCGGACCTCGCGGCCGCGACCGGGGGCGGCGAGCCGCACACCGGTACCGCCGCGCCCGCGGCCGAAGCCGGGGTGGCCCATCCGGCCGCCCAGGCCTACGCCCCGGCGCCCGCCGAGCACCCGGCGGCGCCGGACCACGAACCCCTCGTCGACGCCCCGGCCGAGCACGCCCACGACCCGAGCCGGGTTCCCGCCGCGGCACCGGCACCGGAGCAGCAGGCGCCCCCGGCCGAGACCGAGTCCCTGACTCCCGACACCCCGGCACAGTTCGCCGAGCCCGCGCCGCAGCACGTCTCGGAGGAGGCGCAGCCCGCCGTCGCCGAGCCCGCGCAGGCCGTGCCGGTGAGCGACGCCGCCGACCAGGGCCACGCCGAGCCGCAGACGGACGCAGAGCCGCAGACGGACGGCGAGCCGGCCGCCGCACCCGATGCGCAGGCCGCCGTACCCGATGCGCAGGCCGAGGCGCCCGATGCGCACACCGAGGCGCCCGGTGCGCAGGAGGCGCCCGGTGTGCAGGCCGACGCGCCCGTCGAGCCCCGGGCGGACCAGTCGTTCGGCCGGTTCGTGCCCGTCGAGGGCACGGTGCCGACCACCCCGCACCTGGCCCCCACCCCGCCGCACGCCCTGACCGTGCCGCCCCTGCCCGCGCAGGAGCAGCCGTCCGCCGAGGAGCCCGCTCCGGCCGACGCCGAGCAGGAGGAACCGGCGGTGCAGGAGCCCGTCGCGATGGTTCCCGGACCCCGCGAGGGCGAGGCACCCGCCCCCGAGCCGCAGGCCGAGGAGCCCGTGGTCGCACAGCAGGCGGACGACCTGGACACCCGGGCCGCCGACCAGGAAGAGAGCACGGCCGCCGTGGAAGAAGCCCGACAGTCCACCGGCCCGGCGGCACCCGGATACGACGAGGCCGAACGCGAGGCGGTGCTGCGGGTGATGCGCGAGCGCCGCGACATCCGCAACGGCTTCCGCAGCGACCCGATCCCGCACGACGTGCTGCTGCGCGTCCTGGAGGCCGCCCACACGGCGCCCTCCGTGGGTCACTCGCAGCCCTGGGACTTCGTCGTCATCCGCTCCGCCGAGACGCGCCGCACGATGCACGAACTGGCCATGCGCCAGCGCGAGGCCTACGCCAAGTCGCTGCCCAAGGGCCGGGCGAAGCAGTTCAAGGAACTCAAGATCGAGGCCATCCTCGACACGCCGGTGAACATCGTGGTCACCGCCGACCCGACCCGCGGCGGCCGCCACACCCTCGGCCGGCACACCCAGCCGCAGATGGCGCCGTATTCCTCCGCGCTCGCCGTCGAGAACCTGTGGCTCGCGGCCCGCGCCGAGGGCCTCGGCGTCGGCTGGGTCAGCTTCTTCGACGAGCGGGAGATGGTCCGCGCCCTCGGCCTGCCCGAGCACCTGGAGGTCGTGGCGTACCTGTGCGTCGGGTACGTCGACGAGTTCCCGGAGGAGCCCGAGCTGATGCAGGCGGGCTGGTCCAAGCGCCGCCCGCTGTCCTGGGTCGTGCACGAGGAGACGTACGGCCGTCGCGCGCTGCCCGGTGAGGAGCCGCACGACCTGCTCGCCGAGACCGTCGCCGGTATCCGACCGCTGGACGCCAAGGCGCTCGGCGAGGCCTGGGAGCGGCAGAAGCGGATGACCAAGCCCGCGGGCGCCCTCGGCATGCTGGAGATCATCTCCGCGCAGCTCTCCGGCCTGTCCCGGCAGTGCCCGCCGCCGATCCCGGAGCCCGCGGCCGTCGCCATCTTCGCCGGCGACCACGGTGTGCACGCACAGGGCGTCACCCCGTGGCCCCAGGAGGTGACGGGCCAGATGGTCGCCAACTTCCTCGGCGGGGGAGCGGTCTGCAACGCCTTCGCGGGCCAGGTCGGGGCCGAGGTCTGCGTCGTCGACGTGGGCGTGGCCGCCGACCTGCCCGCCACCCCGGGCCTGCTGCCGCGCAAGGTCCGCGCGGGCACGGCCGACATGACGACCGGCCCCGCGCTCACCCGCGAGGAGGTCAAGCAGGCGATCGAGGTCGGCATCGAGACGGCCCGCGACCTGGTGGCGGCCGGGAACAAGGCGCTGCTCACCGGCGAGATGGGCATCGCGAACACGACGGCCTCGGCCGCCCTGATCGCGGTGTTCACGGGAACCGACCCCTCCGAGGTGACGGGCCGCGGCACGGGCATCAACGACGAGACGCTCGCCCGCAAGACGGAGGTCGTGCGCCGCGCCATCGAACTCCACCAGCCGGACCCGGCCGACCCGATCGGCGTCCTGGCGGCGTTCGGCGGGCTGGAGCACGCGGCGATGGTGGGGCTGCTGCTCGGCGGCGCGTCCCTGCGCACGCCGGTCATCCTCGACGGCGTCAGCGCGGGAGCCGCCGCCCTGGTGGCCCGCGCGATCGCCCCCGAGGTCCTCGCGGCGTGCATCGCCGGCCACCGCAGCGCGGAACCGGGACACGTGGCCGCCCTCAACAAGCTGGGCCTGCGCCCCCTGGTCGACCTTGACCTCCGCCTGGGCGAGGGCACCGGCGCCCTGCTGGCCCTGCCGCTCGTGCAGAGCGCGGCGAGGGCGATGCACGAGGTCGCGACGTTCGACTCGGCGGGGGTCACCGAGAAGTAGGCCGCACCAGGCCCGGGGCGCCCGGCCCCGGGCTTCCTGGTGCACGTAAAATCCCCACGTCAGGGCCGCTCCAAAGCCGTAGAGGCCCCTTCCGTACCGCCTGGACGAGGAGCCGCACCTCCATGGCCGAACACCCCCCGTACCCCGTAGGGCTCCGTCTGACCGGCCGCCGTGTCGTCGTCCTCGGCGGCGGCCAGGTCGCCCAGCGCCGCCTCCCGGCGCTCATCGCGGCGGGCGCGGACATCGTCCTCGTCTCCCCGGAAGCGACCCCCTCGGTCGAAGCCATGGCGGACGCGGGCGAGATCACGTGGAAGAAGCGCCCGTACGAGGACGGCGACCTCGCGGACGCCTGGTACGCCCTGATCGCCACCAGCGACCCCGAGGCGAACTCCCGGGCCTCGGCGGAGGCCGAGACGCACCGGGTGTGGTGCGTCCGCTCCGACGACGCGGACGCGGCCACCGCGTGGACCCCCGCGACCGGCCACAGCGAGGGCGTCACCGTCGCCGTGCTCACCACCGAGGCCAGGGGCCGCGACCCCCGGCACACCGCGGCCGTCCGTGACGCCGTGGTGGAGGGCCTGCGCGACGGCACCCTGGTCGCCCCGCACCACCGCACCCGCACTCCCGGTGTGGCGCTCGTCGGCGGCGGTCCCGGCGACCCGGACCTGATCACCGTCCGCGGCCGGCGGCTGCTCGCCGAGGCCGACGTGGTCATCGCCGACCGCCTCGGCCCCCGCGACCTGCTCGCCGAACTCCCGCCGCATGTCGAGGTGATCGACGCCGCGAAGATCCCGTACGGCCGTTTCATGGCCCAGGAGGCCATCAACAACGCGCTGATCGAGCACGCCAAGCAGGGCAAGTCGGTCGTGCGGCTCAAGGGCGGCGACCCGTTCGTCTTCGGCCGCGGGATGGAGGAGGTGCAGGCGCTCGCCGAGGCGGGCATCGCGTGCACGGTCGTCCCGGGCATCTCCAGCTCGATCTCGGTTCCCGGCGCGGCCGGCATCCCCGTCACCCACCGCGGTGTCGCACACGAGTTCACGGTGGTCAGCGGGCATGTCGCCCCCGACGACGAACGCTCGCTGGTCGACTGGCCGTCCCTGGCGCGGCTGACGGGCACCCTCGTGATCCTCATGGGGGTCGACAAGATCGGGAAGATCGCCGAGACGCTCGTCGCCCACGGCAAGGCGCCCAGCACCCCCGTCGCCCTGGTGCAGGAGGGCACGACGGCCGCCCAGCGCCGGGTGGACGCGACCCTCGCGACGGTCGCGGAGACCGTACGGGAGAAGGACGTGAAGCCCCCCGCGGTCATCGTCGTCGGCGAGGTCGTGACGGTGGGGCCGCGGCCGGTCGAGTAACCCGGGGTAACACGTCCCGTTCCAGCCGTTGGCACCGCTTCCCCGACAAGGCAGTATCACCCTGTGGCCGATCTCATCACCGTTGAGGACCCCGACGACCCGCGCCTGCGCGACTACACGGGCCTGACCGACGTGGAACTGCGCCGCAAGCGCGAACCCGCCGAGGGCCTGTTCATCGCCGAGGGCGAGAAGGTCATCAGACGGGCCAAGGCGGCCGGTTACGAGATGCGTTCCATGCTGCTGTCGTCCAAGTGGGTCGACGTCATGCGGGACGTCATCGACGAGCTTCCGGCCCCGGTGTACGCGGTCGGCCCGGAACTGGCCGAGCAGGTCACCGGCTACCACGTGCACCGCGGCGCGCTCGCCTCCATGCAGCGCAAGCCGCTGCCCACGGCGGACGAACTCCTCGCCTCCGCCCGCCGGGTCGTGATCATGGAGTCGGTGAACGACCACACCAACATCGGCGCGATCTTCCGCTCGGCCGCCGCCCTGGGCATGGACGCGGTCCTGCTGTCGCCCGACTGCGCCGACCCCCTGTACCGGCGCAGCGTGAAGGTGTCCATGGGCGCGGTCTTCGCGGTGCCGTACGCGCGCCTCGACACCTGGCCCAGGGGTCTGGAGTCGGTCCGCGAGGCCGGCTTCACGCTCCTCGCGCTCACCCCCGACGAGAAGGCCAAGACGCTGGACGAGACGGCTCCGCACACGATGGACCGGGTCGCGCTGATGCTCGGTGCGGAGGGCGACGGCCTGTCCACCCAGGCGCTGGTCGCCGCGGACGAATGGGTCCGCATCCCCATGGCCCACGGCGTCGACTCCCTCAACGTGGGAGCCGCGGCCGCGGTGGCCTTCTACGCGGTGGCCACCGGCCGCCCGCAGGCCTAGCCAGGACCCCGTCCTCCCGGATCGGCCCGGTCTGCCGCCCGACGCCCGACCGCGCCGATCAGCCGTTCCGGTGGAGCTCGCTGTGGTACTGCTCGGCCAGCAGGTCGCCGGTCAAGGGCGCGTACGACCGCTCCGGTCGTACGTCCTTGCGCACACGTCCGTCGTCCATGCCGCGCGCCGGCCCCTGGCACCCCTGGGCCGCCGCGATGCCCAGCGCCACCAGCAGCGTCACCACCACGAACACGACGATCCGCTGGCGCAGCAGCCGGGGGTTGGCCGGGCGCCGCCCGGTCCCGGTGGTACGCGGCGCCGACCGCCCGGCGCCGCTGCGCGGTGCGGGACGCCCGCCGGAGCGGGTCGTGGTGCCGCGCTGCGCGGGCGTCGGACGTGACCCCGGCCGGGAGCCGTTGCTGCGCGGCGGGGGAGTGCCCGGCCCCTGCGGGCGGCGCACGGTGCGCTGCTCCGCGTACTGCTGCGCGAGACGCCCCGACGGCCGCTCGGGGTCGTCGCGCCGGTCGGACGGCCGTACGTCGCCGAGGCCCTGGGTCTCCCGGGCCGCGATCTCCTTGAGCCGGAGCGAGAGTTGGAGGGTGCTCGGCCGTTCGTCGGGGTCCTTCGCGAGACAGGCGCGAACGAGGGGAGCCAGGGCGTCCGGTACGCCGTTCAGTTTGGGCTCCTCGTGCACCACGCGGTACAGCATCACCTCGGAACTGCCGTGTCCGAAGGGGGAGTCCCCGGTCGCCGCGTACGCCAGCGTGGCGCCCAGCGCGAACACGTCCGTGGCCGGCGTGACGGCGGCCCCGCGCACCTGCTCGGGGGCGAGGAAGCCGGGCGATCCGACGGCCGTGCCGACATGGGTGAGCGTCGAGGCCCCCGTCGCCCAGGCGATGCCGAAGTCGATGATCCGCGGCCCCTTCGGGGACAGCAGGATGTTGGACGGCTTCAGGTCGCGGTGGACGACCCCGGCCTCGTGCACCGCCACGAGGCCCTCGGACAGGGCGGCCCCGACGGCGGCCACCTCCGCGGCCGTGAGGGGACCCTCCTCGGCGACCTTGTCGTGCAGCGACGGCCCGGGCACGTACTGGGTGGCGAACCACGGACGGTCCGCCTCGAGATCGGCGGCCACCAGCCGCGCCGTACATCCACCGCGAATCCGCCGTGCCGCCGAGACCTCACGGGCGAACCGCGACCGGAACTCCTGATCCTCCGCCAGATCCGGCCGGATCACCTTCAGCGCGACCCTCTGGCCCCGCTTGTCGGAGCCCAGGTAGACGACGCCCATCCCGCCCGCGCCGAGCCGCCGGTGAAGCCTGAACGAGCCGACGACACGGGGGTCCTCACGCCTCAGGCGCATCATCGCCATGTCCATCCCCGCTGCCCGGTCCGTTTGACGAGCCACAGCTTACGTTTCCGCGGCCGGGTGCGCGCAGAGGCCGCGCCCTCTCGCCCCGATCGATTGTCAGTGCGCGGTGGGAGACTTGAGAGGTGGTCAGGGCGGGTGCGGACAGGTCCGTCTCGCACCGTCCATGATCCCAAACACCCGCTGGGGAAGGGGGATTGAACCCGTGAAGGGTGATCGTGTGGAGATAGTCGTGGACGCGGGGGACACGACCCGTACGTACGAGGTGGTGGCGAGCAGGGCGGGCCGCCGGGTCGAGACGGCGGTACGCAGGGGGGTGGTGGAAGTGAGCGAAGTCACGCGTTCCGGTACGGTCGTCCGTACCGCCCGGTTCATGGCGAACCGGGTGCTGGCGCTGGTGGAGCAGCCGGTTCCGCGGGAGGACGGCTCGGAGCAGAAG
This sequence comes from Streptomyces sp. NPDC028331, assembly GCF_055565775.1. Taxonomy (NCBI): domain Bacteria; kingdom Bacillati; phylum Actinomycetota; class Actinomycetes; order Kitasatosporales; family Streptomycetaceae; genus Streptomyces; species Streptomyces sp. NPDC028331. Next base: position 181,109 of record NZ_JBVHTR010000005.1, on the reverse strand, counting down.
GGGCACACCGGGCGTCCCCTCCGGGAAGACCCTGAGACCTAGGCCCTCGTCTCCACCCAGGGGAGTACGCCGCAGGTCATCGCTCCTCCTCCGGGAGGCCAGGCAATCGATACGAGGGCATGACGACCGGGGGCCGCGAGGTGCCTAGATTTGAGGTCAAGCGGCGGGTGCAGCACTCGTCCCCCGAGGTCAGACACCCGCCGCTGCCAACGACAACAGCACACGGTCAGGAGAGGGACCATGGCCCACACGGCACCGCGGACACTGATCCGCACGCAGGGACGCAGGGCGTACGCCGCGTTCGGCACCCGCCGCACGGGCCGTCGCCACCCGCTGGTGGCGACCGCGATGGTCCTCCCCCTGGCGGCCCTGCTCGTGTACGCCTTCGGCGGCTGGGATGCAGTGGTCACACAAGCGTCGTCCGTGGGCGTGATGCTGGGGCGCTGAGCGGCGCCCCAGGCCCGGAAGAGCGGTCCGGGCGGGGACATCCACCCATGCAACCCCGTGGGGACGGGGGTACGACGGACGGCACAAACGCCCGCGCAGCTGGGGAGCTGCGCGGGCGTTATTGTGCGCTGCTGTGCGCCTGAACCGGCGCCGCCTGCGCGGACCCGGTTCCCGCCGTCGTGGCTCCTCGAGCGACGGTCGCCGTGGTCCCGGGCGAAGGACGAGGGGGCTCCGGTGGGTGCGTACGCTCTGAGGTCAGTCCTGCACCGGTTCTGTACCGCCCTGGGAGTCCCGTGACCGTCGACCTGCCGGCCGCCCTCGGCGCCGAAGCCCGGTGTGCGGCTCATCCTCGAGGAGGAGGCTGCGGGCACCCCGACGCCGTGCTGGCCGAGCGGGACGACGGGACGGTCGTACGGCACGGTGACACGGTCGCCAAGGCGCATGCCCCGGGGACGGACCCCGGGGAGCTCTCCCTTCGCCTCGGGGTCGCCGCCGAGCTCGCCGAGGTCTTTCTGGCACCCCTCCGCTCCACACCCGCCGGCCTCCACGGCCGCCTGGTGACCTTCTGGCCGTACGGCACGCCCGTCGACCCCGACACCCCGAGGCCGCCCCCTGGGAGGCCGCCGCGACCCTGCTCGCCCGGTTGCACCGGGCGCCCGCCCCCGCCGGCATCCCCGCCATGCGCGGCCCCGCCAAGGCCGCCCGTGCCATCCAGCGCCTCCACGCCTTCGGCGCCCACCCGGCCGCCGCCGACGTCCTGCGCGCCTGGGCCACCCTCCCGGCCTGGGCCCGCGCCGAGGCGCCCATGGCCGGCGCGCGCACCCTCTGTCACGGCGACCTCCACCTCGGCCAGCTCGTACGCCACCCCGCGGACGGCGGCCCGTGGCGCCTGATCGACGTGGACGACCTGGGCCTCGGGGAACCGGCCTGGGACCTGGCCCGCCCGGCCGCCTGGTACGCCTGCGGTCTGCTCCTCCCGGACGAGTGGGCCCGCTTCCTCGCCGCCTACCGCAGGGCGGGAGGTCCGGCGGTCCCCTCCGCCGGCGACCCCTGGCCCGCCCTGGACGTTCCGGCGCGCGCCCTCACCGTGCAGACGGCGGCCCGCGCCATCGCCAAGTGCGTCGTCGCAGGCCGCGCCTTGGACGAGGTGGAACAGGCCGTCGTCGACGCCTGCGCCCGAATGGTGCCCGTTCCTCCGCAGTTGAGGAAGTGATCTCCGCCTCGGCCTGCAACCGTTCCGGCCCGCACCGAGTCCGTATCTGGCGAAGCACCACCGACCGGCGAGGAGTTGAGCGGAGCATGCAGTGTCCGAAGTGTCATGCGCCGATGCACACCTACAACCGCAACGGCGTCCAGATCGAGCAGTGCAGCGGCTGCCGCGGCATCTTCCTCGACTACGGGGAGCTGGAGGCGCTCACCCGCCTGGAGGCCCAGTGGGCACAGCCCGCCCCGCCGCCCCCGCCCGCCTACCCGTCCGCTCCCGCCTGGGGCGCCCCGCACGGCGGCCACCACGAGAGCCATCACGGAGGCCACGGCCACTACGGCCACCACCGCCACAAGAGCTTCGGCCACATGCTGTTCTCCAGCTGAGCCCACGAAGAAGCCCCCGGCCGCACGGCCGGGGGCTTCGATATGTGGACGATACTGGGATTGAACCAGTGACCTCTTCCGTGTCAGGGAAGCGCTCTCCCGCTGAGCTAATCGTCCTCGGGACCGCGATCCGAAGATCACGGGCACTGCGTGCGCGATACTGGGATTGAACCAGTGACCTCTTCCGTGTCAGGGAAGCGCTCTCCCGCTGAGCTAATCGCGCGGGGGATCCGAAGATCCAGTGGACGATACTGGGATTGAACCAGTGACCTCTTCCGTGTCAGGGAAGCGCTCTCCCGCTGAGCTAATCGTCCTTGGAGGTGGAGACGGGATTTGAACCCGTGTAGACGGCTTTGCAGGCCGTTGCCTCGCCTCTCGGCCACTCCACCAGGAGTGCAGGGGGTCGGGAGATCCCCTGGTTCCTTCGAGCGGACGACGAGGCTCGAACTCGCGACCTCAACCTTGGCAAGGTTGCGCTCTACCAACTGAGCTACGTCCGCTTGTCGTTTGCCGGTCCGCTTCCGCGTCCCGGCGACGTGTTGAACTCTAGCGGATTCCGGGGCCAGTACAAAAACGCGTTTGCGCAGCGTGCTGCCCTGCGCCTGGCCGAGGACACCGCCGGACCACCGCCAGGACACTCCCGGGCCACGCGTGGGACACCCGTCCTAGACTCGACAGCGTGCCCGACCTGCCTCCCCTCGCCCGTTTCGGCGACCGTGTCGCCACCGGTCTCCTGGATGTCACGAGTGATCCGGCCGCCCTCGACTCCCGCGGTTTCTGGGCGGTCTGCGCAGATTACGAGGGACGCCTGACCTGCGCACGCTTCGCGGACGTAGGGGAAGAGCCGGTGCCCGCGCCCGTGGCCGGGGGATGGCGGGGGCCGGGCGCCGGTGACTGGGCGTCCTCCCTCGACCGCGCCGCGTACACGGCGGGCGTGCGCCGGATCCGCGAGCACATCGCCACCGGCGAGGTCTACCAGGTGAACCTCTGCCGTGTGCTGTCGGCGCCGGTCGCCCCCGGCACCGATGTGGACGCCCTGACCGCCGTGCTGGCCCGCGGCAACCCCGCTCCGTATGCGGGAACGATCCGCCTGCCGGAGTACGGCGTGGAGATCGCCACCGCGTCCCCCGAGCTGTTCCTGCGCCGCGCCGGCCGCACCGTCGAGTCCGGCCCGATCAAGGGCACCGCACGCACCGAGGCGGAGCTGCTCGCGAAGGACTACGCGGAGAACGTGATGATCGTGGACCTGGTCCGCAACGACCTGGGCCGCGTCTGCGTCACCGGCAGCGTCACCGTCCCCGACCTGTGCGCCGTCGAGAAGCACCCCGGCCTCGTCCACCTCGTCTCCACGGTCCGCGGCGAGCTGCTCCCGGACGCCGGCTGGCCGGAACTGCTCGCCGCCGCCTTCCCGGCCGGGTCCATCACCGGCGCCCCCAAGTCGAGCGCGCTGCGGATCATCGACGCCCTGGAGACCGCGCCCCGCGGCCCCTACTGCGGCGGCATCGGCTGGGTCGACGCCGACCGGGGCGTGGGCGAGCTCGCCGTCGGCATCCGCACCTTCTGGATCGACCGGAGCGCCGAGGACGAGGCCGTGCTGCGGTTCGGCGCCGGCGCCGGCATCACCTGGGACTCCGACCCCGAGGGCGAATGGCGCGAGACCGAACTGAAGGCCGCCCGGCTGCTCGCGGTAGCGTCGGGGGAGTACCAGGACCTCGAGGACCTGGGGCCGGAATGACCCGTCATGCCCGGCACACGTCCGGGGCTCCGCGGCGCGGCCACGGACAGGTCGACGCGTCGCACCACGCTTCCGTCACGATCTTGCGAGGTAAGCACCAGTGAAGCTCTGGCTCGACGGCGCGCTGCAGGACATCGAGTCCGCCCGCGTCTCCGTCTTCGACCACGGACTGACCGTCGGCGACGGCGTCTTCGAGACCGTCAAGGCCGTCGAGGGCCGGGCATTCGCATTGACCCGCCACCTCGACCGGCTCACCCGATCCGCCCGCGGTCTCGGCCTTCCCGACCCGGACCTCGACGAGGTCCGCCGCGCCTGCGCCGCCGTCCTCGAGGCCAACCCGATGCCGCTCGGCCGCCTGCGCATCACCTACACAGGCGGCCACGGCCCGCTCGGCTCCGACCGTGGCGACCGGGGCACCACCCTCGTCGTCGCCCTCGGCGCCACCACCCGGCGCCCCGACTCCACCGCCGTGATCACGGTGCCGTGGACCCGTAACGAACACGGCGCGCTGACCGGCCTCAAGACCACCTCGTACGCCGAGAACGTCGTCGCGCTCGCCCGGGCGACCGGGCAGGGCGCGACCGAGGCCCTGTTCGGCAACACCGCCGGGCGGCTCTGCGAGGGCACGGGATCGAACGTCTTCGTCGTCCTCGACGGGGAGATCCACACCCCGCCGCTCGCCTCCGGCTGTCTCGCGGGCATCACCCGCGCCCTCACCGTGGAGTGGACCGGCGCCAAGGAGACCGATCTGCCGCTGGACGTCCTCGAGCACGCGGACGAGATCTTCCTCACGTCCACACTGCGGGACGTGCAGGCCGTGCACCGGGTCGACGGCCGGGAACTCGCGGGGGCGCCGGGCCCGGTGACCGCCAAGGCCATGCGGATCTTCGAGGAGCGGTCCGGGAACGACCTGGATCCGTGAGCCCCGGAAGAAAGCGGGCTGACGCGGGTCGCCGTCGCGGGTAGAACACCCGTGATGACCACGACCCTGCGGCCGACCGAGCCGCTCCAGCACCACGCCGACGGTACGCGTTCACGTCGCTACCAGGTGTGCGTGAACAGCCGTCCCGTCGGTGCGATACACCTCGGCACCTCCCCGTCCTTGGGCGAGTCGGTGGCCCGCATCGTCGACCTGCGCATCGAGGAGTCCGACCGCCGCCGCGGCCGCGGCACCGTGGCCGCGCTCGCCGCGGAGGAGGTGGCGCGGGGCTGGGGCTGCCGGCAGATCGAGGCAGTGATCCCCGCCGACGCGCGGGTGGCACTGCGGCTCACCGAGGCGCTCGGTTACGTCCTGCGCAACCGCGGCATGGAGAAGCAACTCGGCGACACCCCGCCCCCGCTGCCCGCGGGCAGCCACGCACGCCCCATGACACAGGCGGAGTTCGCGGCCTGGCAGGAGCACCAGGAGGAGGACTACGCCCGCACGTGGATCGAGCGGGGCGTACCCCAGGCCGCGGCGTACGCCAAGGCGCGACGCGACCACGAGCAGCTCCTGCCGCAGGGCATGCGCACCGGGGGCATGACGTTCAGCGTGCTGGAGCACGAGGGCACGCGCGTGGGCACCCTGTGGCTGGGGGCGCGCGAGGACAAGGCGTTCGTCTTCGACGTGGAGGCCGACGCGGCCCACCGCGGGCGGGGACACGGCCGTGCGCTCATGCTCCTGGCGGAGGCACAGGCGCTCACCGCCGGCCGGCGGGTCCTCGGACTGAACGTGTTCGCGGGCAACGCCCCGGCCGAGCGCCTCTACGAGTCGCTCGGCTACCGGACGACGCAGTACTCCCTGTACAAACCCCTGCTGTAGGAGCCGGGTACAAACCCCTGCTGTAGGAGCCGGCCGGATCAGGCGCCCTGCTCGGCCAGCAGCCGGTCCGCGATCTCCTCGATCCGCTCACGCAGTCCCTCCTGGCTCTTGCCGCCGTCGAGGCGCTCACCGCCGATCACATACGTCGGGGTGCCGGTCACGCCGATCGCCTTGCCCTCGGCCTGGTCGGCGTCGACGATCAGGATGTGCCGGCCGTCGATCAGCGCGGTGTCGAACTCCTCGGCGTCCAGCCCGAGTTCGCGGGCCACCTCGATGAGGAACGCCTCTCCCTCGCGGTCCAGCTCCTCGACCCGGCCGAGCACGGCCTCGACGTACGGCCAGCCCCGCCCCTGCGCCAGCGCCTCCTCGGCGGCCTGCGCCGCGGCGAAGGCGTGCCGGTGCTTCTCCAGCGGGAAGTGCCGCAGCCGCAGCTCCAGCCGGTCGCCGTAGCGGTCGCGCAGCGCGCGCAGGTCATCGAGAGCGGTACGGCAGTCGGGGCACTGGAGCTCGCACCAGACGTCCAGGACGGGAGCGGCGGTGCGGGCGGCGGAGGAGTCACTCATGGTCACAGTGTTCCAGTACCTGTGACGGCCCCCAAAAAAGGGATCTTCGCACCCGTGGGTGGAGGTGCGCCGGGTCCGGTGAGGTCCGGGGTGGAGGAGGGCCCGCGCCCTGAGGAGGAGCCAACCCCGAGAAGTCCCGGAGATGTCCCTGAGGTGTGGCCGGACCGTGGCCCGCGAGGCGGGGGGAGGTGCAGGATGGAAGGGACGAACCACCCCGCCCGACCCGACCCCGCCCCCCGATCTCCGCCCGACCGATCTCCGTCTGGAGGACCGGATGATTGCCGAGACAGTGTGTTCCGCCGCCTCCGTGGCCGGCCTCGGCATCGCCGCGGTCACGGCCTTCCGCAAGCGCTTTCTCGCGGCGGCCCGTATCGCCGCGTACGCGCTGGTGCCCATCGGCCTGGTGATGACGGGAGTGGTGGGCTGGCTGGCCCGCACCGCGTTCAGCCCCACGGCATGGGCGGGCTTCGGCGTGCTCGGTGTCGCCTGGCTGCTGTTCGCGACCACCCGGGCCGTGGAACGCAGGCGCGGCGGCTCCCGCAAGGAACGCAGGGCGGCACGCGCAGCGCAGCGGCAGGCGGTGGCTCCCTCCTCCTCCGCCCCGGCCCTGGGCACCGGCGGCCCTCCGGCGGTCCGTCCCACGGCCGAGCCCAAGGCGGCCGGCCCCGCGGACGACTTCAGCGACATCGAGGCCATCCTCAAGAAGCACGGCATATGACACCCGGAGCGGGCCGGCCGGAATCGAACCGAGCGGTCGGGTCACGGCTCCGTGACGATCAAGGGTGAGCACGCCTAGATCATCTTCGTTCCCCACTTCGCGCAATCGGCGAACACATCGTCATCCCGTGCGTGTTGATCGCGTGGCGCGTGAGGGCTGCGCCATCATCACCGCGAGATGCTGGACAGAACCCAGAGCGACACCGCCGCTCCTCCGGAGGAGCGGCGGGGTTGTCTCTTCGCGCTTTCCCAGCCACCGCTGATGATCTTCCTTGCGGTGATCGGCTGTCTGCTGCTCATGGCATCGCTGCACGATCTGCTGCTGCTCTGAGCCGTATGCGGAGCCCCTGGCGCCACCCGCCGCGGGCTCCGTCAGCCCACCGGGTCGGCGACGAAGGGGGCACCCAGCCGGTTACCGAGCGTGAGAACGTGCGCGCTCCGGTGCCCGTTGCTCCGGCCTCTCGACGGACTCGGCCCTTCGCGGCCGGTCGTGCCCGCCCGCGCCCGCGGGACCGCGAAGGCCCTCCCTCAGCCGGCCGCCTCCTTGCGACGCGCCCGGTACGCGGCCACGTGGAGGCGGTTCCCGCAGGTCCGGCTGTCGCAGTAGCGCCGGGAGCGGTTGCGGGAGAGGTCCACGAACGCGCGTCGACAGTCGGGCGCCTCGCAGCGGCGCAGCCGTTCCTGCTCCCCGGCCACCACGAAGAACGCCAGTGCCATCCCGCAGTCCGCGGCGATGTGGTCGGCGAGGGAGGCGCCGGGGGCGAAGTAGTGCACATGCCAGTCGTAGCCGTCGTGGTCGGTCAGCCGGGGCGTCGTCCCCGCCGCCGCGACCAGCTCGTTGATGAGGCCCGCCGCGGTCCGTGGGTCCTCGGCCGCGAAGACCGCGGCGAACCGCCCGCGGATCTTGCGCACCGCCGACAGGTCGAACTCCGACAGGACGCCGAGCTCGCTCACCGCGTGGCTGCGCGCGAAGCCGTCGAGGGCGGCGACATCCGGGAGCCCTTCAGGCTCGTCGCCCTCCGGAGCGGTGTTCACCAGATCCACCACGAGATCGAGCGCGCACCGGGTGTCATGGGTGATCAGCACGTGTCGCTCCCTGGCCTGGGGGGTCGGGCGGACGCCCGCCGATGCTGGCCGAGCCTAGCGGTTTCCGCCACTGGGGGACCGCTGAAGGGTCGCCCCCCGGACATATGACCGTACGGAGTCATGGTGTCACGGTGCGTGGACACGCTCGAGCGTCGTCGCCGCGAGGGCTCGCGACGACGACGCCCGGGTGTGCCGTATGCGGTTGTCCTGGCCCGAGCCGTCTCCCCGAGTTGGACGGCGCCGGGTGCGTGGCTGTCGTGCGCTAGCTCTCGGCCAGGATGTGGGAGAGCTCCGTGTCGAGATCGAAGTGGCGGTGCTCCGTGCCGGGCGGCACGGCCGCATCGGTCCGCTTCAGGAACGACTCCAGGGCCCGCGCCGGGGCCTCGAGCAGGGCCTCGCCCTCCGGAGAGCTCAGGGCGATGCAGACGACGCCCTGACCGTGGCTGCGGGACGGCCAGACGCGGACGTCCCCGGTCCCAGTGGGCCGGTGCAGGCCCTCCGCGAGGAGGTCGCGGGCGAACACCCACTCGACGGTCTCCTCGGCTCCGGTGTGGAAGGTGGCGTGCACGGCGTAGGGATCGGCCGTGTCATACCGCAGTCCCGCGGGTACAGGCAGTGAGGACTCGCTCGACACAACGAGGCGCAGGTGCAGCTCGCAGCTGACCGTGGTGTTCATAAGCGCCAGGGCCTTTCGCTCAGTGTGCGCTCGGGGATTCGCACGTCGGCGAAATCGACATGCCACCTACGGTGCCGTTGTAAACCCCTCTGAGTGTTTTGCCTGTCTTTACGTAGCTCATCCGGCCGAGACACCGTTCGTGCGATGCGGCCATTCCGGTGACTGGTTTCTCTCGGGTAGGTTTGGCTGTATGAATACGGGGAGTGACGACCGGAGCGAGACCGGGGCGACCGCCGACGGGCCGAAGGCCGAGCGGCCGCTCGGATCCCGGGCGCCGGAATTCGTCAAGGCCCGGCGGGTGCTGCACCTGAGCTGGCAGGTGGGCGTTTTCGTGATCGGTCTCGCGGTCGTCGGGGCCGGCGTGCTCATGCTTCCGCTGCCGGGTCCGGGCTGGCTGGTGATCTTCGCCGGCATGGCGATCTGGGCGACCGAGTTCGTCTGGGCCCAGTTGGTACTGCGCTGGACGAAACGGAAGGTCACCGAGGCGACGCGGCGTGCGCTCGACCCCAGGGTGCGGCGCCGCAACCTCCTCCTGACGACGGCCGGCGTGGCGATCGTGGCCGCGCTGGTCGGCGTTTACCTGTGGAAGGTCGGCCTCGTGATGCCCTGGAACATCCGGGAGGAGTGATCGGCCGGTGGTCGGAGGCATCCCCTGACATGGGGTAATGTTCTTTCTGCGCCCGGGCGATTAGCTCAGCGGGAGAGCGCTTCGTTCACACCGAAGAGGTCACTGGTTCGATCCCAGTATCGCCCACAAGATCGATGGCGGCGGGGCTCAGCAGACGATGAGCCCCGCCGCCGTCGTCGTATGCCCGCCGTCTGCGGTCCCGGTGGTGACCGGCACTCTTCGCATCCGCCCCCGACGGGGCACTGCCCGGGCGGAGCCGGGCGTCGTGCCGCCGTCGCCACGGCCGAATCCGGCCTCCGGCTCCCGGCCGCCGTGTCGGCAGGCCCCTGGAGGGCCGCCCCTCGCGACCTGCGCGGTTCTCGTTCCCGCTCCGAACTCCTCCCACTTCGGCGCCCTGTTGCCGGGCAAGCGACTCTCACCAATTCCTGTCCGAATCATTGACGAGCCCGGAGGGCCTCCGTACCTTGTGCCAGCAAGCGCTTACTTGAAACGATTCACGAGCGGCGGCGTTGCTGCGGGGAGGGGCCCGACTGTGGGAACCGGGAATGTTGAAAGGCGCACGATCCTGAAGGTGGCGGGGGCCTCGCTGGCCACCGTCGGGCTGGCGGCGACGACGGGCTGCGGTGGCGACGGCGGCACCTCCGCGGACGGGACCGTGACGATCCGTTACTCGTGGTGGGGTGCCGACGAGCGGGCGAAGAAGATCAACGCGACCATCAAGCTCTTCGAGAAGAAGTATCCGAAGATCAAGGTGAAAACGGACTTCCAGGACTACCAGTCCTTCTGGGAGAAGTTCCAGACGCAGGCGTCCGGCGGAAATCCCCCGGACGTATTCCAGAACGCCGTCACCTTTCTTCGGAAGTACGACAAGAGAGGCGTTCTGCTCGACCTCAAGTCACAGATCGACGCGGGCAACATCAGCCTGGGCAACTTCCGGGCCGATGTCACGAAGGTCGGTGAGGTCGACGGCAAGCAGCTCGGCATTCCCGTCGGCTCCAACACCATGGCGCTCGTCGTCGACAAGAAGGTCTTCCAGAAGGCCGGCGTCGAGCCGGCGGAGGGCTGGACCTGGGACGAGTACTTCAAGGCCCTGAAGACCGTCCACGACAGGACGAAGGTCCCCGGGGACACGGGCTACTTCAGCATCATGTACCTGTACGACCTCTACCTCCGCCAGAACGGCAAGGCGTTCTACACCAAGGACGGACTCGGTTTCGACAAGACCGATCTGACGGAGTGGTGGCAGGACGGATACAACCGCGTGAAGGCCGGGATCGTCACCGACCCGAAGATCGTCGCCCAGGACCGGCCCAAGTCCTCGCTCTCGGCCGGGCACGGGGCGTCCGAATTCACCTGGGACAACTTCACGGTCCGTTACACCGCCGAGGGCGACAGCACCTACGGTCTCGCGCCGATCCCCACCATGGACGGCAAGCACACCGGCCAGTACCTCGCCTCCCTGATGCTGAGCGCCTCCGCGCGGACCTCGCACCCGAAGGAAGTCGCCCAGTTCATCGACTTCATGGTCCACGACCCCGAGGTCGGCAAGATCATGGGCTACGACCGCGGCATCCTCGCCAGCACCGAGCAGTACGAGGCCTTCAAGCCCACCGACGCGGTCAACAAGGAGATCGCCCGGTACGAGGACGACACCGCCAAGGCCGGTGTCCTCGGCACGATCACCCCGCACCCCTCCGGCGCCGACACCATCGAGGCCGCCTTCCTGCGCATCGGTGGCGACCTGGGCCTGGGCAAGGTCAAGGTCTCCGACGCGGTGAAGCAGTTCTTCGACGAGTCGCAGGCCGCGTTCCAGGCCTGACCGGAACCCGACCGGAACTGATGGGAACCCCCGTGACGCTCGTCAAGGACTCGCCTCTCGACACCCGGAAGCCGCGCTCCGCCGCTCCCGCCGCCCGCAAGCGGCGGGGCCGCCGGGAGAACCTCGCCGGCTACCTCTTCATGTCCCCGTGGATCGCGGGCTTCGTGCTTCTGACCGCGGGGCCCATGGTGGCCTCGCTGTACTTCGCTTTCACCGACTACAACCTCTTCAACACGCCCAAGTGGGTCGGCCTCGACAACTTCACCAAGATGTTCGACGACCCCCGGTGGGAGAAGTCGGTGGAGGTGACGGCGAAGTACGTCGTCATCGGCACGCCGCTGAAACTGCTGCTCGCCCTCGGTGTCGCGCTGCTCCTCGCGCAGAGCCGCCGGGGCCAGGCGTTCTACCGGGCCGCGTTCTACGCCCCCTCGCTCATCGGCGCCAGCGTCTCGGTCGCCTTCGTCTGGCGGTCGATCTTCTCCGACGACGCCATCGTGGACCGGACGCTGTCCGCCGTCGGCATCCACGCCGGCGGCTGGGTCGGCAACCCCGACTGGATCCTGTACTGCCTGGTGGCGCTCACCGTCTGGCAGTTCGGCGCGCCCATGGTCATCTTCCTGGCCGGGCTCAAACAGGTGCCGAAGGAACTCCACGAGGCGGCGGCGATGGACGGCGCCGGAGCCCTCCGCAGGTTCTGGAACATCACCCTGCCGATGATCTCCCCGGTGCTCTTCTTCAACGTGCTGCTGGAGACGATCCACTCGTTCCAGATCTTCGCCTCGGCCTACGTGGTCTCCAACACCTACTGCGGCCCGGCCGACGCCACGCTCGTCTACACCTGCTACCTGTACCAGCAGGGCTTCAAGAACGCCCAGATGGGCTACGCCTCCGCGATGGCCTGGATGCTGCTGCTCGCCGTGGCCCTGGTGACGGCGGTCCTCTTCTGGTCCCAGAAGAAGTGGGTGCACTACGAGGAGGACGCCCGATGAGCACCACCACGACCACCGTCCGCACGCCGCTCGGCGGCCCCGGGCGCAAACGCGCCGGTTCGCTCGCCTGGCACATCGGCGCCCTGCTGGTCCTCGCGGTCGTCCTCTATCCGGTCCTGTGGGTGATCGGGGCGTCGTTCAAGCCGAGCAAGAGCATCATCAACAGCCTGCAGCTGTTCCCCGCCCACCCGATCCTCGGCAACTTCAAGGGCCTCGCCGACGGCATCGCCGACATCTCCATCTGGACCTTCTTCCAGAACTCCCTCCTGTACGCAGGCGGCGCCGTCGTCGGCATCCTGATCTCCTGCTCGCTGACCGCGTACGCCTTCGCCCGGATCAGGTTCGCGGGCCGCAACCTGCTGTTCTCGCTCATGATCGGCACGCTGCTGCTGCCCTACCACGTGCTGCTCATCCCGCAGTACGTGATGTTCCAGAAGATGCAGCTGATCAACACCTACGTTCCGCTGCTGCTCGGCAAGTACCTGGCCACGGAGGCGTTCTTCGTCTTCCTCATGGTGCAGTTCATGCGCAGCCTGCCGAAGGAACTGGACGAGGCGGCCAGGATCGACGGCTGCGGGCACCTGAGGATCTACTGGTCGATCGTGCTGCCGCTGTGCCGTCCGGCGCTCATCACCAGCGCGATCTTCACGTTCATCAACGCCTGGAACGACTTCATGGGCCCGCTGATCTACCTCAACGACCCCGGCAAGTACACCGTCTCCCTCGGCATGATGATGTTCCGCGACTCCGACGGCGTGGCCGCCAACTACGGCGGCATGATCGCGATGTCCCTGGTCGCCCTGCTGCCGGTGCTGCTCTTCTTCCTCGCCTTCCAGCGGTACCTCATCGACGGCATGGCGACCTCCGGACTGAAGGGCTGACATGGCCACCGATCACGCCCGCCCGAAGGCCCGCCGCGAGTCGCCGCTCGCGCAGAGGTTCGCCCTGTTCGCCGAGTGCCTGCTCACCGGCGTCTGGATCGCCGTGGCCTCGCTGCCGCTCGTCACCTACCCCGCCGCCTTCGCCGCCGTTGCCCGCCATCTGCGCCGGCGCGCGGCCCACGAGGGTGGCGGATGGCGGGAGTTCGCCGCGGACTTCGGCGCGGCCGCGCGCCGGGGCTGGATCGTCGGGCTCGCCGGCTGGGCGGCGGCGGCCGCGGTCTGGGTGGACGTCCAGGCCGTGCGCGCCGGACTGCCCGGCGGACCGCTCGTCGGCGCGGTCGGCGTCCTCGCCCTGATCGGCGCCGCCGTCGCCGGGCTGCGCGCGGCAGCGGCCTGGGCACCGGGCGCCTCCTGGCGGGCCCTGCTCGCGGCGGCCGGACGCCGTACCGTCCTCGACCCGGCCGGATCGTTCCTCCTCGTCGGCGGGGCCGTCCTGGTGCTCTGTTCGGCCTGGTTCGTCGCGCCGCTCGCGGTTCCCGTCCTCGGGGCCGTGGCGGCGGCCGCGGTCGCCGTCGAGGAGCGCCACCGGCACCGCTGACGGAACCGGCACCTCCCTGGGGCGGCGCCCCGGCGCCGCGCCCGATCTGTCATGCCCCTGACCTCCCTGCACCACCCGCACGGAAAGGAAAGGCTGCATCTCCATGTCTCCCATCCCCCGCAGGTCCCTCCTCAAGGCCGCCGCCGTCGCCGGAGCCGCCGCCCAGTTCGGCTGGGCGCTAGGGGCCGACGACGCCCAGGCCGCGCCGAGAGCCGAGGCGGCCGACGCCGACCCGGTGACCCTCGACTGGCTCGAGGACGGCGGCCTCGGAGCCGCGCCCGGCTCCACCGTCGGGGTGCCCTGGCCGAAGGGCGTCTACCAGGAGGGCCAGACGTTCGCGCTGACGGACGCCGACGGCAAGGCCGTGCCCGTGCAGTCCTGGCCGCTCGCGTACTGGCCGGACGGCTCCCTCAAGTGGACGGCGCACGCGGTGAGTTCGGGCTCCGGCAAGCTCACGCTCACCGCCGGCGCACCCACGGCCCCCGACAAGAAGATCACCGTCGACGACAGCGGTGGCACCATCGACATATCGACCGGCGTCATCACCGCGAAGATCGGCAAGTCGGGCTCCACGCTGATCAAGTCGGTCACCCGCGGCTCCACCGAGATCGCCGCGAACGGCCGGCTCGTCCTCATCCGCCAGCCGGAGATCGAGGACGAGGACCAGGGCACGGTGAAGACCGAGCGCTTCGACGGCGCCGTGTCCGAGGTCACCGTCGAACAGGAGGGCCCGGTCCGGGCCGTCGTCCGCATCGACGGCAAGCACCGCAAGGGCGACCGCAGTTGGCTGCCGTTCTCGATCCGCCTCTACTTCTACGCGGGCGCCGACTCCTTCCGCATGGTGCACACCGTCACCTATGACGGGACCCAGGAACCCGGCAGGGCGAGCGGCGACTTCATCCGCGGGCTCGGCGTGCGCTTCACCGTGCCGATGCGGGACGCCGCCTACGACCGGCACATCCGCATCGGCGGCGAGGGCACCGGTCTGCTGCGGGAAGCCGTGCAGGGCGTCACGGGGCTGCGCCGCGACCCCGGCGCGGCCGTGCAGGCGGCCCAGTACGCGGGACAGAGGCTGCCCGACCCCTCGACCTGGGACCAGCGGGTGACGACCCGCCTGCAGTACATCCCGCACTGGGGCGACTACACCCTCTCCCAGCTCTCCGCCGACGGCTTCACCCTGCGCAAGCGCACCAAGAAGGGCTACGGCTGGATCGGCGCGGGCGGCGGCAAGCGGGCCTCCGGCTTCGGCTACGTCGGCGGACCCGGCGGCGGACTCTCCTTCGGCCTGCGCGACTTCTGGGAGAAGTACCCCGCGCAACTCGACATCCGCGACGCCCACACCGACGAGGCCGAGGTCACGCTCTGGCTCTGGTCGCCCGAGGCACAGCCCATGGACCTGCGCTTCTACCACGACGGCATGGGCCAGGACACCTACGCCAAGCAGCTCGAGGGCCTCAACATCACCTACGAGGACTACGAACCCGGGTTCGGCACCCCGTACGGCATCGCCCGCACCTCCGAACTCCTCTTCTGGGCCAACGCCGCCACCCCGACCCCCGAGACACTCGCCGACCAGGTCAGGGCGGTCCGGACGCTGCCGCAGCTCGCCGCCCCGCCCAGGCAGCTCATCAAGGCCAAGGTCTTCGGCCCCGGCCTGTACTCCGAGCCCGACCGCTCCACCCCGGCCAAGGCGAAGATCGAGGACCACCTCGACTTCCTCTTCACCTACTACAAGGACCAGGTGGAGCAGCGCCGCTGGTACGGCTTCTGGGACTACGGCGACATCATGCACACCTACGACACGGTCCGGCACGTGTGGCGCTACGACATCGGCGGCTACGCCTGGGACAACTCCGAGCTGTCGCCCGACCTGTGGCTCTGGTACGCGTACCTGCGCTCCGGCCGGGCCGACGTCTTCCGCTTCGCCGAGGCCATGACCCGGCACACCGGCGAGGTCGACGTCTACCACCTCGGCACGTGGGCGGGCCTCGGCACCCGGCACGGCGTCCAGCACTTCGCCGACAGCGCCAAGCAGCAGCGCATCGCCAACACCACCTACCGGCGCTTCTACTACTTCCTCACTGCCGACGAACGCGTCGGCGACCTCATGCGGGCCAATGTCGACTCCGACGAGACGTTCCTCGTCCTCGACCCGCAGCGCAAGGTCCGCACCGACCCCTACACCCCCGACCGGCACGCCCTGTCGATCGGCTTCGGCACGGACTGGAGCGGCCTGGTGTCGGCCTGGCTGACGGAGTGGGAACGCAAGGGCCCCAAGTGGGAGAAGGCCAAGGCGCGTGTGCTGTCCACGATGGAGGGCATCGCCGCCCAGCCCAACGGCTTCGTGCAGGGCAGCGGGCTGTACGACCTCGACACCGGCAAGTTCGCCGTCGCCGACAAGCCCGTGGTGTCCGTCTCCCACCTGTCGGCCGTCTTCGGCCTCAACGAGCTGTGCGCCGAGCTGATCCACCTGGTCGACATGCCGAAGTTCAAGGAGGCGTACCTGGACTACTGCCGCTACTTCAACGCCACCAAGGCCGAGCAGAAGGCCCGCTACGGCTCCGACTTCGGCACGCTGCTGCTCTTCCAGGGCCACTCGCGCCTGGACGCCTACGCGGCCGTCCAGACCGGCGACGCGACGCTCGCCAAGCGCGCGTGGACGAAGTTCTACGCCTCCGACGGCTACACCGAGTCCTCGCCGTGGAAGACGGAGCAGCTCAGCGGCCCGCTCACACTGGTGGCGGGCAGCGAGGCGGCCTGGGTGTCCACCAACGACACCGCGCTGTACGGCCTCGCCGCCATCGAGAACCTGGCACTGCTCGGGGACGAGATCCCGTCCTGACCGGCCCGTGGGGGAGCGCCGCCGCACGGGCGGCGGCGCTCGCACCCGTCAGTGTGATGCTCGTCACTCGGCATGGCATGAGTACGCGTACTCAGATGACGGGGACCCGCCTGGGCAGACTCCGGCCATGGAATGGACCCGTTACCGCTTCCGCAGCCTGTGGGCCCTGCCCGCACCGCCCGCCGCCGTGTACGCGGCGCTGGAGCGGCCGTGGGAGTACCCGCGGTGGTGGCGCCAGGTGCGGGAGGTGACCAGGCTCGACGCCACGACCGGCGTCGTCCGGGTCCGCTCGCTGCTGCCGTACGACATCACCTTCACCGTGCGTGAGGTGCGGCGTGACCCGGCGGCCGGGGTCCTGGAGGCCGTGCTGTCCGGTGACATCGACGGCTGGGCGCGCTGGACGGTCACCGCGGCCGGTTCCGGCACCCTCGCCCGCTACGACCAAGCGGTCGACGTGCACAAGCCGCTGCTCAGGAGGCTCGCCGTGCCGGCCCGCCCGGCCTTGCGCGCGAACCACCGGCTGATGATGCGGGCAGGGCGGCGTGGACTACGGGCGTACCTCGAAGCGGTTTGAAGGAACCCTGCCGGGGCCTGTATTGTTCAGTGCGTTCCCGGGCGATTAGCTCAGTGGGAGAGCGCTTCGTTCACACCGAAGAGGCCACTGGTTCGAACCCAGTATCGCCCACCGGGAGAGCCGGTCCGCATGATGCGGACCGGCTCTTTTTGTTCGCCCGTGGCCGGGATACGCTGCCGATCTTCACGGGGGCTGGGGAGGCCCCCGTGACGTGAGAGGGGGGTATTTCCTTGAGCGCTGCAGAGGGCGGGAGAACCAAGCCGGTCGGGACCCTGACGAGGGGACGCAGGAGCTTCACCTGGCTCAAGGTGTTCTTCGTCGCGCTGCTGCTCGGCGGTGTCGTCGCGCTCTTCCGGGCGGGCGGGAACGTGGAGCGCGTCACCACGATGTGGGTGGGCGCCGAGGTCGCCGCCGACGGCGGCATCCGCGTCACCGAGGTCATCGACTACGACTTCGGGCACCCCGGCGCCACCCGGCACGGCATCTACCGCGATCTGCCGGACCTGATGGACGACCAGGAGTACGCCAAGGTCGCCGCCACCATGGACGGCCACCGGGTCCCGTGGCAGTTCGACGTCGGCGACTACTACGAGGCGCCGGACGGCCAGCGGGAGATCGCCACCCGGATCAAGGTGGGCGACCCGGGCGGCTCCGTCACCGGTGTGCACCGCTACCGCCTCCAGTACACCCTTACGGACGTCGTGAAGAACGGCAGGATCGCCTGGGACGCCGTCGGCACCGGATGGCGGATCGACCGCTCGAACGTGCAGATCCACGTCGTGGCCCCGTACGAACTCACCGGCACACGCTGCGTGCGGGGCACCAACGGCTCCGAGGACCCCTGCACCGCCCGCGCGGCCGGCTCCGGCCGGCTCGACCTCACCCTCGACCGGCTCAAGGGACACGAGGGCGTCACCCTCTACGCCACCCAGGGCCGGAAGCCGACCGGGGCGAGGCCCGCCCTGCCCGCGCCGCCTTCCGGGAAGGCCGTCGGCACGACTGTGGAGAGCCCGTGGCGGGTGGCCATGCTCGCGTTCGCCCTCACGCTGGTCTGCGCCGCCGCCACGATCTGGCTGCTGCGCCTCCTCGGCCGCGACCGGATCGTCGAGGAAGGAGCCGACGGCACGCCCGGCCGCACACGACGCGTCGCCCTCGAACGGCGCGCCGCCTCGCTCACTCCGTCCCCCGTCCCCCCGGAGGGGCTGGCCCCCGCCAAGGGCGGGATCCTGCTGGCCGAACGCGTCGAGAGCCACCACCAGGTGGCCTGGCTGCTCGGCGCGGCGATCGAAGGGCGCATCGCCATCGAGGGGAGCGAGGAGCACCCCACCCTCAGACGCCGCGATCCGGCCGACGCACCCTATGACCCGGTCGCCAGGGTCGTGCTGGGCAGCATCTTCTCGGGGCGCGACTCGGTCACCCTGGGGCTGCGCGACGCCCGCTTCAGATCGGCCTGGCAGAGCCTCCACCACGAGCTGACGGCCTGGCACGAGAACAGCGACCTGTGGGACCAGACCTCCGCTCGCCTCGCCCGCGCCGGACGCCCCGTCGGCATCGCCGCCACCCTGCTCGGCTTCGTCACAACGGCCGTCGGGGCCCTGCTCGGCGGCGGCCGCAATGCGGCCGGCTGGCCGGTCCTGGTGGCGGGCGTGATCGCGGTGGGCGCCGGCCTGGCGTTGTGGCTGCGCTCCTGGGAGCTGTACGCCCGCACCCCGCGCGGTACGGCGCTCTGGCTCCAGGTGGAGGCGTTCCGGCGCTACCTCATGGATCCGTCCTCCCACCAGGGCGACGACCCCCTCGACGAGGGACGACTGGAGCTGTACACCGCGTGGGCGGTGGCCCTGGACGTGGCGTACGCATGGGACAGGGCCGTCGCCGGCTCGACGGTCGCTCCCCGGCCCCGGTCCACGACCACGTCGGGGTTCGTCACCGGCTACGCCCTCGGCCTGATGACCGCCTCCTCGTCCTCCAGCGCCGCCCCGCCCTCCAGCAGCAGCGGTGGCGGTGGAGGAGGAGGCGGGGGATTCGGCGGCGGCGGAGACGTCGGCGGAGGCAGCGGAGGCGGGGGCGGTGGCTCCTGGTGACGTCAGGCGCATGACGTCGGGGCGCCTGTCCTCGGCAGGCGCCTTCCCCGGGTTCCTACGCCGCCGCCGGCAGCTCCGGCCGCAGCGGCCACTCCGTGCTGACGATCTCCTCCGAGCCGCTGCGCGCGAACCACGCCTGAAGCCCGCGCGCCTGCGCCGCGTGCCAGTTGGCCTGGAGCGTGTGCAGCTCGGCGGGGGAGAGGCGCTCCAGCCGGGTCGCGAAGCGGCGCCCCAGTGCCCGTACGACCTCCATCGCGGCCAGTGCGTCCGCCGCCGCGTCGTGCGCCCCCTCCAGCGCGACCCCGTAGTGCGCGCACAGGTCGGTGAGCGTGCGGCGGCCCTTGCGGTAGCGGTCCAGGTGCTTGTCGAGCACCCGCGGGTCCAGCACCCGCAGCGGCGCCGCCGCGAACCAGCGCTCCAGCGAGGACGCCCGGTGGCGCCGCAACTCCCGGTCCAGCAGCGTCAGATCGAAGGGAGCGTTCATCACCACCAGCGGCCGGCCCCGCACCGCCTGATCGCCCAGCTCCCTGGCTATCTCCTCCATCACCGGCGACGGCCAGCGGCCGTTGCGCTGCAGGTGCTCCTCCGTCAGCCCGTGCACGGCCGTCGCCTCCGCGGGGACCGGCACCCCCGGGTTCACCAGCCAGCGGCTCACCCGCGGCCGGGCCCCCGGAGCGTCCTGGACGACGACGGCGGCCGACACGATCCGGTCGGTCTCGACGTCCACGCCGGTGGTCTCCGTGTCGAACGCGGCGAGCGGGCCCTCGTACCAGAACGTCATGCCTACCCAACTCCTCGTTCACCCATGGCAGCTGACGTACCGTCTTCTGCTGGTTTGGTGATACCCGGGCCGTTTGCGCCGTACGCCGCAAGGAGACAACAGGAGTACGGGTCTTTGCAGTTCAGGGGCTCGGACGGGGATTCACTGCGCAGGGAAGGCTGTTGGCCATGGCGATAGCGCAGCCCGAGCGGGGCGGGCTGCTGCCCGAGCGGACGGCACCCCATCGCGGCACACTCGCCACCACCGCCTGCATGGAGACACTGCAGGTGGGCTATCTGCACGCGGTCGCCGCGGCGGCCGGCTGCTCGCTGTCCCAGCCCTTCCCGGACAACGGCATCGACTGGCACGTCAGCCACAGCGCGCCCGGCCACACGGTCGACGACGAGGTCACCATCAAGGTGCAGCTCAAGTGCACGTACCAGATACCGCCGAACCCCCCGGGCCGCTTCTTCTCCTTCACGCTCGACAACGACCACCTGGCGAAGCTCGCCCGCACCCCGGTCGCCGTGCACAAGATCCTCGTCGTGATGATCGTCCCCCGGTCCCAGGACCAGTGGCTGCGGGCCGGCCACGACCGACTCGACCTGCGCCACTGCTGCTACTGGACCAACCTCGCCGGGCACCCGATCACGGGCCGACACCGCACCACCGTGCGCGTCCCGACCTCGCGCATCTTCGACGACCGCGCCCTGTGCGAGATCATGACCCGGGTCGGAACGGGAGGCAGACCGTGACACACCGTCCCCTCGACGAGCAGTTCCGCACCGTCCGGCCGCACCCGGCCGACCCGCTGTGGAGCCGGCCGCCCGCCCCCGACCAGGTCGACCCCGCCGTGCTCGGCGCGCTGCTGCACCGCCACGGCTGGCAGCGCCGCGGAGGAGCCCCCGGGCGCTACGGCCGCTGGACCCCACCGGGCCCCGGCACCGGTACCAGCCTCCTGGTGCCCGAAAGCCGTGCCTTCCCCGACTGCGACGACCTGATCGGCGAGGCCCTCCTCGCCCTGTCCCGCAGCGGCTCGCCCTCCGCCCGCGACGTGCTGGTCGGCCTCACCGTCCCCAGCGACGAGATCCGCTGGTGGCGTGACGTCCCCACCGGACCCGTGGGCGCCGCGCCCTGGGACGTGGAGGACCAGCTCCGCACCGCCGCCCGCCAGATGCTGCTGGCGGCCGCGCTCGCCACCCGCGCCCGGGCCGGCTACTACGGCGCCCGGCACCGCAGGCCCGCCGCCGCCTCGCTCGAGCACATCCTGATCGGCGCCGCCACCGACGGCCGCCGGCTCACCGCCTTCGCGCCCGTCGCCACGGGCCGGCCGCTCGCCGTACGCCTGCACCAGGCGCTGTACGCCACCCGCGAGGCCATCGACTACCAGCGGGCCACCGGCGGCATGGACGCCTTCGACACCGCCGTCGAGGCCGGCGTGAGCCATGAGCTGACCGAGGCGCTGGACGCCCTCGTCCGCGGCTCCGAGGGCGCCCGGATCGCCGTCGAGTGGGCGCCCGCAGCCGGCGTCCCCGAGGGCGGTGCCACCCCCGCCGAACCGGTCGAGTTCTCCCCGGGCGACCTGCCCGCGCTGCGCGAGGCCGGAGCCCGCTATCTGCGCGAGGAGCCGTCCGTGCCGGTGCGGATCACCGGCGCCGTGGTCCGCCTGCGCCGTTCGGGGCCGCGCGGCGAGGGCACCGTACGGCTCCGGGTCCTCGCCGGGGCCGAGGTGCCGCACGTACGGATGACCCTGGACGAGGAGTCGTACCGCATCGCCGGCCACGCCCATCTCGTCGGACTGCCGATCAGGGTGCACGGGCGGCTGGAGAGCCGGGGCGGATTCCGGCGCCTCGCGGCGGCGTCGGGGGTGGCGCCGGTGCAGGTCGACGAAGCCGAGCGGGATCGGCTGATGAAGTCGCTCCAGGAGAACCTGGACTTCTTCGAGGAGGCGTGCGGCGGGGACTGAAGCACCCGGGGGCACCGTAACCGTTTCGCGGTGGGCCGCCGTGGGTCGGTACGATCCCAGTCATGCGCGCGCTCCCGGTATGGCGCCGCATCCACCAGCAGTCAGGAGAGTCCGGTGTCAGACGTCCGTGTGATCATCCAACGCGATTCCGAGCGGGAAGAGCGCGTGGTGACGACGGGCACTACGGCCGCCGACCTCTTCGCCGGCGAGCGCTCGATCGTCGCCGCGCGCGTGGGCGGTGAGCTGAGGGACCTCGCGTACGAGGTGAAGGACGGCGAGACCGTCGAGGGCGTCGAGATCTCCTCCGAGGACGGCCTGAACATCCTGCGCCACTCCACCGCGCACGTGATGGCCCAGGCCGTGCAGGAGATCTTCCCCGAGGCCAAGCTGGGCATCGGCCCGCCCATCCGGGACGGCTTCTACTACGACTTCGACGTGGCCGAGCCGTTCACCCCGGACGATCTCAAGCGCATCGAGAAGAAGATGCAGGAGATCATCAAGCGGGGCCAGCGTTTCTCGCGCCGCGTGACCACCGACGAGGACGCCCGCGAGGAGCTGGCCGACGAGCCCTACAAGCTCGAGCTGATCGGCCTCAAGGGCAACGCCGCGCAGGCCGCCGAGGGCGCCGACGCGGAGGTCGGCGGCGGCGAGCTGACGATCTACGACAACCTGGACGCCAAGACCGGCGAGCTGTGCTGGAAGGACCTCTGCCGCGGTCCCCACCTGCCCACCACCCGGATCATCCCGGCGTTCAAGCTGATGCGCTCGGCCGCCGCCTACTGGCGCGGCAGCGAGAAGAACCCGCAGCTCCAGCGCATCTACGGCACCGCCTGGCCGTCCAAGGACGAGCTCAAGGCCTACCTCGACTTCCTCGCCGAGGCCGAGAAGCGAGACCACCGCAAGCTCGGCGCCGAGCTGGACCTGTTCTCCTTCCCGGAGGAGCTGGGCCCCGGCCTCGCGGTGTTCCACCCCAAGGGCGGCGTCATCCGCAAGGAGATGGAGACCTACTCGCGGCGGCGCCACGAGGTCTCCGGCTACGAGTTCGTGAACACGCCGCACATCTCGAAGGAGAGGCTCTTCGAGATCTCCGGGCACCTGCCGCACTACTCGGACGGCATGTTCCCGGCCATCGAGTTCGACGAGCAGAACTACCGCCTCAAGGCGATGAACTGCCCGATGCACAACCTGATCTTCAAGTCGCGCGGCCGTTCCTACCGTGAACTGCCCCTGCGCCTCTTCGAGTTCGGGACCGTGTACCGGTACGAGAAGTCGGGCGTCGTGCACGGCCTGACCCGCTCGCGGGGCTTCACCCAGGACGACTCGCACATCTACTGCACCAAGGAGCAGATGCCGCAGGAGCTCGACACGCTCCTGACCTTCGTCCTGGACCTGCTGCGCGACTACGGCCTGACCGAGTTCGAGCTGGAGCTGTCCACCCGCGACGACTCCGACAAGTTCATCGGCTCGGACGAGGACTGGGAGGAGGCCACCGAGGCGCTGCGCCAGGCCGCCGAGAAGCAGGGCCTGCCGCTCGTCCCGGACCCGGGCGGCGCGGCCTACTACGGCCCGAAGATCTCGGTGCAGGCCCGCGACGCGATCGGCCGGTCCTGGCAGATGTCGACGATCCAGGTCGACTTCAACCAGCCGAAGCGGTTCGGCCTGGAGTACACGGCGGCGGACGGTTCGCGCCAGCAGCCCGTCATGATCCACCGGGCCCTCTTCGGGTCGATCGAGCGGTTCTTCGGCGTGCTCCTGGAGCACTACGCGGGCGCCTTCCCGGCCTGGCTGGCCCCCGTCCAGGCGGTCGGCATCCCGATCGGCGACGCGCACGTGCCGTACCTGGAGAAGTTCGCCGAGCGGGCACGGGAGCACGGCCTGCGCGTCGAGGTCGACTCCTCCTCGGACCGCATGCAGAAGAAGATCCGCAACGCCCAGAAGCAGAAGGTGCCCTTCATGGTCATCGCGGGCGACGAGGACATGTCCCACGGCTCGGTGTCGTTCCGCTACCGGGACGGCTCGCAGGAGAACGGCATCCCGTTCGACGAGGCCATCGCCAAGATCGCGAAGGTCGTCGAGGAGCGGGCACAGGTCTGACACCCGCCGGGCGGGGCCCCCGGGCGATCCGGGGGCCTTTGCCCTGCCCAGGCGAAGACGCCATATGCTGCACCTCATGACGAGTGAGCCGGAGCAGCAGATCGGAGTGGGGACGCAGGACGCGTTCCAGCGCCTGTGGACGCCCCACCGGATGGCCTACATCCAGGGCGAGAACAAGCCCACCGGTCCGGGGGCCGACGACGGCTGTCCGTTCTGCTCCATCCCGGCCAAGTCGGACGAGGACGGGCTGATCGTCAGGCGGGGCGAGCAGGTGTACGCCGTGCTCAACCTGTACCCGTACAACGGCGGCCATCTGATGGTCGTCCCCTACCGCCATGTCGCCGACTACACCGACCTCACGGAGGCGGAGACCGCGGAACTCGCCGAGCTGACCAAGCAGGCGATGACCGCCCTGCGCACGGCCTCAGGCGCGCACGGCTTCAACATCGGGATGAACCAGGGCTCGGTCGCCGGCGCGGGTATCGCCGCCCACCTGCACCAGCACATCGTGCCGCGCTGGGGCGGCGACACGAACTTCATGCCGGTGGTCGGCCACACGAAGGTACTGCCGCAGCTCCTGGCGGACACCCGGAAGATGCTGTCGGAGGCGTGGCCCACGGAAGCCGCATAGCCGCGGGCGGCCCTCAGCCCCTCATGGGGTACAGGGCGAGGCCGCTCAGGCCGCACGCGGGTGCGGGGCGGCGGCCCCCAGCGCGGCCGCTGTGGCCTGAGCGGCACCTGCCGGACCGCCGGAGGCACTACGCGTCGTAGACGTCCGCCTTCCTGGGCGTGGGATCCTGCACCTGCGTGCTGAGGAACGCCGACCTCGTCCCGAACTTCTCCACGTCCACCCCGTTGTCCTTCAGGACCCGGATCGCCGCCGCGTGCACCACCCGCAGCACCGGCGTGGCAGCGCGTATCGCGTCGTCGGCCATGAAGCGATGACGCCACGGCTGGTCCGCCCAGGCGTGCCGCAGACCGAACGGCTCCGGCAGGGTCAGCGAACCGCCGAGCCAGTTGAGGAGCGGCGGATACCAGGTGAGCGGGGCCCGCGCGGCGAGCCGTACCACCTCGTCGGCGTCGACCAGCGGGAGCTTCACCTTGCGGGTCTCCCAGAACTTGACCGCCTTCGCGACCTCCTTCTCCTTCACCGCGGGCTTCGTGGTGAACAGCGCGTGGACCGGGCCCAGTGCATGTCCGGTGACCTCGATACGCAGGGTGTCGTGCAGCACCGTCACCGTGATGAGCATGGTGATGATCAACTGCCCGTCCCACAGCGTCCACTGGACCCCGAGGTAGTGCCGGTCGCCGCTGCCGAACTGCTGCTTGTTGCAGATGTCCTGTATGGCGTGCGTCTTGATCGTGTACGCGTCCACGTCGGTGCCGGTCGGCCGCGACACCTCCGTCGCCTTCTCCCCGATCGGTGTGACGATCCAGTGCGTTATGGACGGCTTCGGAAAGCCGCCGGTGTTGATGGAGGTCCGCTCCAGCATCGCCAGGTCGCCCTGGATCGCGGTGATGACGTCCCAGCTCCGGAAGGGGTGGAAGTCCTTCCCCGGCTCCGCGGAGACCAGGTCCTCGGCAAGCTGCCAGCTGCCCCAGCGCGTGCCCATGCCGAGGATGCCCTTGGGGCCGGCGTAGAAGACCGAGTTGGACCGCTGCTCGGCGCTCAGCCGGCTGAGCTCCTTGCGGAGCTGCTCGGCCGCGTCGCCGGGGTGCCCGGGAACCGCCTCGGGGATCTTGGCGCCCAGGCCGCCGCCGGCCAGCAGACTGTCCCAGCGCTCGCGCAGGTCCTGCGCCGTGCGCTCGCAGATCTGCTTGGCCCAGAACCAGCCGACGACCGGCATGACCACCGCCGCGCGTGCGTACCACCCCCAGAAGCCCGAGAACGGCATGCGGATCATGAAGATCACGGCGAGGGCGCCGACGGCGACCAGAAGGGTCGTGGCGAGCGCACCGGCCCGCTTGTCCGCCCGCCTGCCGACGGTCGTCCGGATCTGGAAGACCAGCAGCCACACGAGGAATCCCGGCAGGAACAGCACCCCGCACAGGACCGTGACCGCCGCCAGCCGGTTGTCGCGTTCCCGGCGGATGCGGTGGGCCGCCAGGCAGTGCTCCACGACGACCTGGGGCTCGGTGCCGAAGGACTGGATCAGGGGCTTGCGCTCGGCGCCCAGCATGCGGTCGATCACCGCCCGGGAGTAGGCCTCACCGAGCTTGGGACGGAATATCCTCGCCCACGGACGCGGCGCCTTGACGGTCGACTGGTGCCACTCGTTGTCGGCCTCGAGGATCTTCGTGACCTCGTCGTCCTCCCGGTACGCCGCCGAGGCCAGGGCATAGGTCGCCGCCGTCTGGCCCGCGGAACCCGAAAGGGGCACCTGCGCCCCGGGGCTGAAATCGAATCCGTCCGTCACTGCCGCCCCCTCGCCGCCGAACCCGCTCCTGCGGCCTTCCCGACTTCCTTGCTCCGCACACCTGTTGAACAGGCCATGGTGCTGATCGTGTGCCGAATTGATCAGGACATCAGCGTATCCGCAGGCACCGACATGCAGGGGCGGACGGCCGAAAGCCGTCCGCCCACGCATGGTGAGGGGAACAAGGGTTCACCTACGAGGCCTGCTGAGCCTCTTGGCGGATCCTGTTCGCGAGCTGCGCCGGCATCGGCTCGTGCCGCGCGTAGGAGCGGCTGAAGCGCGCGGTGCCGTGCGAGAGGGAGCGCAGGTCGACCGCGTACCGGCCGATCTCGATCTCCGGGACCTCGGCCCGTACGAGGGTCCGTCCGCCGGCCGTCTGCTCGGTGCCCAGCAGCCGGCCGCGTCGCGCGGACAGGTCGCTCATCACGGCGCCCACGTAGTCGTCGCCGACCAGCACCGACACCTCGGCGACCGGCTCCAGCAGGTGGATCGTGGCGTCGGCCGCCGCCTCGCGCAACGCCAGGGCGCCCGCCGTCTGGAAGGCGGCGTCCGAGGAGTCCACGGAGTGGGCCTTGCCGTCGAGCAGCGTGACCCGGACGTCGATCAGGGGATAGCCGGCGGCCACACCCTTGGCCGCCTGGGCGCGCACGCCCTTCTCGACGGACGGGATGAACTGCCGGGGCACCGCCCCGCCGACCACCTTGTCCACGAACTCGATGCCGGAGCCGCCCGGCAGCGGTTCGACCTCGATCTCGCAGATCGCGTACTGGCCGTGCCCGCCGGACTGCTTCACATGACGTCCGCGGCCCGCCGACCTGCCCGCGAACGTCTCCCGCAGCGACACCCTGTGCGGGACCACGTCGACCTGGACGCCGTACCGGCTGCGCAGCCGCTCCAGGGCGACGTCCGCGTGCGCCTCGCCCAGGCACCACAGCACCACCTGGTGGGTGTCCTGGTTCTGCTCCAGGCGCATGGTCGGGTCCTCGGCGACCAGCCGGGCCAGGCCCTGGCTGAGCTTGTCCTCGTCCGCCTTGCTGTGCGCCTGGATGGCGAGCGGCAGCAGCGGGTCGGGCATCTGCCAGGGCTCCATCAGCAGCGGGTCGTCCTTGGCCGAGAGGGTGTCCCCGGTCTCGGCACGGCCGAGCTTGGCCACGCACACCAGGTCGCCGGCGACGGCGTGCGTGACCGGGCGCTGCTGCTTGCCGAAGGGGATGGACAGGGCGCCGATCTTCTCGTCGACGTCGTGGTCCTCGTGGCCCCGGTCGGCCAGTCCGTGTCCGGAGACGTGCACCGTCTGATCGGGGCGCAGGGTGCCGGAGAAGACGCGGACCAGTGAGATGCGGCCGACGTAGGGGTCGGAGGAGGTCTTGACGACCTCGGCCACCAGCGGGCCCTCGGTGTCGCAGGCCTTCAGCTCGCGCGGCTTGCCGTCGATGGTGGTGACCCCCGGCATCGGGTGCTCGAACGGGGTCGGGAACCCGCCGGTGACCAGCTCCAGCAGCTCGACCGTGCCGAGGCCCTGCTTGGCGCCCTCGGCCGCGGGGGCGGCGGCCAGGACGGGGAAGAAGCTGCCGCGCGCCACGGCCCGCTCCAGGTCCTCGATCAGCGTCTTGACGTCGACCTGCTCACCGCCGAGGTAGCGGTCCATGAGGGTCTCGTCCTCGCTCTCGGCGATGATGCCCTCGATCAGCCGATTACGGGCCTCCTCGATCCCCGGTAGCTGGTCCTCGCCCGGCTCGGACTCCTTGCGCTCACCGGTCGAGTAGTCGAACAGCTTCTGCGTGAGCAGCCCGATCAGGCCGGTCACGGGCGCGTGCCCGTCGGGTCCCTGCGGGCCGTGCAGCGGCAGGTACAGCGGCAGGACGGCGTCGGGGTCGTCCCCGCCGAACGCCTCCGCGCAGCGGCGCGTCATCTCCTCGAAGTCGGCCCGGGCCGCCTCCAGGTGCGTGATCACGATGGCGCGCGGCATACCGACGGCCGCGCACTCCTCCCACACCATGCGGGTCGAGCCGTCCACCCCGTCCGAGGCCGAGACGACGAAAAGGGCCGCGTCCGCGGCGCGCAGACCGGCCCGGAGCTCCCCGACGAAGTCGGCGTATCCCGGAGTGTCCAGCAAATTGATCTTGATCCCGTTCCATTCGACGGGAACCAGCGAGAGCTGCACCGAGCGCTGCTGGCGGTGCTCGATCTCGTCGTAGTCGGAGACGGTGCCGCCGTCCTCCACACGGCCCGCCCGGTTCACCGCTCCCGCCGTCAGTGCGAGAGCCTCCACCAGAGTCGTCTTGCCCGATCCGCTGTGGCCGACCAGCACCACATTCCGTACGGACGCGGGGTGGTCGGCCGCCGCTGCCCTGCCGGCGGCTCCGGGGTGTACGTTCGCCTTGTCGCCCATGGCCTTGCCTCCCGTGCACGGTGAGGTCACTTGGGCGCGGACATGTGGACCCGCGTGCGAGGCGGCTCCGGTGACGCCCGCGGTTCTTTCGAGCTTTGCACTCGCGTCACAATGCGTCCATACGAAGGACGTGATCCCGTCGCGCGACCGTGCTCCGCCCGGCGCGATCGCGCCGTGACCCCGGCGCCATCAGGCCGTGACGAAGGGCTGCGGGTGCCCGGCCGACGCGTGCACGCGCGCGTGGCTACGATTGGGCGCGCCGGTGGCCAGCAGGGGCCGCGCGGCCCACCGACCGTCGGGAAGGCCATGCTGAACAAGTACGCGCGTGCTTTCTTCACGCGTGTTCTCACACCGTTCGCCGCGTTTCTGATCCGCCGGGGCGTCAGCCCCGACACGGTCACGCTGATCGGCACCGCGGGCGTGATCGCGGGCGCACTGGTCTTCTACCCCCGGGGGGAGTTCTTCTGGGGCACGGTCGTCATCACCCTGTTCGTCTTCTCGGACCTCGTCGACGGCAACATGGCCCGCCAGCTGGGCCGCTCCAGCCGCTGGGGCGCGTTCCTGGACTCCACGCTCGACCGGGTCGCCGACGGCGCGATCTTCGGCGGCTTCGCCCTGTGGTACGCGGGCAACGGCGACGACAACGTCCTGTGCGCGGTGTCGATCTTCTGTCTGGCCAGCGGCCAGGTGGTGTCGTACACCAAGGCCCGCGGCGAGTCGATCGGCCTGCCGGTCGCGGTCAACGGCCTCGTGGAGCGCGCCGAACGCCTGGTGATCTCGCTGGTCGCGGCCGGTTTCGCCGGTCTGCACAAGTTCGGAGTGCCCGGTATCCAGTGGCTGCTGCCGATCGCACTGTGGATCGTCGCCGTCGGCAGCCTGGTCACGCTGATCCAGCGGGTCGTCACCGTGCGCCGGGAATCCGCCGAGGCGGACGCGGCCGCGGCCGCGCACGACGGCGAGAGCGCCTCGCACGGCAGCGAGGCGGCCAAGTGACCGGCGGCACGAGGAGTGGGGCGGCGGCATGACCAGTCTCCGGGAACGGCTCTCTGACGGGCTCTACGGCCTCGGCTGGAGCACGGTCAAGACGCTGCCCGAACCCGTCGCCACCCGGCTCGGCCGCACCATCGCCGACCTCGCCTGGAAAAAGCGCGGCAAGGGCGTGCAACGGCTCGAGAGGAACTACGCGCGCGTGGTGCCCGACGCGGGCCCGGAGCGGCTCGCCGAGCTGACCCGGGCGGGCATGCGGTCGTACCTGCGCTACTGGATGGAGTCGTTCCGGCTGCCCGCATGGGGGACGGAGCGCATAACGCGTGGCTTCGACCCCAAGGACCTGCACTTCCTCACCGACGGACTGGCCGCGGGCAAGGGCGTGATCCTCGCCCTGCCGCACCTGGCCAACTGGGACCTGGCGGGCGCCTGGGTCACCACCGAGCTGCGCACGCCGTTCACGACGGTGGCCGAGCGGCTCAAGCCTGAGACGCTCTACGACCGGTTCGTCGCCTACCGCGAGGGTCTCGGCATGGAGGTGCTGCCGCACAGCGGCGGCTCCGCGTTCGGCACCCTGGCCCGGCGGCTGCGCGACGGCGGACTCGTCTGCCTGGTGGCCGACCGCGACCTGTCCGCCTCGGGCGTCGAGGTCACCTTCTTCGGCGAGACGGCGCGGATGCCGGCGGGACCGGCGCTGCTCGCCCAGCAGACCGGCGCGCTGCTGCTGCCGGTGACCCTCTGGTACGACGACTCGCCCGTCATGCAGGGGCGCGTGCATCCCCCGATCGAGGTACCCCAGTCAGGCAGCCGGGCCGAGAAGACGTCTGTCATGACACAGGCGCTGGCCGACGCCTTCGCCACGGGGATCGCCGAGCATCCGGAGGACTGGCACATGCTGCAGCGTTTGTGGCTCGCCGACCTGGACCCGAGCAAGGACCCCCAGAAGGGGACGCCGTGAGGATCGGCATCGTCTGCCCGTACTCCTGGGACGTGCCGGGCGGCGTCCAGTTCCACATCCGCGATCTGGCCGAGTACTTCATCCGCCTCGGGCACGAGGTGTCCGTCCTTGCCCCCGCGGACGACGACACCCCGCTGCCGCCGTACGTCGTCTCGGCGGGCCGCGCGGTCCCGGTGCCGTACAACGGCTCGGTGGCACGCCTGAACTTCGGGTTCCTGAGCGCCGCGCGTGTGCGACGCTGGCTGCACGACGGCCGGTTCGACGTGATCCACATCCACGAGCCGACCTCGCCGTCGCTGGGCCTGCTGGCCTGCTGGGCGGCGCAGGGCCCGATCGTGGCGACCTTCCACACCTCGAACCCGCGCTCCCGCGCCATGATCGCCGCGTACTCGATCCTCCAGGCGGCCCTGGAGAAGATCAGCGCACGGATCGCCGTGAGCGAGTACGCGCGGCGCACCCTGGTCGAACACCTGGGCGGCGACGCGGTGGTCATTCCGAACGGCGTGGACGTCGAGTTCTTCGAGAAGGCCGAGCCCAGGCCCGAGTGGCAGTCGGAAGAGGCGCGAAGCCCCGCCGAGGGCCGTGGTGGGACAGGGGCGGGCGGCACGATCGGCTTCATAGGGCGCATCGACGAGCCGCGCAAGGGACTCCCCGTCCTCATGAAGGCCCTGCCGAAGATCCTCGCCGCGCGCCCGCAGGCGCGGCTGCTGGTGGCAGGCCGCGGCGACGAGGAGGAAGCGGTCGAGACGCTCCCCGCCGACCTGCGCTCGCACGTGGAGTTCCTCGGCATGGTCAGCGACGAGGACAAGGCCCGCCTGCTGCGCAGCGTCGACCTGTACGTGGCCCCCAACACCGGCGGCGAGAGCTTCGGGATCATCCTGGTCGAGGCGATGTCGGCGGGCGCACCCGTGCTCGCCTCCGACCTGGACGCCTTCGCCCAGGTCCTGGACCAGGGAGCGGCCGGCGAGCTGTTCGCCAACGAGGACGCCGACGCCCTCGCCGACGCCGCGGTACGCCTGCTGGCCGACCCGGACCGCCGCGCCGAACTCCGGGCCCGGGGAAGCGCCCATGTACGGCGTTTCGACTGGTCGACGGTCGGTGCGGACATCCTGTCGGTCTACGAGACGGTGACCGCGGGCGCGGCAGCGGTGGCGGCGGACGAGCGGACGGGGCTGCGGGCGCGATGGGGCCTGGCGCGGGACTGAGCCGCGGCCGCCGGGCCCGCCGTTCGGCGGGTCGGAGGGAGCCGGGGGAGCCGCCGGCGCGGGCCGATAGCCTTCGCCCGTGACCGCAACCCTCATCTGGATCCTTGTCGCCCTCGTCGCGATCGGCCTCTACCTGAGCTGGACCGCGGGGCGGCTCGACCGGCTGCACTCCCGGATCGACGCGGCGCGCGCCGCGCTCGACGCGCAGTTGCTGCGGCGGGCCTCGGTCGCTCAGGAACTGGCCACCTCCGGGGTGCTCGACCCGGCCGCCTCGATCGTCCTGTACGAGGCCGCGCACGCCGCCCGGCAGGCCGAGGAGGAGCAGCGTGAAGTCGCCGAGAGCGAGCTCAGTCAGGCGCTGCGGGCCGTCTTCGCGGAGGCGCAGCAGGTCGAGGCGGTGCGCGAGGCGCCCGGCGGGGAGGCCGCCGCACGGGAGCTGACCGAGGCGGTACGCCGGGTGCCGATGGCCCGCCGCTTCCACAACGACGCCGTACGCGCCGCGCGCGCCCTGCGCCGGCACCGCAAGGTGCGGTGGTTCCGCCTGGCCGGCCACGCCCCGTTCCCCCTGGCCTTCGAGATGGACGACGAGCCCCCGGCGGCGCTGACGGACCGGTCGGCGGCCTGAGCCTGCGGGACGCGGCCGTGCTCTCGTTTCACGCCACGGCGCAAAACGATCCACCGGCTTCCCATTGGCCCTTGCAGTGGCCTGCACCCGTCCCGTTTCCTCGGTCCAGCAGAAATCCGTCTTTTTCCGAGTGAGGTCGAACCCGTGTCCAGCGAGCTCTCCACCCCCCAGACCCCCGAGACCGGCACCGCCCGCGTCAAGCGCGGCATGGCCGAGCAGCTCAAGGGCGGCGTGATCATGGACGTCGTCACGCCGGAGCAGGCGAAGATCGCCGAGGACGCGGGCGCCGTCGCCGTCATGGCGCTGGAGCGGGTCCCCGCCGACATCCGCAAGGACGGCGGGGTGGCCCGCATGTCCGACCCGGACATGATCGAGGGCATCATCGACGCCGTCTCCATCCCGGTCATGGCCAAGTCCCGGATCGGCCACTTCGTCGAGGCGCAGGTCCTGCAGTCCCTCGGCGTCGACTACATCGACGAGTCCGAGGTGCTGACCCCGGCCGACGAGGTCAACCACTCCGACAAGTGGGCCTTCACCACCCCCTTCGTCTGCGGCGCCACCAACCTCGGTGAGGCCCTGCGCCGCATCGCCGAGGGCGCCGCGATGATCCGCTCCAAGGGCGAGGCCGGTACCGGCAACGTCGTCGAGGCCGTGCGCCACCTGCGCCAGATCAAGGGCGACATCGCCCGTCTGCGCGGCCTGGACAACCACGAGCTGTACGCCGCCGCCAAGGAGCTGCGCGCCCCCTACGAGCTGGTCCGGGAGGTCGCCGAGCTGGGCAAGCTCCCGGTCGTGCTGTTCTCCGCCGGTGGCGTGGCCACCCCCGCCGACGCCGCGCTGATGCGCCAGCTCGGCGCCGAGGGCGTCTTCGTCGGCTCCGGGATCTTCAAGTCCGGCGACCCGGCCAAGCGCGCCGCCGCCATCGTGAAGGCCACCACCTTCTACGACGACCCCAAGATCATCGCGGACGCGTCGCGCAACCTCGGCGAGGCCATGGTCGGCATCAACTGCGACACCCTCCCCGAGAGCGAGCGCTACGCCACCCGCGGCTGGTGAGCACCGCAGGAACAGCACGAGGACTGCACGAAGCACATGACTGACGCACCCGTCATAGGCGTCCTGGCACTCCAGGGCGACGTACGGGAGCACCTCATCGCCCTGGCCGCGGCCGACGCCGTGGCCAGGCCGGTGCGGCGCCCCGAAGAGCTCGCCGAGGTCGACGGCCTCGTCCTCCCCGGCGGAGAGTCCACCACCATCTCCAAGCTGGCCATCCTCTTCGGAGTGATGGACCCCCTCCGCGCGCGCGTGCGCGCCGGCATGCCCGTCTACGGCACCTGCGCGGGCATGATCATGCTCGCCGACAAGATCCTCGACCCTCGCTCCGGCCAGGAGACCGTCGGCGGCATCGACATGATCGTGCGCCGCAACGCCTTCGGCCGCCAGAACGAGTCCTTCGAGGCCGCCGTCGACGTCAAGGGGATCGAGGGCGATCCTGTAGAGGGCGTCTTCATCCGCGCCCCCTGGGTGGAGTCCGTCGGCGCCGACGCCGAGGTGCTCGCCGAACACGAGGGCCACATCGTCGCCGTACGCCAGGGCAACGCTCTCGCCACGTCGTTCCACCCGGAACTGACCGGCGACCACCGTGTGCACGCCCTGTTCGTCGACATGGTGCGCGCCAACCGGGTACCGGAGTCCTAGTAGGATCTCCGGGGATCCCCGCAGCCGTTAAGGTCTGGGGGAGTTCGTTGCAGGGATGGGTTACGCGAAGGAGACAGGCAGATGTCCGGCCACTCTAAATGGGCCACGACGAAGCACAAGAAGGCCGTGATCGACGCCAAGCGCGGCAAGCTCTTCGCGAAGCTGATCAAGAACATCGAGGTCGCGGCCCGGATGGGCGGCGCGGATGTGGACGGCAACCCGACTCTCTACGACGCCGTTCAGAAGGCCAAGAAGCAGTCGGTCCCGAACAAGAACATCGACTCGGCGATCAAGCGCGGCGCGGGCCTGGAGGCCGGCGGTGCCGACTACGAGACGATCATGTACGAGGGCTACGGTCCGAACGGTGTCGCGGTGCTCATCGAGTGCCTCACCGACAACCGCAACCGCGCCGCCTCCGACGTGCGCGTCGCCATGACCCGCAACGGCGGCTCGATGGCCGACCCGGGCTCCGTCTCGTACCTGTTCAACCGCAAGGGCGTCGTGATCGTGCCCAAGGGCGAGCTGACCGAGGACGACGTCCTGGGCGCCGTGCTCGACGCCGGGGCCGAGGAGGTCAACGACCTGGGCGAGTCCTTCGAGGTGATCAGCGAGGCCACCGACCTGGTCGCGGTCCGCACCGCCCTGCAGGACGCCGGGATCGACTACGACTCCGCCGAGGCCAACTTCGTCCCGACCATGCAGGTCCAGCTGGACGAGGAGGGCGCGAAGAAGATCTTCAAGCTGATCGACGCGCTCGAGGACAGCGACGACGTGCAGAACGTCTTCGCGAACTTCGACGTCAGCGACGACATCATGGAGAAGGTCGGCGCCTGAGCAAGCCGAACGGCCCGCCGAAGAGTCTTCGGCGGGCCGTTCGTCGTTCAGCCGGCGACGGTCAGCCGTCGATCTCCTTGATGTCGCCGGTGTGCTTCAGGTGGCCCTTGCCGTCGGCCGCGACGGTGGCGGCACGCATGTACTCGACCTTGCCGTCCTTCCACCAGATGTTGATCGTCGCCGTGACCTTGCAGGTGTTGTGGAAGTAGACGGTCGTGGTCGAAATGCCGTCGCCGTAGGAGTAGTTGAAGCATCCGCTGTGGCCGGTGTGCACGTCGGCCGCGGTGGCCGTGGCGGCCTGCGCGGGAGCCGCTACGGCCAGACCGGCCAGCAGGGCGGAAGCGGTGACGGCGGCCTTCGCCATGGAGCGCATGGAGCGCATGGTTTCCCCGATTCTCTGGTGATGCGGTCAATCCGAACTTCAGTTCGGTAGTGACCGGAAAAGCCGTGGCTGGTCCGGTCGTTGGGGAAGGTATAAGCGATCAAGTGTGCGAAGCAATCGGGAATCGGGTGCGGATGTCCGGCTTCTGGGGATTTGGTGATCTTGATCGCCCGCACAGCGGTGATCCTTTGCCTGCGCTTTGATCATCCCGTGCGGCGGTGCGTTGTCGGTGCCGCCCGATAGCCTGGCGCGACAGCAGAACACGAAGAGTGAGCCGACACGGAGGGGGGCGACGGAGCGAGGTGCGCGTACTCGGTGTGGACCCTGGACTGACGCGGTGCGGTGTGGGTGTGGTCGAGGGCGTCGCGGGCCGACCGCTGACCATGCTCGGCGTCGGCGTCGTCCGCACGCCCGTGGACGCCGACCTCGGCCACCGCCTCGTCGCCGTGGAGCAGGGCATCGAGCAGTGGCTGGATGAGCACCGGCCCGAGTTCGTCGCCGTCGAGCGCGTCTTCAGCCAGCACAACGTGCGGACGGTGATGGGCACCGCCCAGGCCAGCGCCGTCGCGATGCTGTGCGCGGCCCGCCGCGGCATCCCCGTCGCCCTGCACACGCCCAGCGAGGTCAAGGCCGCGGTCACCGGCACGGGGCGCGCCGACAAGGCCCAGGTCGGCGCGATGGTCACCCGGCTGCTGCGGCTGGACGCGCCGCCCAAGCCCGCCGACGCCGCCGACGCCCTCGCCCTCGCCATCTGCCACATCTGGCGGGCGCCCGCCCAGAACCGACTCCAGCAGGCCGTGGCCCTGCACACGGCGAAGCACATGACGAAAGGCCGTACCGCATGATCGCCTTCGTGAGCGGCCCGGTCGCCGCCCTCGCCCCGGACTCCGCCGTGGTCGAGGTGGGCGGCATCGGCATCGCCGTCCAGTGCACCCCGAACACCCTCTCCGGGCTCCGGCTCGGCGAGCGGGCCAAGCTGGCGACGTCCCTGGTCGTCCGCGAGGACTCGCTGACCCTGTACGGCTTCGCGGACGACGACGAGCGCCAGGTCTTCGAGCTGCTGCAGACCGCGAGCGGTGTCGGCCCGCGCCTGGCGCAGTCGATGCTGGCGGTGCACTCGCCGGACGCCCTGCGCCGCGCCGTGGCGACCGGGGACGAGAAGGCGCTCACCGCCGTCCCCGGCATCGGCAAGAAGGGCGCCCAGAAGCTGCTCCTGGAGCTGCGGGACCGCCTCGGCGAGCCGGTCGGCGCGCCCGCGGCCGCCGCCCCGGCCGCCTCGGGCTGGCGCGACCAGTTGCACGCCGCCCTGGTCGGTCTGGGGTACGCGAACCGGGAGGCCGAGGAGGCGGTCGCCGCGGTCGCGCCGCAGGCCGAGGCCGCCGGGGGCACGCCCCAGGTGGGCGCCCTCCTCAAGGCGGCCCTGCAGACCCTGAACCGAGCCCGCTGAGCCAGGAGACGCCAAGTGAACTGGGACGACACGACCGACACCTCCGCCCCCGAGCGGCTGGTGGGCTCTGTCGCCGACCGTGAGGACCAGGCCGTCGAGGCCGCCCTGCGCCCCAAGGACCTCGGCGAGTTCATCGGCCAGGAGAAGGTCCGGGAACAGCTCGACCTGGTGCTGCGCGCGGCACGCGCGC
Source organism: Streptomyces sp. NPDC028331 (assembly GCF_055565775.1). Taxonomy (NCBI): domain Bacteria; kingdom Bacillati; phylum Actinomycetota; class Actinomycetes; order Kitasatosporales; family Streptomycetaceae; genus Streptomyces; species Streptomyces sp. NPDC028331. The sequence continues at coordinate 144,127 of NZ_JBVHTR010000005.1, read as the reverse complement.
GGGGCGCCACCGCCGACCACGTCCTCCTGTCCGGCGCGCCCGGTCTCGGCAAGACGACCCTGTCGATGATCATCGCGGCCGAGATGGGCGCGCCCATCCGCATCACCAGCGGCCCCGCCATCCAGCACGCCGGCGACCTCGCCGCGATCCTGTCGTCCCTGCAGGAGGGCGAGGTCCTCTTCCTCGACGAGATCCACCGCATGTCGAGGCCCGCCGAGGAGATGCTCTACATGGCGATGGAGGACTTCCGCGTCGACGTGATCGTCGGCAAGGGCCCCGGCGCCACCGCGATCCCCCTGGAGCTGCCGCCGTTCACGCTGGTCGGAGCCACCACGCGCGCGGGGCTGCTGCCGCCCCCGCTGCGTGACCGCTTCGGCTTCACCGCGCACATGGAGTTCTACGAGCCGACCGAGCTGGAGCGCGTCATCCACCGCTCGGCGGGCCTGCTCGACGTCGAGATCGATCCCGAGGGTGCCGCGGAGATCGCCGGACGGTCTCGCGGCACACCCCGTATCGCCAACCGGCTGCTGCGCCGGGTTCGGGACTATGCCCAGGTCAAGGCCGACGGGTTCATCACCCGTGAGATCGCGGCGGCGGCCCTCGCCGTCTACGAGGTCGACGCGCGCGGCCTCGACCGCCTCGACCGGGCCGTCCTCGAAGCACTGCTGAAGCTGTTCGGCGGCGGCCCCGTCGGCCTGTCCACGCTCGCCGTCGCCGTGGGGGAGGAGCGCGAGACGGTGGAGGAGGTCGCCGAGCCCTTCCTGGTCAGGGAGGGCCTGCTCGCCCGCACTCCGCGCGGACGGGTGGCGACGCCGGCGGCCTGGGCGCACCTCGGGCTGGCCGCACCCCGCGGCGCGACCGGGGGAACCGGACAACAGGACCTGTTCGGGGCCTGACGGCGCGGGACTCGCACCGGCAGGAACCCGGGTGCCATGCTGGGCGTTGTTCCTTGCGTGCGGACTCGCTTAGACTCCGCCGATGCCGCCCTCGCGGGCGGCGCCCACCACACCCCCATCCACCAGGCCGCCGATCCAGCGGTCGTGCGAAGGAAATTCCGTCCCGTGAATATCGTGACCCTCCTCCCGTTCATCGTGCTCATCGGGGCCATGTTCCTGATGACCCGCTCGGCCAAGCGCAAGCAGCAGCAGGCCGCGGACATGCGGAACCAGATGCAGCCCGGCAGTGGCGTCCGCACCATTGGGGGGATGTACGCGACGGTCAAGGAGGTCAACGAGGACACGGTCCTCCTTGACGCCGGTCCGGGTGTGGAGCTGCTCTTCGCCAAGAACGCGATCGGCTCGGTCCTGTCCGACGACGAGTACAACCGCATCGTCCACGGCATCGAGCACGACCTGAAGGCCGACGGCGCCGTCGTGCCGGACGACGCCTCCTCCCTCACCGAGACCGACGAGACCGACGAGACCGCCGCCGACGCCTCTTCGGGCCCTTCCGACGACAAGGTCGACCTCGGCAAGAAGGACGCGGACGCCGAGACCGACGCCAAGGCCGACGAAGCAGAGCCGAAGAAGACCGACGGCGAGTCCGACGCGAAGTGACCGCACCCCGGCCAGGACGCGCGATCGGCGCGTCCCGGTACGGGCTGTGCGGTTTTCGCGCGGAATCCCGACACAATGGCATGGCCGCCCGTGCGCTGACCCCGCGCGCGGCGGCTCGAGAGGGAGTACGAGAAGGTGGCAGCACCGAAGAAGGGCCGAAGCGCGAGCGCCCAGGGCAAGCCGGGGCGCTCGCTGGCCCTCATTCTCATCGCCATCGCGGCGCTCACCGGCGGGATGTTCGCCTCGGGACATGACACCCCCCGCCTCGGTATCGACCTCGCCGGCGGCACCAGCATCACGCTGACGGCGGTCAACCAGCCGGGCCAGCCCAATGCGATCAACAAGGCCAACATGGACACCGCGGTCGACATCATGAACCGCCGTGTCAACGGTCTGGGCGTGTCGGAGACGGAGGTCCAGACACAGGGCGATCGCAACATCATCGTCAACATCCCGCGGGGCACGAACTCCAAGGAGGCCCAGGAGCAGGTCGGCACCACCGCCAAGCTGTACTTCCGCCCGGTGCTGCAGCGCGAGGCCTCCGGCGCCACCGGCCAGGCCAGCCCGAGCCCCGGTTCCAGCAAGGGCGGCACCCCCTCGCCGAGCGCGTCGAACACCACGGGCAAGCAGAAGGCGACCGGCTCCGGCACCCCGTCGGTTTCCGCCACCACGCAGGGCCGCCCTGTCACCGACGGACTCAAGGCGAGCTCCCCGACGCCCTCCGCGACCGGGTCGGCGTCCCCCAAGGCCTCGACCACGCCCGCGCCGTCGGCGAGCGGCGGCTCCGCCGACCTCCAGGCCCGCTACGCGGCCCTCGACTGCAGCAAGCCCACCGAGCAGGCGACCGCCGGCAAGGGCGCCAAGCCCGGTGAGCCCACCGTCGCCTGCGGCAAGGACGGCAAGGTCTGGAGCAAGTTCCTGCTCGGCCCGGTCGCGGTCGACGGCACGGAGGTCAAGAAGGCCCAAGCCGTCTACGACACGCAGGGCGCCTCCGGCTGGCAGGTCCAGATGACCTTCAACTCCAGCGGCTCCAAGAAGTTCGCCGACGTCACCGGCCAGCTCGCGCAGAAGACCACCCCGCAGAACGAGTTCGCGATCGTCCTGGACGACCAGGTGGTCTCCCATCCGTACGTCCAGACGGCCATCACGGGCGGCAACGCGGAGATCTCCGGCAGCTTCACCCAGCAGGACGCCCAGAGCCTGGCCAACATGCTGTCGTACGGCGCGCTCCCGCTCTCCTTCAAGGAGTCCAGCGTCACCACGGTGACCGCGGCTCTCGGCGGTGAGCAGCTGCAGGCCGGACTCATCGCCGGCGCCATCGGTCTCGCCCTGGTCGTGATCTACCTGGTCGTCTACTACCGCGGCCTGTCGGTCATCGCGGTCGCGTCCCTCCTGGTCTCCGCGACCCTCACCTACGTGATCATGGCGCTGCTCGGCCCGACGATCCACTTCGCGCTGAACCTGCCGGCCGTGTGCGGTGCCATCGTCGCGATCGGCATCACCGCGGACTCGTTCATCGTGTACTTCGAGCGCATCCGGGACGAGATCCGCGAAGGCCGCTCCCTGCGCCCCGCCGTCGAGCGGGCCTGGCCGCGCGCCCGGCGGACCATCCTGGTCTCCGACTTCGTGTCGTTCCTCGCCGCCGCCGTGCTGTTCATCGTGACCGTCGGCAAGGTGCAGGGCTTCGCGTTCACGCTCGGCCTGACCACCGTGCTCGACGTGGTCGTCGTCTTCTTCTTCACCAAGCCGCTGATGACCCTGCTCGCTCGCCGCAAGTTCTTCGCGAACGGCCACAAGTGGTCCGGTCTCGACCCGAAGAGCCTGGGTGCCAAGCCGCCTCTGCGCCGCACCCGCCGTCCCGCCGGTCCCGCCGGCTCTGTCGACCCGAAGGAGGCGTGAGTCATGTCGAAACTCGGCAACCTCGGCGCTCGACTGCACCGCGGCGAGATCAGCTACGACTTCGTCGGCAAGCGCAAGATCTGGTACGGCGTCTCCGTCCTGATCACCATCACGGCCATCCTCGGCCTGGCGGTGCGCGGCCTGAACATGGGCATCGAGTTCCAGGGCGGAGCGGTCTTCACCACCCCGAAGACCGGCGTCTCGGTGACCCAGGCCGAGCACTATGCCGAGCAGGCCTCCGGCCATGACGCCGTGGTGCAGAAGCTCGGCACCGGCGCCCTGCGCATCCAGATCGCCGGGATCGACACCGGCAAGTCCGACCAGATCAAGGACACCCTGGCCAAGGACCTGAGCGTCCCCTCGGAGCAGATCAACGCCGACCTGGTCGGCCCGAGCTGGGGCGAGCAGATCGCCAACAAGGCCTGGGAGGGCCTGGCGATCTTCATGGTGCTGGTCGTGATCTACCTGGCGATCGCGTTCGAGTGGCGCATGGCCGTCGCGGCCCTCGTGGCGCTGATCCACGACATCACCATCACCACCGGTATCTACGCCCTCGTCGGCTTCGAGGTCACGCCCGGCACCGTGATCGGTCTGCTGACGATCCTCGGTTACTCGCTCTACGACACGGTCGTCGTCTTCGACAGCCTCAAGGAGCAGACCAAGGACATCACCAAGCAGACCCGCTTCACGTACAGCGACATCGCCAACCGGTCGATCAACGGCACCCTGGTCCGGTCCATCAACACCACCGTGGTCGCCCTGCTGCCGGTCGCGGGCCTGCTCTTCATCGGCGGCGGCTTCCTCGGCGCCGGCACGCTGAACGACATCTCGCTGTCGCTGTTCGTCGGCCTCGCGGCCGGTGCGTACTCCTCGATCTTCATCGCCACGCCGCTCGTCGCCGACCTCAAGGAGCGCGAGCCGCAGATGAAGGCCCTCAAGCGCCGCGTCCTCGCCAAGCGCGCGCAGGCCGCCGAGGCGGAGCCCGCCGGAGCGACGGCCGAGGACGACTCCCACGCCGAAGAGCCGCAGGACGCCGCAGCGGCGGTCGTCGGCCAGCGCAGCCAGCCCGCGTCCCGCAACCGCGGTCGCGGCCGACCCTCCGGAAAGCGCCGATGACCGAGACGACCGACATACAAGGGCTGCTGCTCAGCCGCATCCGCGATGTGCCGGACTACCCGGAGCCGGGGGTGATGTTCAAGGACATCACCCCGCTGCTCGCGGACCCCGCGGCGTTCACCGCGCTCACCGACGCGCTGGCGGAGCTGACCGTGCGGCACGGCGCGACGAAGATCCTCGGCCTGGAGGCGCGCGGGTTCATCCTCGGCGCCCCCGTCGCCGTCCGCGCGGGCGTCGGCTTCGTCCCCGTACGCAAGGCGGGCAAGTTGCCGGGAGCCACCCTGCGGCAGGCGTACGACCTGGAGTACGGCTCCGCGGAGATCGAGGTGCACGCCGAGGACCTGTCGGCGTCCGACCGGGTGATGGTCGTCGACGACGTCCTCGCCACCGGCGGCACCGCCGAGGCCTCGCTGCAGCTCGTCCGCAGGGCGGGCGCGGAGGTCGCGGGCGTCTCGGTCCTCATGGAACTGGGATTCCTGGGCGGCCGTGCCCGGCTGGAACCGGCCCTGGCCGGCGCCCCGCTGGAGGCCCTGCTCCAGGTCTGAGTTCCACGCCGTACACCCCTGTTCAACGGCCTGTTGGGCCGCAGGACACCGTGAGGCGGGCCCCGGAGGAATCCCGGGCCCGCCTCGTGCGTTTCTCCTATACCGGGCCGTCCCAGCGGCCTGAGGGCGAGCCCGGAGCCCGGGATCGCTACCATGGGTGCTCCGGAGCCTGACCGGGGGACCCGGATCGCGCACGAGGAGCCCTCTTGCCAGACGAGGCCCAGCCACTGACCGCCGCCAAGCCCGACCCCGCGTCGAAGGCCGCGGCCACCCCCGCGCGCAGCGCGAAGAACGCCCCGCACGGGTCGGTGGAGCACGCCCAGTCCGCGCCCGTCGAGCAGGCGGCCGAGCAGCCGCGTCCCAAGCCGGCCCCTCCCGAGCGCACCCCGGCCGTCCGCGCGACACAGCCTCCGCCCGGCCGCACCGGCTCCTCCAACCGCGTCCGCGCCCGCCTCGCCCGGCTCGGCGTGCAGCGCGCCAACCCGTACAACCCGGTCCTGGAACCGCTGCTGCGGATAGTGCGCAGCAACGACCCGAAGATCGAGAACTCGACACTGCGCCAGATCGAGCGCGCCTACCAGGTCGCCGAGCGCTGGCACCGCGGCCAGAAGCGCAAGAGCGGCGACCCGTACATCACGCATCCGCTCGCGGTGACCACCATCCTCGCCGAGCTCGGCATGGACCCGGCCACCCTGATGGCGGGCCTGCTGCACGACACGGTGGAGGACACCGAGTACGGCCTGGACCAGCTCCGCCGCGACTTCGGCGACACCGTCGCCCTGCTCGTGGACGGCGTCACCAAGCTGGACAAGGTCAAGTTCGGCGAGGCCGCGCAGGCCGAGACCGTGCGCAAGATGGTCGTCGCCATGGCCAAGGACCCGCGCGTCCTGGTCATCAAGCTCGCCGACCGCCTGCACAACATGCGCACCATGCGCTACCTCAAGCGGGAGAAGCAGGAGAAGAAGGCGCGCGAGACCCTCGAGATCTACGCGCCGCTCGCCCACCGCCTGGGCATGAACACCATCAAGTGGGAGCTGGAGGACCTCGCCTTCGCGATCCTCTACCCCAAGATGTACGACGAGATCGTCCGCCTGGTCGCCGAACGCGCCCCCAAGCGCGACGAGTACCTCGCCGTGGTGACCGACGAGGTCCAGGCCGACCTGCGCGCCGCCCGCATCAAGGCGACCGTCACCGGCCGCCCCAAGCACTACTACAGCGTCTACCAGAAGATGATCGTCCGCGGCCGTGACTTCGCGGAGATCTACGACCTGGTGGGCATCCGCGTCCTCGTCGACACGGTCCGCGACTGCTATGCGGCGCTGGGCACGGTGCACGCGCGATGGAACCCGGTTCCGGGCCGGTTCAAGGACTACATCGCGATGCCCAAGTTCAACATGTACCAGTCGCTGCACACGACGGTCATCGGGCCCAACGGCAAGCCGGTCGAACTGCAGATCCGCACGTTCGACATGCACCGCCGCGCCGAGTACGGCATCGCCGCGCACTGGAAGTACAAGCAGGAGGCCGTCGCCGGCGCCTCCAAGGTCCGTACGGACACGCCGCGTTCGAGCGCCAAGGACAAGGACGCCATCAACGACATGGCGTGGCTGCGGCAGTTGCTGGACTGGCAGAAGGAGACCGAGGACCCGAGCGAGTTCCTGGAGTCCCTGCGCTTCGACCTGTCCCGCAACGAGGTCTTCGTCTTCACCCCCAAGGGCGACGTGATAGCGCTGCCGGCCGGCGCCACCCCCGTGGACTTCGCCTACGCCGTCCACACGGAGGTCGGCCACCGGACGATAGGAGCGCGGGTCAACGGCCGGCTGGTCCCGCTGGAGTCCACTCTCGACAACGGCGACCTGGTGGAGGTCTTCACCTCCAAGGCACCCGGCGCGGGCCCCTCCCGCGACTGGCTCGGCTTCGTGAAGTCGCCGCGTGCCCGCAACAAGATCCGGGCGTGGTTCTCCAAGGAGCGGCGCGACGAGGCGATCGAGCAGGGCAAGGAGGCGATCGCGCGGGCGATGCGCAAGCAGAACCTGCCGATCCAGCGCATCCTGACCGGCGACTCGCTGGTCACTCTCGCCCACGAGATGCGGTACCCGGACATCTCGTCCCTGTACGCGGCGATCGGCGAGGGCCATGTCGCGGCCCAGAACGTGGTGCAGAAGCTGGTGCAGGCGCTCGGCGGCGAGGAGGCGGCCACCGAGGAGATCGACGAGGCCGTTCCGCCGTCGCGGGGCCGTGGCCGCAAGCGGCGCGCCAGCAGCGATCCCGGTGTGGTCGTCAAGGGCGTCGAGGACGTCTGGGTCAAACTGGCCCGCTGCTGTACGCCCGTTCCCGGCGACCCGATCATCGGCTTCGTCACCCGCGGTAACGGCGTATCGGTTCACCGCAGCGACTGCGTCAACGTGGAGTCACTGTCGCGTGAGCCGGAGCGCATCCTGGACGTGGAGTGGGCGCCCACCCAGTCCTCCGTCTTCCTGGTCGCCATCCAGGTGGAGGCCCTCGACCGCTCGCGGCTGCTCTCGGACGTCACCCGGGTTCTGTCCGACCAGCACGTCAACATCCTCTCGGCGGCCGTCCAGACGTCCCGCGACCGCGTCGCCACCTCCCGCTTCACCTTCGAGATGGGCGACCCGAAACACCTGGGCCACGTCCTGAAGGCGGTACGGGGCGTGGAGGGCGTCTACGACGTCTACCGCGTCACCTCAGCCCGCCGGCCGTAACCGGACGCACCACAGCACACGAAAGGGGCTCCCGTACCGACGTACGGGAGCCCCTTTCGGTTTCAGTCGGCCGTCAGCCGCCGAACTCCTGCAGGCCCTTCAGCGCCTGGTCCAGGAGCGCCTGGCGGCCCTCCAGCTCCTTCTCCAGCTTGTCGGCCTTGGCGGTGTTGCCCGCCGCCCGGGCCTGCTCGATCTGGCCTCGCAGCTTGTCCACGGCCGCCTGCAGCTGGCCGGTCAGGCCCTCCGCACGCGCCCGCGCCTCCGGGTTCGTACGCCGCCACTCGGCCTCCTCGGCCTCCTGGATGGCCCGGTCGACCGCGTGCATCCGGCCCTCGACCCGCGCCCGTGCGTCCCGCGGCACGTGCCCGATGGCCTCCCAGCGCTCGTTGATCGAGCGGAAGGCGGCCCGGGCGGACTTCAGGTCCGTGACCGGCAGCAGCTTCTCCGCCTCCTCGGCCAGCTCCTCCTTCAGCTTGAGGTTCTCGGCCTGCTCGGCGTCCCGCTCCGCGAAGACCGAACTGCGCGCGGCGAAGAACACGTCCTGGGCGCCGCGGAACCGGTTCCACAGGTCGTCCTCGTGCTCCCGCTGCGCACGGCCGGCGGCCTTCCACTCGGCCATCAGCTCGCGGTAGCGCGCCGCCGTCGGCCCCCAGTCCGTCGAGCCCGACAGCGCCTCGGCCTCGGCGACCAGCCTCTCCTTGGTCTTGCGGGCCTCCTCGCGCTGCGCGTCGAGCTGCGCGAAGTGCGCCTTGCGACGCTTGGAGAACGCCGACCGCGCGTGGGAGAAGCGGTGCCACAGTTCGTCGTCCGACTTCCGGTCGAGCCGCGGCAGCCCCTTCCAGGTATCCACCAGCGCCCGCAGCCGCTCACCGGCCGCCCGCCACTGGTCGGACTGCGCGAGCTGCTCCGCCTCGGCGACCAGCGCCTCCTTGGCGTGGCGGGCCTCGTCGGACTGGCGGGCCCGCTGCGCCTTGCGCTCCTCACGGCGCGCCTCGACGATCTCCACGAGCTTGTCCAGGCGGGCGCGCAGCGCGTCCAGGTCGCCGACCGCGTGATGGGCGTCCACCTGCTCGCGCAGGTGGTCGATGGCGGCCATGGCGTCCTTGGCCGACAGGTCGGTGGTGCGCACTCGCTTCTCGAGGAGGCCGATCTCGACCACCAGGCCCTCGTACTTGCGCTCGAAGTAGGCCAGCGCCTCCTCGGGGGAGCCGGCCTGCCAGGAACCGACGACCTTCTCGCCATCGGCCGTCCGCACGTACACGGTCCCCGTCTCGTCGACGCGGCCCCACGGGTCGCTGCTCACAGCGCCTCCTCCACATGATGCCTGCGAGGAGCCTCAGCGCCCCCGGGCATCGTCCACAGTTTCGTCACGGCCAACATAGGCGACCGGCGGGGCGGCTGTCCGCATCCCGCGCGACCGAAATTCCGCAGTTGACGTTCAGGATTTCGTCACCGTCGCCTTGTTGATCACGACGGTCGCGTTCGGCGCTCCGTCGCCCCCACCCGTGCTCTCGCCGGCGGCGGCGATCTTCTTCAGCACCTTCATGCCGGCCGCGTCGATGGTGCCGAACGGGGTGTAGTCGGGCGGCAACTGGCTGTCCTGGTAGACGAGGAAGAACTGGCTGCCGCCGGTGTTGCGGCCCTGGTTGGTCGAGGCGTTGTACTGGTTGGCCATGGCCACGGTGCCCGCCGGGTACACGTTGCCCTTCAGGCTCTTGTCCTTCAGGTTCTCGTCGGGGATGGTGTAGCCGGGCCCGCCGGTGCCGTTGCCCTTCGGGTCGCCGCACTGCAGCACGTAGATGCCGCTGGTGGTGAGCCGGTGGCACTTGGTGTGGTCGAAGAAGCCCTGCGCCGCGAGGAAATTGAACGAGTTCACGGTGTGCGGGGCCGCGGCCGTCTTCATCGCGATGCCGATGTCACCGCAGGTGGTCTGCAGGTTCATCGTGTACTTGGCCGACGTGTCGATCGTCATCGCCGGCTCCTTCTTCCAGCTCAGCGACTTGGCCTTGCCCGGCGCGGGCTTCGCGCAGGGGTCCGGCGCCTTGCTGGGCGCAGAGGCGCTCGGGGACACCTCCGCGCCCGCGTTCGCCTTCTTGTCGTCGTTCTTGAAGACCCCCGCCGTGTACGACACCACACTGCCCACCAGCAACACGCCGAGCACCGAAGCGATCACGGAATTGCGCATCCGTGCCTTGCGCCGCGCCTCCGTACGCCGCTGCTGCTGCCGCAAGAACTTCTCCCGGGCGAGCTGTCGCCGCCGCTGTTCCTGGCTGACCACGGGGTTTTCTCCTCATGCGTCTCGTCCGCCGACCGGTACGCGTGCGTCTGGTGTGCCGACCGCATGCGTGTGCCCCGTACCGTATATGGGTTCGCTGAGGAATCGGCAGCGCCGGTAGGCTCTGACCCACAGCCAGTGACGCCCGTACGACACAACGAAGGACGATCGTGCTGATTGCCGGGTTCCCCGCCGGGGCCTGGGGGACCAACTGTTACCTGGTCGCCCCCGCCGCGGGTGAGGAGTGCGTGATCATCGACCCCGGCCACCAGGCCGCCCAGGGGGTCGAGGACGCGCTGAAGAAGCATCGGCTCAAGCCCGTCGCGGTCGTCCTCACCCACGGCCACATCGATCACGTGGCCTCGGTCGTCCCGGTCTGCGGCGCGCACGACGTACCGGCGTGGATCCACCCCGACGACCGGTACATGATGAGCGACCCCGAGAAGGCGCTCGGGCGTTCCATCGGGATGCCGCTGATGGGCGAGCTGACCGTGGGGGAGCCGGACGACGTCAAGGAGCTCACCGACGGAGCGAAGCTCGAGCTGGCGGGTCTGGAGCTGTCCGTCGCGCACGCGCCCGGCCATACCAAGGGGTCGGTGACCTTCGGCCTGCCCGAGGCGGCGGACATCCCGCCGATCCTCTTCTCGGGCGACCTGCTGTTCGCCGGCTCCATCGGACGCACCGACCTGCCCGGCGGTGACATGGCCGAGATGCTCGACTCGCTGGCCCGCGTGTGCCTGCCGCTCGACGACTCGACCGTGGTGCTGTCCGGCCACGGCCCCCAGACGACCATCGGCCGGGAGCGCGCCACCAACCCGTATCTGCGGCAGGTGGCCGCCGGCCAGGGAGCCCAGGAGGCTCCCCGACGAGGAATGTGACGAGAGACCTTCCGTGAGCACCTTCAAGGCCCCCAAGGGCACGTACGACCTGATCCCGCCGGACTCCGCCAAGTACCTGGCCGTCCGTGAGGCCATCGCCTCCCCGCTGCGCAACTCCGGATACGGCTACATCGAGACGCCGGGCTTCGAGAACGTGGAACTCTTCGCGCGCGGCGTGGGGGAGTCCACGGACATCGTGACCAAGGAGATGTACGCCTTCGAGACGAAGGGCGGCGACAGGCTTGCCCTGCGCCCCGAGGGCACGGCGTCCGTGCTGCGCGCCGCCCTCGAGGCCAACCTGCACAAGGCGGGCAACCTGCCGGTCAAGCTCTGGTACTCGGGTTCCTACTACCGCTACGAGCGCCCGCAGAAGGGCCGCTACCGCCACTTCTCGCAGGTGGGCGCGGAGGCGATCGGCGCCGAGGACCCGGCGCTGGACGCCGAGCTGATCATCCTGGCCGACCAGGCGTACCGCTCCCTGGGCCTGCGGAACTTCCGCATCCTGCTCAACTCGCTGGGCGACAAGGAGTGCCGCCCGGTCTACCGCTCCGCGCTCCAGGACTTTCTGCGGGGCCTGGACCTGGACGAGGACACGCGCCGCCGCATCGACATCAACCCGCTGCGGGTCCTCGACGACAAGCGCGAGTCGGTCCAGAAGCAGCTGGACGGCGCGCCGCTGCTGCGCGACTACCTGTGCGACGCGTGCAAGGCGTACCACGAGGAGGTCCGCGAGCTGATCACCGCGGCGGGCGTGGCGTTCGAGGACGACCCCAAGCTGGTGCGCGGCCTGGACTACTACACGCGGACGACCTTCGAGTTCGTCCACGACGGCCTGGGCTCCCAGTCCGCGGTGGGCGGCGGCGGCCGCTACGACGGCCTGTCCGAGATGATCGGCGGCCCCGCGCTGCCGTCGGTGGGCTGGGCGCTGGGCGTCGACCGTACGGTGCTGGCGCTGGAGGCCGAGGGGATCGAGCTGCAACTCCCGGCCACCACCAGTGTGTTCGCCGTCCCGCTCGGCGAGGAGGCCCGCCGTGTGCTGTTCGCGAAGGTCACGGAGCTGCGCAAGCTCGGCGTCGCGGCGGACTTCGCGTACGGCGGCAAGGGGCTGAAGGGCGCGATGAAGAACGCCAACCGCAGTGGCGCCCGTTACACGATCGTCGCCGGGGAGCGTGATCTCCAGGAGGGCGTGGTGCAGCTGAAGGACATGGAGTCCGGGGAGCAGGTGGCGGTCGGGGTGAACGAGATCGTGGCGGAACTGGAGTCCCGGCTCGGCTGACCCTCCGGGGGCGCAGGCCGTGTCGGTTCGTCCCCCGCCGTGTGCGGGGGATGCGGTCCCCGCTGAGCCCCTGGGACGGGCAGGGGCGGCGGGGCGAGAACCCTCAGTCGAGCAGGCCGTGTCGCATCGCGCTCGTCACCGCCGCCGTCCGGTCGTCCACCCCCAGCTTTCCGAACACGCGCAGCAGGTGCGTCTTCACCGTCGACTCCCCGATGAACAACCGCCGTCCGATCTCCGCATTCGTGCACCCCTCCGCCACGAGCCGCAACACCGCCGTCTCCCGTTCCGACAGCCGCGGCCGCTCCGGCCTGGCCCGCAGCCGGTCCACCAGGCGGGCCGCGACCGACGGCGCCAGGACCGTCTCGCCGCGCGCCGCCGCACGCACCGCCTCGGCCAGTTCCCCCCGCGGCAGGTCCTTGAGCAGATAGCCCGCCGCCCCCGCCTCCACCGCCCGCAGGATGTCCCGGTCCGTCTCGTACGTCGTCAGCACGATCACCCGGCACGGCAGCCCGGCCTCCGCCATCCGCTCGATCGAGTCGACACCCGCGCCGCCCGGCATCCGCAGGTCCATCAGCACGATGTCCGGCCGCAGTTCGGCCGCCAGCGCCTCCGCCTGCGGCCCGCTCGACGCGTCCGCGACCACCTCGAGATCGGGCTCCGCGCTGAGCATCGCGCGCAGTCCCTCCCTTACGACGGGATGGTCGTCGGCGAGAACGATCCGGATCATGAAGCACTCCCGAGAACAGGCAGGACGGGCAGGACGGGCAGCCGTACGGTGACGCTCGTGCCCTCGCCCGGCGCGCTGCGGACCTCGGCCGTGCCGCCCACCTCGGCGGCCCGCGCCCGCAACCCGGTCAGACCGTAGCCCCCGGTCGGTGCGGACGGGTCGAAGCCGCAGCCGTCGTCCCGGACCGAGACGGCCAGTGTGTCGTCGTCGTACGCCAGTGCTATCGCGAGCGTGGCGGAAGCCCCCGCATGCTTACGGGCGTTGGCCAGCGCCTCCTGGCACGACCGCAGCGCCACCACCTCCACCCCGGCAGGCAGCGCCCGCACCGGCCCCGTGACCTCCACCTGCGCGTCGTGCCGCGCCGCCAGCCGCCGCAACGCGTCCGGCAGCGAGACCCCCTCCAGGTCGGCCGGTGCGCCCCCGGCCACCAGTGCCCGCGCCTCGGCGAGGTTCTGCCGGGCCGTCTCGGTCATCAGCGCCAGATGGCGCCGGGCCTGCGGGACGTCGTGCTCCAGCTCGGCCTCCACCGCCTGGACCAGCATCAGCAGGCTGGTGAAGCCCTGTGCGAGCGTGTCGTGGATCTCCCGCGAGAGCCGCTCCCGCTCGGCGAGCGCGCCGTGCGCCGCCGACAGACGGGAGATCTCGTGCCGGCTGGCCTCCAGTTCCGCGATCAGCTCGGCCCGCTCCGCGCTCTGCTCGATGATCCGGATGATCCAGCCGCCGATCACCACCGAGAAGACCAGGGTGACCAGCGCGAACACGGAGTTGGCGAAGAGATCCCGGGCGCTCGGGCGCCACAGCAGCGCCCACGCCGCCACCGGCAGCAGATTGATGAGCGTGACGGCGACGAGCGCCCAGCGTGTGCGCAGCGCCATGAAGCACTGGGGGATGAGCGCGAACGCCATCAACCGCGTCTCGCCGACCAGCACCGCCGACGGCAGGAACAGCGCCATCGCCCCGGCCAGGTAGCGCAGCGCCCGCCGCTGCTCGGGCGGGTCCTCCTGCAACAGCGACCGCCCCACCACCCCGTACAGGGGCACCAGCGGTACGAGCAGCCCGGCCGCCACCACACGGACGGCCCACCCCGGATGCGCCGCGCCGAGCACGAACGCCAGGGTGGCCGCCCAGGCGACCCCGAAGTACGCGTCCCACAGCCCGATCGAACGGTCCCACGCGTGCGCGTCCGGCACCGTGCGCCGGCCTGTCATCCGTCGCGCCGGCTCTTCCACCGGAAGGTCAGCAGACACAGCGCCAATCCTCCGACGCACCAGGCCCCGAGCACCAGGGCGATCCGCCCGAACTCCCAGCTCCCCGCCGCTTCCAGGACCCGCGCCGAATCGGGCAGGAACACGCCCCGCAACCCCTGGCACAGCCACTTCAGCGGGAACAGGGCGCCGATGTCCAGCATCCAGTGCGGGATGGTCGCGATGGAGATGTACACCCCGGAGATGAACTGCAGCACCAGGAACGGCAGCACGACCACGGAGCTGGCGCTCTTGCCGGACTTCGGCACCGAGCTGATCGCGATGCCGAGCAGCGCGCACGCCGTCAGCCCGAGCACGAAGATCCAGGCGAAGTCCAGCCACCTCCCGGCGTCCGACGGCAGGTCCACGCCGTACAGCGTGGTGCCGACGAGCAGCAGGATCGCCGTCTCCAGGACCCCCGTGAAAAGGACCAGCCAGATCTTCCCCAGGAAGTACGCCGCCGGCGGCATCGGCGTGCCCCGCAGCCTGCGCAGCGCCTTCTCGTCGCGCTCCACCGCGATCGATATCCCCAGGGACTGGAAGCTCGTCGACATGATCCCCGAGGCCATCATCGCGGGCACGTACAGCTGCGAGGCGGTGAGCCCCTTGACGCCCACGTGGTCGTGGAAGATCGATGCGAACAGGAACAGGAAGACGACCGGGAAGGCGAAGGTGAACACCACCTGCTCGCGCTGCCGGAAGAACTGCTTGATCTCCAGCACGCCCCGGTGCGCCCCGAGGGTCCAGGCCCCGGGCAGCCGTTCGGCGGTGGCCCGGGTCCCGGGCCGTACGGCGGTCGTCGTCATCGCGCGTCCTCCTGTCCGGTCAGGCGCAGATACACGTCCTCCAAGGTGGGGCGGCCGACCCGCAGCCCCGGGATCTCACCGTCGAAGCGCCGGGCGAGCTCCGCGACCGTCCGGGTCGGGGTGCCGGTGCGCTCGCGGCGAGGGGTGCCGTCCGCCTCCGTCCACTCGACGGTGGCCTCGCTGCCGAACCGGTCCCGCAGTGCGGTCGGGGTGCCTTCGGCGACCACCCGGCCCCGGGCGACGACCGCCAGCCGGTGCGCCAGGGCCTCCGCCTCCTCCAGGTAGTGCGTGGTGAGCAGGATCGTCGTGCCCTCGTCGGCGAGCAGACGGATCAGGTCCCAGAACTGTCGCCGGGCCGCCGGGTCGAAACCGGTCGTCGGCTCGTCCAGGAGCAGCAGCTCGGGGTCGCCGATCACGCCCAGGGCCACGTCGAGGCGGCGCCGCTGACCGCCGGAGAGCGCCTTGATCCGGCTGTCCGCCTTCCCCTCGAGCCCCACCAGGCCGATGACGTGCTCCGGGTCGCGCGGCCGTGGGTAGTAGCGCGCGAAGTGGCGTACCGTCTCGCGGACCGTCAACTCCGCGGGCGCCGATTCGTCCTGCCAGACGATCCCCACTTTCGAGCGCCACGCGCGCGTGCCCCGCGCCGGGTCCACCCCGAGCACGGACACCTCGCCCCCGTCCCGGCCGCGGTTGCCCTGGAGGATCTCCACGGTGGTGGTCTTGCCGGCGCCGTTCGGCCCGAGCAGGCCGAACACCTCGCCCCGCCGGATCCCCAGATCGATTCCGTCGACCGCGGTCACGTCCCCGTACTGCTTGCGCAGCCCCCGTACGTCCACCGCGAGTCCGTTCGCGTGTGTGGTCATACGGCGAGCTTCGGCCGGAACCGAACGCTCCGGGACGACCGTGCGTACTTCCTTATGTCCATCGAACGGTGGACCCGCGCCCGCGTGCGGCACAATGACCCCAACCCGCAGGTCCACCTCTCGAGCATCGGAAGCGGCGTGATGAGCAAGACGACAGTCAACGACGTCTCCACCGGATCCACCGAGCCGACGCGCACGGACACCTCCCCCCGCACGGTGGGCGGCAGCCGCGCGTTCGCCCTGCTGCTGGTGATCGCCGGTGCGGCCGGTCTGCTCGCCGCATGGGTCATCACGATCGACAAGCAGAAGATCCTCGAAGCCAAGGTGAGCGGCAAGACGTTCACCCCGAGCTGCAGCATCAACCCGATCGTGTCCTGCGGCAGCGTCATGGAGAGCAAGCAGGCCGCCGTCTTCGGCTTCCCCAACCCGATGCTCGGCCTCGTCTGCTACGGCATCGTCATCTGCGTCGGCATGAGCCTGCTCGCCCGCGCCCGCTTCCCCCGCTGGTACTGGCTGACCTTCAACTTCGGCACGCTCTTCGGCGTCTGCTTCGTGACCTGGCTGCAGTTCGAGTCCCTGTACCGGATCAACGCGCTGTGCCTGTGGTGCTCGCTCGCCTGGGTCGCCACGATCACCATGTTCTGGTACGTGACCTCGTTCAACGTCCGCAACGACTTCCTGCCCGCCCCGCGTCCGGTCAAGAACTTCCTCGGCGAGTTCACCTGGGTGCTCCCGGTCACGCACTGCGGTGTCATCGCCATGCTCATCCTGACCCGGTGGGGCAGCCACCTCTGGGCCTGATCCACACGGCCCCCGGGGCGTTGTCGGTGCGGTGACTTAGGGTTTCCCTCGTGGAGCCCGACCTGTTCACCGCCGCAGCAGAAGAACGCCAGGAGAAGGACCCGAGCACCAGTCCCCTGGCGGTCCGCATGCGCCCGCGCACCCTCGACGAGGTGGTGGGCCAGCAGCACCTGCTGAAGCCGGGGTCCCCGCTGCGCAGACTGGTCGGCGAGGGCGGCGGCGGCCCCGCCGGGCCCTCCTCGGTCATCCTGTGGGGTCCGCCCGGCACCGGCAAGACGACCCTGGCGTACGTCGTCTCCAAGGCCACCAACAAGCGGTTCGTGGAGCTGTCGGCGATCACCGCGGGCGTGAAGGAGGTCCGGGCGGTCATCGACGGCGCCCGCCGCGCCAGCGGGGGCTTCGGCAAGGAGACCGTCCTGTTCCTGGACGAGATCCACCGCTTCAGCAAGGCCCAGCAGGACTCCCTGCTCCCGGCCGTGGAGAACCGCTGGGTCACCCTGATCGCCGCGACCACGGAGAACCCGTACTTCTCGGTGATCTCCCCGCTGCTGTCCCGCTCCCTCCTGCTCACCCTCGAGCCGCTCACGGACGACGACGTGCGCGGTCTGATCCGCCGCGCGCTGACCGACGAGCGCGGCCTGAAGGGCGCCGTCACCCTCCCCGAGGACACCGAGGACCACCTGCTGCGCATCGCCGGCGGCGACGCCCGGCGCGCCCTGACCGCCCTGGAGGCCGCCGCCGGAGCGGCGCTCGCCAAGGGCGAGGCGGAGATCGGCCTGACGACGCTGGAGGAGACCGTCGACCGCGCCGCGGTCAAGTACGACCGTGACGGCGACCAGCACTACGACGTGGCCAGCGCCCTCATCAAGTCCATCCGCGGCTCCGACGTGGACGCGGCCCTGCACTACCTGGCCCGCATGATCGAGGCCGGCGAGGATCCGCGCTTCATCGCCCGCCGCCTGATGATCTCCGCCAGCGAGGACATCGGCCTCGCCGACCCCAACGCCCTGCCGATCGCCGTCGCCGCCGCCCAGGCCGTCGCCATGATCGGCTTCCCGGAGGCCGCGCTCACCCTCAGCCACGCCACCATCGCCCTCGCCCTGGCCCCCAAGTCGAACGCGGCGACCACGGCGATCGGCGCGGCCCTGGAGGACGTCCGCAAGGGGCTGGCCGGGCCCGTGCCCCCGCACCTGCGCGACGGCCACTACAAGGGCGCGGCCAAGCTCGGCCACGCCCAGGGGTACGTCTACCCGCACGACCTGCCGGAGGGCATCGCCGCCCAGCAGTACGCCCCGGACGCGCTCAAGGACCGCGAGTACTACACCCCGACCCGGCACGGCGCCGAGGCGCGCTACGCGGACGCCGTGGAGTGGACCCGCAAGCACCTCGGTCGCAGGCAGTCCTAGGCAGCCTGTAGACTTGCTCGAAGCGCTGCGTCCCGTGTCCGGCACCTCAAAAGGGTCCGGCACCACCAGAGCGGGACATCCAGCCGGAACCCCACCGCCCTACGGCACGGGGATCCAGGAGCGTCGCGCACCGTCGAACGGTGTCGCGGGCAGCCCACCACCACCCGGAGCCCCGGAGCGGTCGGTGGGCCACTCGCGTGCTGCACGTATGTGCCCAGACCAGGGGAGCGGCTGCCCGGCAGGTCCCGCGCGGACCCGCAGGGTTTCCCCGGCTGCGGATGCGACCTCCCCTAACCCTGGTGAAGCCGATCACTTACAGAAACACGAGGTGTTTGGTTCATGGCGAACCAGTCCCGCCCCAAGGTCAAGAAGTCGCGTGCCCTCGGTATCGCGCTGACCCCGAAGGCCGTCAAGTACTTCGAGGCCCGCCCCTACCCGCCGGGTGAGCACGGTCGCGGCCGCAAGCAGAACTCGGACTACAAGGTCCGTCTGCTGGAGAAGCAGCGCCTGCGCGCTCAGTACGACATCTCCGAGCGTCAGCTCGTGCGCGCCTACGAGCGTGCCTCCAAGGTCCAGGGCAAGACCGGTGAGGCCCTGATCGTCGAGCTGGAGCGGCGCCTCGACGCGCTGGTCCTGCGTTCGGGCATCGCCCGCACGATCTACCAGGCCCGCCAGATGGTCGTCCACGGCCACATCGAGGTCAACGGCCACAAGGTCGACAAGCCGTCGTACCGCGTCCGTCCCGACGACGTCGTGATGGTCCGCGAGCGCAGCCGTGAGAAGACGCTCTTCCAGGTCGCCCGCGAGGGTGGCTTCGCCCCCGACGGCGAGACCCCGCGCTACCTCCAGGTGAACCTCAAGGCCCTGGCGTTCCGCCTGGACCGTGAGCCGAACCGCAAGGAGATCCCGGTGATCTGCGACGAGCAGCTCGTCGTCGAGTACTACGCCCGCTGATCGCTTTCCGGCGGACGTAGCGCTCCCAGCACGTCAGGCCCGTCGTCTCCCGCCCTTCCGGGCGGCCGAGGCGGCGGGCCTGACGCGTCTGTGGACGTCCGTGTGAAGGGCCCCGACTCGCCGACCGGGAGCAGGAGTTCCCGATCGGCCGTGCCCGGCGCTCCGCCCGGGAGACACTCGGTGACCGGCATTGCGCGCCGCGTGCTCCCGCCCGGCACAACTCCCCACCGGGCCGCCCGGAATCCGGTACGGAACGCCCGCCGCGGCGCGATAGGCTCGGGGAACCGAGTTTTCGATGTTCAGGCACGTTCTGGAGGGAGCGGGTGCACACGGTGTCCGGTGGAGAAGTGGCCGGGATCCTGGTGGCCGTCTTCTGGGCGATCCTGGTCTCCTTCCTCGCCGTCGCACTGGCGAGGCTGGCCCAGACGCTCAAGGCGACGACCAAACTGGTGGCGGACGTGACCGACCAGGCCGTCCCGCTGCTGGCCGACGCCTCCGCCGCCGTGCGTTCCGCGCAGACCCAGATCGACCGGGTTGACGCCATCGCGTCGGACGTCCAGGAGGTCACGTCCAACGCGTCCGCACTGTCGACGACCGTCGCGTCGACCTTCGGCGGCCCCCTGGTCAAGGTCGCGGCGTTCGGCTACGGCGTACGCCGGGCGATCGCCGGCCGCCGGGAGAACGTGCCCGCCAAGGCCCCCCGGCGTACCGTGATCGTGGGCCGCACCGTCCCGTCCCCGCGACGGGCGAAGCGGAAGAAGGACTAGCGATGTTCCGCCGTACGTTCTGGTTCGGCACCGGCGTGGCAGCCGGTGTGTGGGCCACCACCAAGGTCAACCGCAAGCTGAGGCAGCTCACCCCCGAGAGCCTGGCCGTGACAGCGGCGAACAAGGCGATCGAGGCGGGCCACCGGCTCAAGGACCGCGCGGTGGAATTCGCCCTCGACGTCCGCGACAACATGAACCGGCGGGAGGCCGAACTCGGTGACGCGCTCGGTCTGAACGCCCCCGTCGAGCCGCCCGAGCTCCCCGGACCCCGGCGGTACGCCGCCATCGAGAACCGCAACAGCCCGAAGCACGTCGAGCCACCGACGTATTCGCAAACGAAGCACTCGTACAACCGGAATGAGGACCACTGATGGAGTCGGCTGAGATCCGCCGCCGCTGGTTGAGCTTCTTCGAGGAGCGCGGTCACACCGTCGTCCCTTCGGCGTCGCTCATCGCGGACGACCCGACTCTGCTGCTCGTCCCGGCCGGCATGGTGCCCTTCAAGCCCTACTTCCTCGGCGAGGTCAAGCCGCCCTACCCGCGCGCCACCAGCGTGCAGAAGTGCGTGCGCACGCCCGACATCGAAGAGGTCGGCAAGACCACGCGGCACGGCACGTTCTTCCAGATGTGCGGCAACTTCTCCTTCGGCGACTACTTCAAGGAAGGCGCCATCAAGCTCGCCTGGGAGCTGCTCACCACGCCCCAGGACAAGGGCGGTTACGGCCTCGAGCCCGACCGGCTGTGGATCACCGTCTACAAGGACGACGACGAGGCCGAGCAGATCTGGCGCGACGTCGTCGGCGTCCCGGCCGAGCGCATCCAGCGCCTGGGCATGAAGGACAACTTCTGGTCCATGGGCGTCCCCGGCCCGTGCGGACCCTGCTCCGAGATCAACTACGACCGCGGCCCCGAGTTCGGCGTCGAGGGCGGCCCCGCCGTCAACGACGAGCGGTACGTGGAGATCTGGAACCTCGTCTTCATGCAGTACGAGCGCGGCGAGGGCACCGGCAAGGACAACTTCGAGATCCTCGGTGACCTGCCGAGCAAGAACATCGACACCGGTCTCGGCCTCGAGCGGCTCGCCATGATTCTGCAGGGCGTGCAGAACATGTACGAGATCGACACCTCCATGGCCGTGATCAAGAAGGCCACCGAGCTGACCGGTGTCGCCTACGGCGACGCCCACGACTCGGACGTGTCGCTGCGCGTGGTCACCGACCACATGCGCACCGCCACCATGCTCATCGGCGACGGCGTCACCCCGGGCAACGAGGGCCGCGGCTACGTCCTGCGCCGCATCATGCGCCGCGCCATCCGCAACATGCGCCTGCTGGGTGCCACCGGTCCGGTCGTCAAGGACCTGATCGACGTGGTGATCCACATGATGGGCCAGCAGTACCCCGAACTGGTCACCGACCGCGAGCGCATCGAGAAGGTCGCCCTCGCCGAGGAGGCCCGCTTCCTCAAGACCCTCAACGCCGGGACGAACGTCCTGGACACCGCCGTCGCCGAGACCAAGGCCGCCGGATCCACCGTGCTGCCCGGCGACAAGGCCTTCCTGCTCCACGACACCTGGGGCTTCCCGATCGACCTCACCCTGGAGATGGCCGCCGAGCAGGGGCTGTCCGTGGACGAGGACGGCTTCCGCCGCCTGATGAAGGAGCAGCGGGAGCGCGCCAAGGCCGACGCCCAGGCCAAGAAGACCGGCCACGCCGACCTCGGCGCCTACCGCGAGATCGCCGACACCGCCGGCGAGACCGACTTCATCGGCTACTCCGACACCGAGGGCGAGTCCACCATCGTCGGCATCCTGGTCGACGGCGTCTCCTCCCCGGCCGCCACCGAGGGCGACGAGGTCGAGATCGTCCTCGACCGCACCCCGTTCTACGCCGAGGGCGGCGGCCAGATCGGCGACACCGGCCGTATCAAGGCCGACTCCGGCGCCGTGATCGAGGTCCGCGACTGCCAGAAGCCGGTGCCGGGGGTGTACGTCCACAAGGGCGTCGTCCAGGTCGGCGAGGTGACCGTCGGTGCCAAGGCCCACGCCGTCATCGACTCCCGCCGCCGCAAGGCCATCGCCCGCGCCCACTCGGCCACGCACCTCACCCACCAGGCCCTGCGCGACGCCCTCGGCCCGACGGCCGCCCAGGCCGGTTCCGAGAACCAGCCCGGCCGCTTCCGCTTCGACTTCGGCTCCCCGTCCGCCGTCCCGACGGCCGTGATGACCGACGTCGAGCAGAAGATCAACGAGGTGCTCGCCCGCGATCTCGACGTGCACGCCGAGATCATGGGCATCGACGAGGCCAAGAAGCAGGGCGCCATCGCGGAGTTCGGCGAGAAGTACGGCGAGCGCGTGCGCGTCGTCACCATCGGCGACTTCTCCAAGGAGCTGTGCGGCGGCACCCACGTGCACAACACCGCCCAGCTCGGCCTGGTGAAGCTGCTCGGCGAGTCCTCCATCGGCTCGGGTGTCCGCCGTATCGAGGCCCTGGTCGGCGTGGACGCCTACAACTTCCTCGCCCGCGAGCACACGGTCGTCAACCAGCTCACCGAACTCCTCAAGGGCCGCCCGGAGGAACTGCCCGAGAAGATCTCCGGCATGCTCGCCCGGCTGAAGGACGCCGAGAAGGAGATCGAGAAGTTCCGCGCCGAGAAGGTGCTCCAGGCCGCCGCCGGGCTCGCCGAGTCCGCCAAGGACATCCACGGCGTCGCCGTCGTCACCGGCCGGGTCCCGGACGGCACCACCACCGACGACCTGCGCAAGCTGGTCCTCGACGTGCGCGGCCGCATCCAGGGCGGCAGGGCCGCCGTGGTGGCCCTGTTCACGGTCACGGGCGGCAAGCCGCTGACGGTCATCGCCACCAACGAGGCCGCCCGCGAGCGCGGCCTGAAGGCCGGTGACCTGGTCCGCACGGCCGCCAAGACCCTCGGCGGCGGCGGTGGCGGCAAGCCGGACGTCGCCCAGGGCGGCGGCCAGAACCCGGCCGCCGTCGGTGAGGCCGTCGACGCCGTCGAGCGCCTGGTCGCCGAGACCGCCAAGTAAGACGCGGGCAAGAAACGGTCGTGAAGATGAGAAGAGGACGCCGACTCGCGATCGACGTCGGTGACGCCCGTATCGGGGTCGCCTCCTGCGACCCCGACGGGATCCTCGCCACCCCGGTGGAGACCGTCCCCGGGCGGGACATCCCCGCGGCCCAGCGGCGACTCGGGCAACTCGTCGAGGAGTACGAACCGATCGAGGTCGTCGTCGGACTCCCTCGCTCCCTCAAAGGGGGCGAGGGACCGGCGGCGGTCAAGGTCCGCGGATTCGCACAGGAGTTGGCGCGCATGATCGCGCCGGTTCCGGTCAGACTGGTGGACGAGCGCATGACCACCGTGACGGCCAGTCAGGGGCTGCGCGCCTCCGGCGTGAAGTCCAGGAAGGGCCGCTCCGTGATCGATCAGGCGGCCGCCGTCATCATTCTGCAGCAGGCGCTGGAATCCGAACGGGTGTCAGGTAAAGCACCCGGCGAAGGCGTCGAAGTGGTCATCTGATCGCGATACGGTAACGTTCCGCGCGATGCGATGGTGTTCGAACAGCCACCGCACAGAGAGAGGCGGGACGGGAGCCGGGCGCAGCGCCGCGCGACCTGAAGCCTCGCGGCTCTAGGGGATCGATGAGTGAGTATGGCCGGGGCCCAGGCCCCGCACCGTGGCATCCGGAGGACCCGTTGTACGGGGACGGCGGATGGGGAGGACATGAGGGCCACGCGGCCCCGTCCCCTTACGGCGGCCAGCACTACCCGGAGCAGCACTACGACGACTGGGGAGGCGGCCCGCAGGGCGCGCACGACCAGGGGCAGCAGGACTATCGGCAGTACGCGGACCAGTCGCAGTACCGGCAGCCGGGACAGCGCCCGGACCAGTCGCAGTACCAGCACCCGGGACAGCACCCGGACGGACAGCAGTACGCCGCCCAGGGGCAGCACGAGCAGCAGTACCCGGGCGGGCCTGGGCAGCACGAGCAGCAGTACCCCGGTCAGGGGCAGCAGGGCTACGGCGACGGCGGCTGGGACGGCGGCGGGCAGGCGCATGTGCCCTACGCCCCCGATCCGGCGGACCCCTACGGCGCCCAGCCCGGTGCGTACGGCGGTGAGCAGCCCGACTTCTACCAGACCCCCGACGCGTATCCGCCGCCGGAGCCGCCGAACCGGCGGCGCGCCGAACCGGAACCGAAGACCGACTGGGACCCCGACCCGGAGGAGGGCGAGCACGCCTTCTTCGCGGACGGCGACGACGAGGACGACGCCGATGACGAGCCGGACGGCCGGGGTGGCCGCGGCGAACGGCGGGGGCGCGGCGGCAAGACGGCCAAGGGCAGGAAGCGCCGCAACGGATGCGCCTGCCTGGTGGTCGTGCTCGTCCTCGGCGGCGTCGGCACAGTCGGGTATTACGGGTACCAGTTCTACCAAAATCGTTTCGGCGCGGCGCCCGACTACGTGGGCGAGGGCAACGGCGAACAGGTCACGGTCACCATTCCGAAAGGTGCCGGCGGTTACACCATCGGCCGGGTGCTCAAAGAGGCCGGAGTCGTCAAGAGCGTCGACGCGTTCGTCGCGGCACAGGAGCAGAACCCCAACGGCAAGACCATCCAGGCGGGCACGTACACGCTGAACAAGCAGATGTCCGCCGCGGCCGCCGTGCAGCTCATGCTCAGCCCGAAGAGCAAGAACAACCTGATCATCGCCGAGGGCTGGCGCAACACCAAGGTCTACGCCGCGATCGACCAGCGGCTGCAGCTCAAGCCGGGCACCACCCAGGACGTCGCCAAGAAGGAGTGGTCGAGCTTCGGCCTGCCCGACTGGGCCAACACCAGCAAGGACATCAAGGACCCGCTGGAGGGATTCCTCTACCCCTCGGCCTATCCCGTCGCCAAGGGGATGAAGCCCGAGGACGTCCTGAAGCAGATGGTCGACATGGCCAAGGAGAAGTACGCCCAGTTCGGCATCCAGGCCAAGGCCAGGAGCCTGAACCTGCAGAACCCGCTGCAGGTCCTCACGGTCGCGAGCCTCGTGCAGGCCGAGGGCAAGTACAAGCACGACTTCGAGAAGGTCGCCACGGTCGTCTACAACCGGCTGAAGCCGAACAACACCGAGACCAACGGTCTGCTCGACTTCGACTCGACGGTGAACTACCTGCGCGGCCAGTCCAAGCTCGGCACGGGATCCGTCAACGAGCTGCGGCAGATCAACGACCCGTACAACACGTACCGGATCAAGGGCCTGCCGCCCGGACCGATCGACAACCCCGGGGAGGTGGCGATCAAGGCCGCCCTGAACCCGGCCAAGGGAAACTGGTACTACTTCGTCTCGATCAACGACAACGAGACGCTCTTCGCCGAAACCAACGAAGAGCAGAACCGCAACCGCGAGAAGTACCTCCAAGAGCAGCAGAAGGGTCAGTAAGGCTCATGACGGGCAAGCGCCGGGCCGCCGTCCTCGGCTCCCCGATCGCCCACTCCCTCTCCCCGGTGCTGCACCGCGCCGCCTACCAGGAGCTGGGGCTGAAGGACTGGTCCTACGACCGGTTCGAGGTCGACGAGCAGGCGCTGCCCGGTTTCCTCGCAGACCTCGGACCCGAGTGGGCGGGACTGTCGCTGACCATGCCGCTCAAGCGGGCCGTCATCCCGCTGCTCGACTCGGTGAGCGACACGGCGGCCTCGGTGGAGGCCGTGAACACCGTCGTGTTCACCGGGGACGGGCGGCGCGTCGGGGACAACACCGACATCCCCGGAATGGTCGCCGCCCTGCGGGAGCGGGGCATCGAGGAGGTCGACTCCGCCGCGATCCTCGGCGCGGGCGCCACCGCCTCCTCCGCGCTGGCCGCGCTGGCCCGGATCTGCACCGGCCCGGTGGTCGCCTATGTCCGCAGCGAGGCCCGGGCCGCCGAGATGCGGCAATGGGGCGAGCGGCTCGACGTCGACATCCGCACCGCCGACTGGTCGGACGCCGACCGCGCGCTGCGCGCGCCGCTGGTCGTCGCCACCACACCGGCCGGGACGACGGACGCGCTGGCCGCCGCTGTCCCGGAGCGTCCCGCGACCCTGTTCGACGTGCTCTACGACCCCTGGCCCACGGCCCTCGCCGCACGATGGTCGGCCTACGGCGGTGCCGTCGTCAGCGGCCTCGACCTGCTGGTGCACCAGGCGGTGCTCCAGGTCGAGCAGATGACGGGCCGGGCCCCGGCCCCGCTGGACGCCATGCGCAAGGCGGGGGAGCACGCCCTGGCGACCCGCTAGCCAAGCAGCCCCGGTCGCGTCCGTCTGATGGACCGGGGCCGGTCACCGCCGCCGGACATGGGAGGATCGGAGGTGGCGGGACAGGGCCGCGCACCCGGTCGCGCCGTCGCCGTACGCGAGGACGCGCGTACACAGGGCAGTACCAGGCGCGAGCACTGAGGAGCACCGTTGAGCAGGTTGCGCTGGCTGACCGCGGGGGAGTCCCACGGTCCCGCACTCGTCGCGACGCTGGAGGGCCTTCCCGCCGGCGTGCCGATCACCACGGAGATGGTGGCGGACCACCTGGCGAGGCGGCGGCTCGGCTATGGGCGCGGTGCGCGGATGAAGTTCGAGCGGGACGAGGTCACGTTCCTCGGCGGTGTCCGGCACGGCCTCACCCTGGGCTCCCCGGTGGCGATCATGGTCGGCAACACCGAGTGGCCCAAGTGGGAGCAGGTGATGGCGGCCGACCCGGTGGACCCGGAGGTGCTGGCCGGCCTGGCGCGCAACGCGCCGCTGACCCGGCCGCGCCCGGGGCACGCCGATCTCGCCGGGATGCAGAAGTACGGGTTCGACGAGGCGCGCCCGGTGCTGGAGCGGGCCTCGGCGCGGGAGACGGCGGCCCGTGTCGCGCTCGGCGCGGTGGCGCGGTCGTACCTGAAGGAGACGGCCGGGATCGAGATCGTCAGCCATGTCGTCGAGCTGGCCTCCGCCAAGGCTCCCTACGGGCTCTACCCGACCCCCGCCGACGTCGAGAAGCTGGACGCGGACCCGGTGCGGTGCCTGGACGCGGACGCCTCGAAGGCGATGGTCGCGGAGATCGACCAGGCGCACAAGGACGGCGACACGCTCGGTGGCGTGGTGGAGGTCCTGGCGTACGGGGTGCCGGTGGGGCTGGGCTCGCACGTGCACTGGGACCGGCGGCTGGACGCGCGGCTCGCGGCGGCGCTGATGGGGATCCAGGCGATCAAGGGCGTCGAGGTCGGTGACGGGTTCGGGCTGGCGCGCGTGCCCGGCTCGAAGGCGCACGACGAGATCGTCGCCACCCCCGAGGGCATCAAGCGCGCCACGGGCCGCTCCGGCGGTACGGAGGGCGGTCTGACCACCGGTGAGCTGCTGCGGGTGAGGGCCGCGATGAAGCCGATCGCGACGGTGCCGAGGGCACTGGCGACCGTGGACGTCTCCACCGGTGAGCCGGCGCAGGCGCACCACCAGCGCTCGGACGTGTGCGCGGTCCCGGCGGCCGGGATCGTCGCGGAGGCCATGGTCGCGCTCGTCCTCGCCGACGCCGTGGCGGAGAAGTTCGGCGGTGACAGCGTGGCCGAGACCCGCCGCAATGTGCGCGGTTACCTCGACAGCCTGGCGATCCGGTGAGTGCCGTGCCTGTGGTCGTGCTGGTCGGCCCGATGGGGGTCGGTAAATCGACCGTGGGGCAGTTGCTCGCCGAGCGGATGGGTGTCGGCTACCGGGACACGGACGACGACATCGTGGCCGAGCAGGGCCGGTCGATCGCCGACATCTTCGTGGACGAGGGAGAGCCGGTCTTCCGTGCTCTGGAGAAGGCGGCGGTGCACAGGGCGCTGGCCGAGCACGAGGGGGTGCTCGCGTTGGGCGGCGGATCGATCCTCGACGAGGACACCCGGGCGCTGCTCGCCTCGCACCGGGTCGTCTACCTCTCGATGGACGTCGAGGAGGCGGTCAAGCGCACCGGGCTGAACGCGGCCCGGCCGCTGCTGGCGGTCAACCCGCGCCGGCAGTGGCGGGAGCTGATGGAGGCCCGCCGCCACCTGTACGAGGAGGTCGCGACGACCGTCGTCGCCACCGACGGCCGCAGTCCCGAAGAGGTCGCCCGAGCGGTCCTTGACGCACTGGAGTGGAAAGAAGCATGAGCGAGTCAGTGACGCGGATCCAGGTCGGCGGCACCGCGGGCACCGACCCCTACGAGGTGCTGGTCGGCCGGCAACTCCTCGGCGAGCTGGCCGGGTTGATCGGGCACCGGGCCAAGCGGGTCGCGGTGATCCACCCGGAGGCGCTGGCCGAGACGGGTGAGGCGCTGCGCGCCGACCTCGCCGGGCAGGGCTATGAGACCGTGGCCATCCAGGTGCCGAACGCGGAGGAGGCCAAGACCGCGGAGGTCGCCGCCTACTGCTGGAAGGCGCTGGGACAGTCCGGGTTCACCCGCACCGACGTCATCGTGGGCGTCGGCGGCGGGGCGACCACCGACCTGGCCGGGTTCGTGGCCGCCACCTGGCTGCGCGGGGTGCGCTGGATCGCGATCCCGACCACCGTGCTGGCGATGGTGGACGCGGCCGTCGGCGGCAAGACCGGCATCAACACCGCCGAGGGCAAGAACCTGGTCGGCGCCTTCCACCCGCCCGCGGGTGTGCTGTGCGACCTGGCGGCGCTGGACTCCCTGCCGGTCAACGACTACGTCTCCGGGCTCGCCGAGGTCATCAAGGCCGGTTTCATCGCCGACCCGGTGATCCTGGAGCTGATCGAGGCGGACCCGCAGGCCGCCCGCACTCCGACCGGGCCGCACACCGCGGAGCTGATCGAGCGGTCCATCCGGGTCAAGGCAGAGGTCGTCTCCTCCGACCTGAAGGAGTCCGGCCTCAGGGAGATCCTCAACTACGGGCACACGCTCGGCCACGCCATCGAGAAGAACGAGCGGTACAAGTGGCGGCACGGCGCCGCCGTCGCCGTCGGCATGCACTTCGCGGCCGAACTCGGGCGTCTGGCGGGCCGGCTGGACGACGCGACCGCCGACCGGCACCGCACCATCCTCCAGGCGGTGGGGCTGCCGCTGCACTACCGCTACGACCAGTGGCCCAAGCTGCTGGAGACGATGAAGGTCGACAAGAAGTCCCGCGGCGACCTGCTGCGCTTCATCGTCCTCGACGGCCTGGCCAAGCCCACCGTGCTGGAGGGCCCCGACCCAGCGGTTCTGCTCGCGGCGTACGGCGAAGTGGGGCAGTAGCTCCGTCCGGCCCGCGGCGGCGGGCGACTCGTTCCCCTCGGGACCGGTTGCCCCGATTCGCCTGCGAGGACGGGCACTTCGGGCCGCCCCCGGCCGTTCACACAACGACGGCCGGGGACGGTACCGTTCGGTAGGGAGCGGGGGATCACCCGCTGCCGGCGTCGAACGCCTGCGAGCCCCAACACGAGACGGAGTGGCCACCGGATGCAGCACGCAGTGGGAGCTCCGCTGCCGCCGCCCCACCAGCCGGGGCACGGCCCGGCGACCACCTGGTCACCGGCCGCACACCACCCGGGACAACCGGGCGCCCACCCGGGCCCCGCACCGCGGACCACGCCCACGCCGGGCTTCACGGCGCCACCGGTGCCGCCCGGGGCACCTGCCGCCCACCTCCCGCCGCAGCCGCAGCACACGCCCGCCCCGCCTCCCCCCGACCCCACCGGGCAGATGCGGCTCCCACCGGGCGCCCCGGTCGGCGTGCCGAGCGCACCGCCCGCCGCCGGAGCGCCCGACCTCGCCTCCGCCACACTCGCCGTGCTGCTGATCGGACCCGCGGGCGCCGGCAAGACCAGCGTCGCGAAGTACTGGGCCGAGCACCGCCGGGTCCCCACCGCCCACATCAGCCTGGACGACGTCCGCGAATGGGTGCGTTCGGGCTTCGCCGACCCGCAGTCGGGGTGGAACGACAACTCGGAGGCCCAGTACCGTCTGGCCCGCCGCACCTGCGGCTTCGCGGCCCGCAACTTCCTGGCCAACGGCATCTCCTGCATCCTCGACGACGCCGTCTTCCCGGACCGCCCCGTCGTCGGCCTCGGTGGCTGGAAACGCCATGTGGGCCCCGGTCTGCTGCCGGTCGTCCTGCTGCCCGGCCTGGAGATCGTGCTGGAACGCAACGCGGAGCGCACGGGCAACCGCCGGCTCACCGACGAGGAGGTGGCCCGCATCCACGGCCGCATGGCCGGCTGGTACGGCTCCGGCCTGCCGATCATCGACAACTCCCAGCTCGATGTGGAGGGCACGGCCCGCGCCCTGGACGAGGTCCTGGCCCGCGCCCTCGCGAGCCCGCCGAAGTGGTGACGCCGTAGGGCCTGCCTTTCGGATCGGCCCCGTCTCGTCGCCGCCCGTCCGGCCCTCTGGACCGGCGATATTCGGCCACCGCTCGTAGGCTCGGGTCATGTCAGAGGTGTACGCGGCCCGCCGGGAGCGGCTCAGGGAACGCTGCAGCGCGGGCGGCGGTGGGACGGCGCTGGTGTCCCGCCCCGCGAACGTCCGGTATCTGGCGGGTGCCGCGCCCCAGGGCGCCGTCCTGCTGCTGGGCATGAGCGAGGACGTGCTGCTGTGCGCCGGACCGCCGGACGACCACCCCGCTTACGGACGGCCGGACGAGGCGTTGCGGGTGCGTATTCTGCCGGTCACCGGTGGTGACACCGCCGTCGCCGCCGCCGACCTGGCCGCGGCGCAGGGTGCCGAGTCCCTGGCGGTGGAGGAGCACCACCTCACCGTGGCCCGCCACCGCTCCCTCCGCTCGGTCGCGCCGGGGCTGCGGCTCACCGACCTCGGCGGCGCGGTCGAGCAGCTCCGGGTCGTCAAGGACGAGGAGGAGATCGCCCTCCTCAGGATCGGCGCCGAGATCGTCGACCAGGCGCTGAGCGAGCTGCTGGAGTCCATCCTCGTCGGCCGCACGGAACGCCACCTCGCCCTCGAACTGGAACGCCGGCTCGTCGACCACGGCGCCGACGGCCCGGCCTTCGCCACGTCCGTCGCCACCGGACCGAACGCCGGACGCCGCGGCCACCGCCCCACCGACCGGCGGGTGGAGGAGGGCGACTTCCTCTCCGTCTGTCTCGGCGCCGCCTACCGCGGCTACCGCTGCGAGATCGGTCGCACCTTCGTCATCGGCACCTCGCCCGCCGACTGGCAGATCGAGCTGTACGACCTGGTGTTCGCCGCCCAGCGCGCCGGACGCCAGGCCCTCGCACCCGGCGCCGCGTACCGCGACGTGGACCGGGCCGCACGTCAGGTGCTGGACTCCGCCGGGTACGGCGGGGCGCTGCCGCCGCTGACCGGGCACGGTGTGGGACTCGAAATCGACGAGGACCCTCAGTTGACCCCCGCGGCCATGGGTAAACTGGACGCTTGCGTGCCGGTCACCGTCGAACCGGGGGTCCACCTCCCGGGCCGGGGCGGTGTCCGGATCGATGACACGCTCGTCGTACGCCCCGAGGCGGACGGCGGACCCGAGCTACTCACCATCACGACCAAGGAGCTGCTCGCGCTCTAGCCTCGCGCTGTGCGCCTGCCCCGGGGTCGTACGTCAGTCCAGGAGATTCCGCAACCGTGGCTTCCACGAACGACCTCAAGAACGGCATGGTGCTCAAGCTCGAAGGCGGCCAGCTCTGGTCCGTCGTCGAGTTCCAGCACGTCAAGCCCGGCAAGGGCCCCGCTTTCGTGCGCACCAAGCTCAAGAACGTGCTCTCCGGCAAGGTCGTCGACAAGACCTTCAACGCCGGCGTCAAGGTCGAGACGGCCACTGTCGACAAGCGCGACATGCAGTTCTCGTACATGGACGGCGACTACTTCGTCTTCATGGACCTGGAGACCTACGACCAGCTCCACATCGACCGCAAGGTCGTCGGTGACGCCGCGAACTTCCTGATCGAGGGCTTCGAGGCCACCGTCGCGCAGCACGAGGGCGAGGTGCTCTTCGTCGAGCTGCCGGCCGCCGTCGAGCTGACCATCGCCGAGACCGAGCCGGGTGTCCAGGGCGACCGCTCCACCGGCGGCACCAAGCCCGCCACGCTGGAGACCGGCCACCAGATCCAGGTCCCGCTCTTCATCACCACCGGTGAGAAGATCAAGGTCGACACGCGGACGAGCGACTACCTCGGCCGGGTGAACGCTTAACCGTGGCTGCCCGTAACACGGCCCGTAAGCGCGCCTTCCAGATCCTCTTCGAAGGTGACCAGAGGGGGGTCGACGTCCTGACGGTCCTCGCGGACTGGATCCGGCTCTCGCGTACCGACACCCGGCAGCCGCCGGTGAGCGAGTACACCATGCAGTTGGTCGAGGGCTACGCGCAGCACGCGAAGCGCATCGACGAGCTGATCGCCCAGTACGCGGTCGGCTGGACGCTGGACCGGATGCCGGTGGTCGACCGCAACATCCTGCGCCTCGGCGCCCACGAACTGATCTGGGTCGACGAGACGCCGGACGCCGTGGTGCTCGACGAGATGGTGCAGCTCGCCAAGGAGTTCTCCACGGACGAGTCCCCGGCGTTCGTCAACGGCCTCCTCGGCCGCCTGAAGGACCTGAAGCCGTCGCTGCGCCGTGACGACAGCTAAGGCAGGACCGGGAAACGCCGGAGGGCCCGCAGCGCGTGTGCTGCGGGCCCTCCGGCGTATCGACGAGGTCGCTCCGTGACCTGTCCGAAAGCGGCGCCGGGGGGGGGGGGGGGGGGGGGGGGGGGGGGGGGGGGAGGGGGGGGGGGGGGGGGGGGGGGGGGGGGGGGGGGGGGGGGGGGGGGGGGGGGGGGGGGGGGGGGGGGGGGGTGGGGTA
>NZ_JBVHTR010000005.1:51434-111495 GCF_055565775.1 Streptomyces sp. NPDC028331 | reverse complement strand
TAGCGGGGGGTGCTTGACCCCCCCGCCCCAGCAAGGAGGGGGCTCGGGGTTCCCCCCCCCCCCCCCCCCCCCCCCCCCCCCCCCCCACGTTTCTGCTGGGACCTGGGCGGTCAGCTCTCCTCGTGGGAGGCCACCGCGCGGCGCGCGTCCGCGTCCAGGACTCCCCAGCTGATGAGCTGCTCGGTCAGGACGGAGGGCGACTGGTCGTAGATGACCGCGAGCGTGCGCAGGTCGTCCTGGCGGATCGACAGCACCTTGCCGTTGTAGTCACCGCGCTGCGACTGGATCGTCGCCGCGTACCGCTGGAGCGGGCCCGCCTTCTCCGCCGGCACATTGGCCAGGCGCTCCAGGTCCAGAACCAGCTTCGGCGGCGGCTCGGCGGCTCCACCGGGAGTGGTGCCGGGCAGCAGCTCCTGCACCGGGACCCCGTAGAAATCCGCCAGCTCGGCCAGACGCTGCACGGTGACGGCGCGGTCGCCGCGCTCGTACGAACCGACCACGACCGCCTTCCAGCGTCCCTGGGACTTCTCCTCCACACCGTGGAGGGAAAGGCCCTGCTGGGTGCGGATCGCCCGGAGCTTGGCCCCGAGCTGTTTGGCGTATTCGCTGGACATATAGCTCCCCGGACACGGTGTCGACGTGCGGCTCGGCCGCGCGGCTGGTGACTCACTGTGAGGTTACGCAGCGTGACTCTTCCCCGTCAAGCCGAATGGTCCGGACCGACCCTTCCGTGGTAGACGGCGTGTGGTGACGCCGGACGGGTGACGCAGTGCGCCAGGGGGGTGACGGGGCGCCGCCCGGGGGCTGGTACCGTGTATGGCGCAATTCCGACGTCCTTTAAGGTCCGTCCCGTGAGGCGGAGAAGGAGGTCCGTTTCATATGGACACGCAGCATTCCGATGCTCGGCCCGTCCTCGAAGGTCCCGACATCGCGCGGGTGCTGACCCGCATCGCCCACGAGATCGTCGAGCGCGCCAAGGGCGCCGACGACGTGGTGCTCCTCGGCATTCCGACCCGAGGCGTCTTCCTCGCCCGGCGGCTGGCCGCCAAGCTCGAGGAGATCACCGGCCGTACGACCCCGGTCGGCTCCCTCGACATCACCATGTACCGCGACGATCTGCGCATGCAGCCGCCGCGAGCGCTGGCGCGCACGGAGATCCCCGGTGACGGCATCGACGGCCGGCTCGTCGTCCTCGTCGACGACGTGCTCTTCTCCGGCCGCACCATCCGCGCCGCACTCGACGCCCTGAACGACATCGGGCGCCCCCGCGCGGTCCAGCTCGCGGTCCTCGTCGACCGCGGCCACCGCGAACTGCCGATCCGAGCCGACTACGTCGGCAAGAACCTCCCCACGTCGCTGCGGGAGACGGTCAAGGTCCAGCTCGCCGAGGAGGACGGTCGCGACACCGTGCTGCTCGGCGCGAAGCAGACCGTCCAAGGCGCACAGCACTAGCACTCCGGCGTACGTCACTGCCGTACGCCCCGCGAGTGCACCCGAGTGTGCGCCCGTCTGCACCAAATCTCCCGAATGAACAGCCTTACGGAGCCTGAAAGATGCAGCGTCATCTCATCTCGGCCGCCGACCTCACCCGCGACGACGCCGTCCAGATCCTCGACACCGCCGAGGAGATGGCCCGGGTCGCGGACCGGCCGATCAAGAAGCTGCCGACCCTGCGCGGCCGCACCGTCGTCAACCTCTTCTTCGAGGACTCCACCCGCACCCGGATCTCCTTCGAGGCCGCCGAGAAGCGTCTGTCCGCGGACGTCATCAACTTCTCCGCCAAGGGCTCCAGCGTGTCCAAGGGGGAGTCCCTGAAGGACACCGCCCAGACCCTGGAGGCCATGGGCGTCGACGCCGTCGTCATCCGGCACGGCGCCTCCGGAGCCCCCTACCGCCTGGCCAACTCCGGCTGGATCGACGCCGCCGTCATCAACGCCGGCGACGGCACCCACCAGCACCCCACGCAGGCCCTGCTGGACGCCTTCACCATGCGCCGCCGCCTGGTCGGCCGGGACGCCGGCATAGGACGCGACCTCGCGGGCAAGCGCGTCACGATCGTCGGCGACGTGCTGCACAGCCGCGTCGCCCGCTCCAACGTCGACCTGCTGCACACCCTCGGCGCCCACGTCACGCTCGTCGCCCCGCCCACCCTGCTGCCGGTCGGCGTCGGCTCCTGGCCCTGCGAGATCTCCTACGACCTCGACGGCGCACTGCCCAAGTCCGACGCCGTGATGATGCTCCGCGTCCAGCGCGAGCGCATGAACGCCGCCTTCTTCCCGACCGAGCGCGAGTACGCGCGGCGCTACGGCCTCGACGCCGACCGCATGGCGAAGATGCCCGAGGACGCGATCGTGATGCACCCCGGGCCGATGGTCCGCGGCATGGAGATCACCGCCGAGGTCGCCGACTCCGAGCGCTGCACCGCCGTCGAGCAGGTGGCGAACGGCGTCTCCATCCGCATGGCGGTCCTGTACCTGCTGCTCGGCGGGGCCGTGTTCGACCCGAAGAACGTTCCCGCCGAGACCGACGCCCGTACCGAGGAGAACCAGAACCGATGAGCAAGACCCTGATCCGTGGTGCGAAGGTGCTCGGCGGCGAGCCGCAGGACGTGCTGATCGACGGAGAGGTCGTCGAGGCGGTCGGCACCGGCCTGTCCGCCGAGGGCGCGGACGTCGTCGAGGCCGACGGCAAGGTGCTGCTCCCCGGCCTCGTCGACCTGCACACCCACCTCCGCGAGCCCGGCCGCGAGGACTCCGAGACCGTCCTGACCGGTACGCGGGCCGCCGCCAAGGGCGGCTACACGGCCGTGTTCGCCATGGCCAACACCTTCCCGGTCGCCGACACCGCCGGTGTCGTCGAGCAGGTCTGGCGGCTGGGCCGCGAGCACGGCTACTGCGACGTGCAGCCCATCGGCGCCGTCACGGTCGGCCTGGAGGGCAAGAAGCTCGCCGAGCTGGGCGCCATGCACGAGTCGGCGGCGGGCGTCACGGTCTTCTCCGACGACGGCAAGTGCGTCGACGACGCGGTGATCATGCGCAGGGCGCTGGAGTACGTGAAGGCCTTCGGCGGCGTCGTCGCCCAGCACGCGCAGGAGCCGCGGCTGACCGAGGGCGCCCAGATGAACGAGGGCGTCGTCTCCGCCGAACTGGGCCTGGGCGGCTGGCCGGCGGTCGCCGAGGAGTCGATCATCGCGCGCGACGTCCTGCTCGCCGACCACGTCGGCTCCCGCGTCCACATCTGCCACCTGTCCACCGCCGGGTCCGTCGAGATAGTCCGCTGGGCCAAGTCCCGCGGCATCGACGTCACCGCCGAGGTCACCCCGCACCACCTCCTCCTCACCGACGAGCTGGTGCGCAGCTACAACCCGGTCTACAAGGTCAACCCGCCGCTGCGCACCGAGCGCGACGTGCTGGCCCTGCGCGAGGCCCTGGCGGACGGCACGATCGACATCGTCGCCACCGACCACGCCCCGCACCCGCACGAGGACAAGGACTGCGAGTGGGCCGCGGCCGCCATGGGCATGGTCGGCCTGGAGACCGCGCTGTCGGTGGTGCAGGAGACGATGGTCGACACCGGACTGCTCGACTGGGCGGGCGTCGCGGAGCGCATGTCCTTCAAGCCCGCGAGGATCGGCCGGGCCACCGGCCACGGCCGCCCCGTCTCGGCAGGTGAGCCCGCCAACCTCACGCTGGTCGACACGGCATACCGTGGACCGGTGGACCCCGCGGGCTTCGCCTCGCGCAGCCGCAACACCCCCTACGAGGGCCGTGAGCTGCCGGGCCGTGTCACGCACACCTGGCTGCGGGGCAAGGCCACGCTCGTCGACGGGAAGCTCACGTGACACCTCTCCTGCTGTTGGCGGCCGAGAAGAAATCGGCCCAGGTCACCGACTGGACCGACCGCATCGGCTGGATCGTCGGCCTCGCCCTGTTCGTCGCGCTCGTCTACTGGCTGATGCGTGAGGGCTGGAAGTGGCGCGGCACCCTGCAGAGCGACCTGCCGGAGCTGCCGACCGCTCCCGACGAGCCCGGCGAGGCGAAGCTGACGATGAGCGGCCGCTACCACGGCTCCACCACCGCCGGGCAGTGGCTGGACCGCATCGTGGCCCACGGCCTGGGCACCCGCAGCCGTGCCGAGCTGACGCTGACGGACGCGGGCCTGGACGTCGTACGCCCCGGAGCGACGGGCTTCTTCGTGCCGGCCGAGCGGCTGCGCGGGGTCCGGCTCGACAAGGGCATCGCCGGCAAGGTCCTCACCGAGGGCGGGCTGCTGGTGGTGACCTGGGCGCACGGCGACAAGCTGATCGACTCCGGATTCCGCTCGGACCGCGCGGCCGAGCACCACGACTGGGTCGACACCCTGAACCAGATGATCCACAAGACGGAAGGCGCACGATGACGACCTCCACCAGGGGAGCCGAAAAGGTTCCCGCCGTACTCGTCCTGGAGGACGGCCGGATCTTCCGCGGCCGCGCCTACGGGGCCGTGGGGGTGACCTTCGGCGAAGCCGTGTTCTCCACCGGGATGACCGGCTACCAGGAAACCCTCACCGACCCGTCGTACCACCGCCAGGTCGTCGTGATGACCGCCCCCCACGTCGGCAACACCGGCGTCAACGACGAGGACCCCGAGTCCCGGCGGATCTGGGTCGCCGGCTACGTCGTACGCGACCCCGCGCGCAAGCCCTCCAACTGGCGCGCCAAGCGCTCGCTCGACGAGGAACTGCGCGCGCAGGGCGTCGTCGGCATCAGCGGCGTCGACACCCGTGCGCTGACCCGCCACCTGCGCGAGCGCGGCGCCATGCGCGTCGGCATCTTCTCCGGCGAGGCGCTGCCCGACGAGGGCACCATGCTCGCCGAGGTGCGTCAGGCACCGGAGATGAAGGGCGCGGACCTCTCCGCCGAGGTCGCCACCACCGAGCCGTACGTCGTCCCCGCGATCGGCGAGAAGAAGTTCACCGTCGCCGCCGTCGACCTCGGCATCAAGGGCATGACCCCGCACCGCATGGCCGAGCGCGGCATCGAGGTGCACGTGCTGCCCGCGACGGCGACCGCCGACGACGTCTACGCGGTCGGCCCGGACGGCGTGTTCTTCTCCAACGGCCCCGGCGACCCGGCCACCGCCGACCACGCCGTCTCGGTCATGCAGGCGGTGCTCGAGCGCGGCACCCCGCTGTTCGGCATCTGCTTCGGCAACCAGATCCTCGGCCGCGCCCTCGGCTTCGGCACCTACAAGCTGAAGTACGGCCACCGTGGCATCAACCAGCCGGTGCAGGACCGTACGACCGGAAAGGTCGAGGTCACCGCGCACAACCACGGCTTCGCCGTCGACGCCCCGCTCGACAGGGTCTCCGACACCCCCTACGGCCGCGCCGAGGTCTCCCACGTGTGCCTCAACGACAACGTCGTGGAAGGCCTCCAGCTCCTCGACAAGCCGGCCTTCAGCGTCCAGTACCACCCCGAAGCGGCCGCCGGTCCCCACGACGCCGCCTACCTGTTCGACCGCTTCGTATCCCTGATGGAGGGCCAGCGTGCCTAAGCGCACCGATATCCAGTCCGTCCTGGTCATCGGCTCCGGCCCGATCGTCATCGGCCAGGCCGCCGAGTTCGACTACTCCGGCACCCAGGCGTGCCGTGTCCTGAAGGCCGAGGGCCTGAGGGTCGTCCTGGTCAACTCCAACCCCGCGACGATCATGACCGACCCGGAGATCGCCGACGCCACCTACGTGGAGCCGATCACGCCGGAGTTCGTCGAGAAGATCATCGCCAAGGAGCGTCCCGACGCGCTGCTGCCCACCCTCGGCGGTCAGACGGCCCTCAACACGGCCATCAAGCTGCACGAGAACGGCGTCCTGGAGAAGTACGGCGTCGAGCTGATCGGCGCCAAGGTGGAAGCCATCCACAAGGGCGAGGACCGCGACCAGTTCAAGGAGGTCGTGGAGGAGGTCCGCAGGAAGATCGGGCACGGCGAGTCGGCCCGCTCGGTGATCTGCCACTCCATGGACGACGTCCTCGCCGGCGTCGAGGAGCTGGGCGGCTACCCGGTCGTCGTCCGCCCCTCCTTCACCATGGGCGGCGCCGGTTCCGGCTTCGCGCACGACGAGGAGGAGCTGCGCCGTATCGCCGGCACCGGCCTCACGCTCTCGCCGACCACCGAGGTGCTCCTGGAGGAGTCCATCCTCGGCTGGAAGGAGTACGAGCTGGAGCTGATGCGCGACAAGCACGACAACGTGGTGGTCGTCTGCTCCATCGAGAACTTCGACCCGATGGGCGTGCACACCGGCGACTCCATCACCGTCGCCCCGGCGATGACGCTGACCGACCGCGAGTACCAGATCCTGCGCGACATCGGCATCGCCGTGATCCGCGAGGTCGGCGTCGACACCGGCGGCTGCAACATCCAGTTCGCGGTGAACCCCGAGGACGGTCGCGTGATCGTCATCGAGATGAACCCGCGTGTGTCGCGGTCCTCGGCCCTGGCGTCCAAGGCGACGGGATTCCCGATCGCGAAGATCGCGGCCAAGCTCGCCGTCGGCTACACCCTGGACGAGATCCCGAACGACATCACCCAGGAGACCCCGGCCTCCTTCGAGCCGACGCTCGACTACGTGGTGGTCAAGGCGCCGCGGTTCGCCTTCGAGAAGTTCCCCCAGGCGGACTCCACGCTGACCACGACCATGAAGTCGGTCGGCGAGGCCATGGCCATCGGCCGCAACTTCACCGAGGCCTTCCAGAAGGCGCTGCGCTCGCTGGAGAAGAAGGGCAGCCAGTTCACGTTCGTGGGGCAGCCGGGGGACAAGGACGAGCTGCTGCGTGAGGCCGTCCGTCCCACCGACGGCCGGATCAACACGGTCATGCAGGCCATCCGCGCGGGCGCCACGCCCGAGGAGGTCTTCGAGTTCACGAAGATCGACCCGTGGTTCGTCGACCAGCTCTTCCTCATCAAGGAGATCGCGGACGAGCTGGCCGCCGCCGACCGCCTGGACGCCGACCTGCTCGCCGAGGCCAAGCGGCACGGCTTCTCCGACCAGCAGATCGCCGAGATCCGCGGCCTGCGCGAGGACGTCGTCCGCGAGGTGCGGCACGCCCTCGGCGTCCGCCCGGTGTACAAGACGGTCGACACCTGCGCCGCCGAGTTCGCCGCGAAGACGCCGTACTTCTACTCCTCCTACGACGAGGAGTCGGAGATCGCCCCGCGCGAGAAGCCGGCCGTCATCATCCTGGGCTCCGGCCCGAACCGCATCGGCCAGGGCATCGAGTTCGACTACTCCTGCGTCCACGCCTCCTTCGCGCTGTCCGACGCTGGGTACGAGACGGTGATGGTCAACTGCAACCCGGAGACCGTCTCCACCGACTACGACACCTCCGACCGGCTGTACTTCGAGCCGCTGACGCTGGAGGACGTGCTGGAGATCGTCCACGCCGAGCAGCAGGCCGGCCCGGTCGCCGGTGTCGTGGTCCAGCTCGGCGGCCAGACCCCGCTGGGCCTGGCGCAGGCCCTGAAGGACAACGGCGTGCCGATCGTCGGCACCTCCCCGGAGGCGATCCACGCGGCCGAGGACCGCGGCGCCTTCGGGCGCGTCCTCGCCGAGGCGGGCCTGCCGGCGCCGAAGCACGGCACGGCCACCACGTTCCAGGAAGCCAAGGCCATCGCGGACGAGATCGGCTATCCGGTCCTGGTCCGGCCCTCCTACGTGCTGGGCGGGCGCGGCATGGAGATCGTGTACGACGAGTCCCGTCTGGAGGCGTACATCGCCGAGTCGACCGAGATCAGCCCCTCCCGGCCGGTCCTGGTCGACCGCTTCCTCGACGACGCCATCGAGATCGACGTCGACGCCCTGTACGACGGCGAGGAGCTGTACCTCGGCGGCGTGATGGAGCACATCGAGGAGGCCGGCATCCACTCCGGCGACTCGGCGTGCGCCCTGCCCCCGATCACGCTCGGCGGCTTCGACATCAAGCGCCTGCGCGCCTCCACCGAGGCCATCGCGCGCGGTGTCGGCGTGCGCGGACTGATCAACATCCAGTTCGCGATGGCGGGCGACATCCTGTACGTCCTGGAGGCCAACCCGCGCGCCTCGCGTACGGTCCCCTTCACCTCGAAGGCGACCGCGGTGCCGCTCGCGAAGGCCGCCGCCCGGATCTCGCTGGGCGCGACCATCGCCGAGCTGCGCGAGGAGGGGCTGCTGCCGAGGAACGGCGACGGCGGCGAGCTGCCGCTGGACGCGCCGATCTCCGTGAAGGAGGCCGTCATGCCGTGGTCCCGCTTCCGCGACATCCACGGCCGTGGCGTCGACACCGTCCTCGGCCCGGAGATGCGCTCCACCGGCGAGGTCATGGGCATCGACTCCGTCTTCGGCACCGCCTACGCCAAGTCGCAGGCGGGCGCCTACGGGCCGCTGCCGACCAAGGGCCGCGCGTTCATCTCGGTCGCCAACCGCGACAAGCGTTCGATGATCTTCCCCGCGCGGGAGCTGGTGGCGCACGGTTTCGAGCTCCTCGCCACCTCCGGCACCGCCGAGGTCCTCAAGCGCAACGGGATCAACGCCACGATCGTGCGCAAGCAGTCCGAGGGCACCGGCCCGAACGGTGAGCGGACCATCGTCCAGCTCATCCACGACGGCGAGGTCGACCTCATCGTCAACACCCCGTACGGCACCGGCGGCCGCCTCGACGGCTACGACATCCGTACGGCCGCGGTGGCCCGCTCCGTGCCGTGCCTGACCACGGTCCAGGCACTGGCCGCGGCGGTCCAGGGCATCGACGCGCTGAACCACGGCGACGTGGGCGTCCGCTCACTCCAGGAACACGCCGAATTCCTGACCGCGGCCCGCGACTAGCAGCCCTGAGGGGGACATCGGAAACGGTGTCCCCCTCTTCATGAGGACCACGAGGACTCCCGAGGACTCCCGAGACATGTACAAGCTCTTCTTCCGCCTGGTCTTCCGGCGGATGGACCCCGAGCAGGCCCACCACCTGGCCTTCCGCTGGATCCGCCTGGCCGTCCGCATCCCCGTGCTGCGCACCTTCCTCGCGGCCGCACTCGCGCCCCGCTACCGGGAGCTGCGCACCGAGGCCTTCGGGCTGCGCATGCACGGCCCCTTCGGGCTGGCCGCTGGCTTCGACAAGAACGCGGTCGCCATCGACGGGATGTCGATGCTCGGTTTCGACCACGTCGAGATCGGCACGGTGACCGGGGAGGCACAGCCGGGCAACCCCCGCAAGCGCCTCTTCCGGCTCGTGCCGGACCGTGCCCTGATCAACCGCATGGGCTTCAACAACGACGGCTCGCTGGCCGTCGCCGCGCGCCTGGCGTCCCGCACGCCCGTCTTCAGGACGGTGGTGGGCGTCAACATCGGCAAGACCAAGGTCGTCCCGGAGGCCGAGGCCGCCCAGGACTACGTGAAGTCGGCCGAGCGGCTCGCGCCCTACGCCGACTACCTGGTCGTCAACGTCTCCTCCCCGAACACGCCCGGCCTGCGCAACCTGCAGGCCACCGAGGCGCTGCGCCCGCTGCTGACCGCCGTCCGCGAGGCCGCCGACCGTACGGTCCGCGCGCGACGCGTACCGCTCCTGGTCAAGATCGCCCCGGACCTCGCCGACGAGGACATCGACGCCGTCGCCGACCTGGCGGTGGAGCTGGGCCTGGACGGGATCATCGCCACGAACACCACCATCGCCCGCGAGGGGCTCGGCCTGCGGTCGGAACCCGCCCTGGTGAAGGAGACCGGCGGACTGTCCGGCGCGCCGCTGAAGACGCGCTCCCTGGAGGTGCTGCGCCGCCTCTACGCGCGCGTGGGCGACCGCATCACCCTGGTGGGCGTCGGCG
Organism: Streptomyces sp. NPDC028331; assembly: GCF_055565775.1. NCBI lineage: Bacteria > Bacillati > Actinomycetota > Actinomycetes > Kitasatosporales > Streptomycetaceae > Streptomyces > Streptomyces sp. NPDC028331. The sequence goes on along the minus strand of NZ_JBVHTR010000005.1, from coordinate 101,668 downwards.
GGATCGAGACCGCCGAGGACGCCTGGCAGCGCATCCTGGCCGGTGCCACGCTGGTGCAGGGCTACAGCGCCTTCATCTACGAGGGGCCGTTGTGGAGCCGCGCCATCCACAAGGGGCTCCTCGCCCGCCTCCGTACCAGCCCCTACGCCACCCTCGCCGACGCGGTCGGCGCCGATGTGAGGAAGGCCGCATGAGTCCTCTGGAGCCCTTCGGGGCCCGCCTGCGCCGCGCCATGGACGAGCGCGGCCCGCTGTGCGTCGGGATCGACCCGCACGCCTCGTTGCTCACCGAGTGGGGCCTGAACGACGACGTCGCGGGCCTGGAGCGGTTCAGCCGCACGGTGGTGGAGGCCATGGCCGACCGGGTCGCCGTGCTCAAGCCGCAGAGCGCGTTCTTCGAGCGGTTCGGCTCGCGCGGTGTGGCCGTTCTGGAGAAGGCGGTCGCCGAGGCGCGGGCGGCCGGGGCGCTGGTCGTCATGGACGCCAAGCGCGGCGACATCGGCTCGACCATGGCCGCATACGCCGAGTCGTTCCTGCGCAAGGACGCCCCGCTGTTCTCCGACGCCCTCACGGTCTCGCCGTACCTCGGCTACGGCTCGCTGAAGCCGGCCGTCGAGCTGGCGCGGGAGAGCGGCGCGGGGCTGTTCGTGCTCGCCCTGACGTCCAACCCGGAGGGCGGCGAGGTGCAGCACGCCCGGCGGGCCGACGGGCGGAACGTCGGGGCGACGATGCTGGCCCACCTCGCGGCCGAGAACGCGGGGGAGAAGCCCCTCGGCTCCTTCGGCGCGGTCGTCGGCGCCACGCTGGGCGACCTCTCGTCGTACGACCTGGCCATCAACGGGCCGCTCCTCGCGCCCGGTATCGGCGCCCAGGGGGCCACTCCGGCCGACCTGCCGCGGGTCTTCGGCGCGGCGGCGCGCAACGTCGTCCCGAACGTCAGCCGGGGTGTTCTTCGTCACGGCCCCGACGTGGTCACGCTGCGTGACGCCGCGCAACGCTTCGCAGACGAGATCCGGGACGCCCTGGACGCTGCCTAGTACCGCGCGGGGGCGCACACGCGCGCGGAAGAGTCCTTTCTGGGTGGCTCGAGGTCTGGATACATCCTCAAATCCGGGGCAATATGTCCGAAAGGTCCGTCTCGGCGGAGGCTGACCAGGACTTTTCCGCTGTTCTCGCTGACTCTGGCGGACTTGCCCGCTAGTCTCCGACGAGTGGGGGCACCTCCCACGCCCTCAAAGGCAGTGGGGGAGAACGGGCAAGCGTGTTGCTCGTGGCTCCCCAGGTGTGGGGCGACTAGGTTCCTCACCGGTCCGTATCCGACAGTTCGACATCCGAGGTGACGTAGGCGTGGCTCTTCCGCCCCTTACCCCCGAACAGCGCGCAGCCGCGCTCGAAAAGGCCGCCGCGGCTCGCCGGGAGCGGGCCGAGGTCAAGAATCGACTCAAGCACTCCGGCGCCTCCCTTCACGAGGTCATCAAGCAGGGCCAGGAGAACGACGTCATCGGCAAGATGAAGGTCTCCGCCCTCCTCGAGTCCCTGCCGGGCGTGGGCAAGGTCCGCGCCAAGCAGATCATGGAGCGACTCGGGATCTCCGAGAGCCGCCGCGTGCGGGGCCTCGGTTCCAACCAGATCGCCTCTCTCGAGCGCGAGTTCGGCGGCACCCCCAGCTGAGTCCGGGGCACTCCGGGATTGCTGGAATAATCGCTGCATGAGTGAACGTCCGCGGCTGACCGTGCTCTCCGGCCCCTCGGGGGTCGGCAAGAGCACGGTCGTCGCCCATATGCGCAAGGAACACCCCGAGGTCTGGCTCTCGGTGTCGGCGACGACCCGCGCGCCCCGACCCGGTGAGCGGCACGGAGTCCACTACTTCTTCGTCACCGACGACGAGATGGACAAGCTGATCGCCAACGGCGAGCTGCTGGAGTGGGCCGAGTTCGCCGGCAACCGCTACGGCACGCCGCGGGCCGCGGTCATCGAGCACCTGGAGGCCGGGGTGCCGGTCCTGCTGGAGATCGACCTCCAGGGCGCCCGGCAGGTCCGCGAGTCCATGCCGGAGGCACAGCTCGTGTTCCTGGCTCCTCCCTCCTGGGAGGAGCTCGTGCGCAGACTCACCGGGCGGGGCACCGAGCCGCCCGCGGTCATCGAGCGCCGTCTGGAGGCGGCCAAGACCGAGCTGGCGGCCGAGCCCGAGTTCGACGAGACCCTGGTCAACACCTCGGTCGAGGACGTGGCGCGCGAGCTGCTAGCCTTGATGAACGTTGTGTGATCAGGGTTGTGTGATCAGGTCTGATCTTTCCCATCTTTCGGAAGGTAGAGCGTGTCCTCTTCCATCACCGCGCCCGAGGGCATCATCAACCCGCCGATCGACGAGCTCCTCGAGGCCACCGACTCGAAGTACAGCCTCGTGATCTACGCGGCCAAGCGGGCCCGCCAGATCAACGCGTACTACTCGCAGCTCGGTGAGGGCCTCCTCGAGTACGTCGGTCCGCTCGTCGACACCCACGTCCACGAGAAGCCGCTCTCGATCGCGCTGCGCGAGATCAACGCGGGTCTGCTGACCTCCGAGTCCGTGGAGGGCCCGGCCCAGTGACCATGCGGTCACGATAAGTAGTATCTACTGATCGCAGTAGGCTTTTCCACAGGCCCGGCAGCGCGACTGTCGGGCCTGTGGTGTCTCATGGACGCGTACGCCGATGAGCCGCGGCGTCGAGGTGTCGAGTGCGGGGAGGCCCGGTGGGCAAGCCGAAGGTCGTTCTGGGGGTCAGTGGCGGCATCGCCGCGTACAAGGCGTGCGAGCTGCTGCGCAGACTGACCGAGTCCGGGCACGACGTACGCGTGGTGCCGACCGCCTCCGCGCTGCACTTCGTCGGCGCCGCCACCTGGTCCGCCCTCTCCGGCAACCCGGTCTCCACGGAGGTCTGGGACGACGTCCACGAGGTCCCGCACGTCCGCATCGGCCAGAGCGCCGACCTGGTGGTCGTCGCCCCGGCCACCGCCGACACGCTCGCCAAGGCGGCCCACGGGCTCGCCGACGACCTCCTCACCAACACCCTCCTCACGGCCCGCTGTCCGGTCGTCTTCGCCCCGGCCATGCACACGGAGATGTGGGAGCACCCGGCCACGCAGGAGAACGTGGCGACGCTGCGCCGCCGCGGCGCCCTCGTCATCGAACCGGCGGTCGGCCGCCTCACCGGCGTCGACACCGGTAAGGGGCGGCTGCCCGAGCCCGCCGAGATCTTCGAGGTCTGCCGCCGGGTGCTCGCCCGCGGCACCACCGAACCCGACCTCGCCGGGCGGCACGTCGTCGTCAGCGCCGGCGGCACCCGCGAGCCCCTCGACCCCGTGCGCTTCCTCGGCAACCGCTCTTCCGGCAAGCAGGGCTACGCCCTCGCGCGCACGGCCGCGGCGCGGGGCGCCCGCGTCACCCTGATCGCCGCGAACACGGGGCTGCCCGACCCGGCGGGAGTGGACGTCATACCGGTGGAGACCGCGGTCCAACTGCGCGAGGCCGTCCTCAAGGCGGCCGCGGACGCGGACGCCGTGGTGATGGCGGCCGCGGTGGCCGACTTCCGCCCGGCCACCTACGCACCCGGGAAGATCAAGAAGAGGGACGGACAGGACCCGGAGCCCATCGCCCTGGTCAGAAACCCGGACATCCTGGCGGAGATCTCGGCCGACCGCGCCCGCCCGGACCAGATCGTCGTCGGCTTCGCCGCGGAGACCGACGACGTGCTGGTGAACGGCCGGACGAAGCTCGCGCGCAAGGGCTGCGACCTGCTCGTGGTGAACGAGGTGGGCGAGCGCAAGACCTTCGGCTCCGAGGAGAACGAGGCGGTCGTGCTGGGCGCCGACGGCAGCGAGACTCCGGTGCCGCACGGTCCGAAGGAGGCGCTGGCCGAGACGGTGTGGGACCTCGTTGCACATCGCCTCACCTGAACGTCTCCTGCTCTTGACGGCTCGTTCATTCCTCGGACATTGCCGCGTGGCGCCCCTGGAAACAGGCCCGGCCATTCGGCAGAATGCCGCGTGACGCAGGTCACAGGGCTCCCAAGAGGCGAGACACCTGGGCCGGTGGTCGAGCGCGACCGATAAACTGTTCCCGGACGACGCCGGGCGCAGCCCCCGTCCCGTCCGCCCATGATCAGCCAGCAGCCGCTGCAACCACAGGGAGCGTTGTGTCCCGTCGCCTGTTCACCTCGGAGTCCGTGACCGAGGGTCACCCCGACAAGATCGCTGACCAGATCAGCGACACCATTCTCGACGCGCTTCTGCGTGAGGACCCGACGTCCCGGGTCGCCGTGGAGACGCTGATCACGACCGGCCTGGTGCACGTGGCCGGTGAGGTCACGACCAAGGCGTACGCGGACATCGCGACGCTGGTCCGCAACAAGATCCTCGAGATCGGCTACGACTCGTCGAAGAAGGGCTTCGACGGCGCGTCCTGTGGTGTGTCGGTGTCGATCGGCGCGCAGTCCCCGGACATCGCGCAGGGTGTGGATGCGGCGTACGAGTCCCGGGTCGAGGGCGATGACGACGAGCTGGACCGGCAGGGTGCCGGTGACCAGGGCCTGATGTTCGGCTACGCGTCGGACGAGACGCCGACGCTGATGCCGCTGCCCGTCTTCCTAGCGCACCGTCTGTCCAAGCGTCTGTCCGACGTCCGTAAGAACGGCACGATCCCCTATCTGCGTCCGGACGGAAAGACCCAGGTCACCATCGAGTACGACGGTGACAAGGCGGTGCGTCTGGACACGGTGGTGGTCTCCTCGCAGCATGCCAGTGACATCGATCTGGACTCGCTGCTGACGCCGGACATCCGTGAGTTCGTGGTCGAGCCGGAGCTGAAGGCGCTGCTGGACGACGGGATCAAGCTGGAGACCGACGGTTACCGGCTGCTGGTCAACCCCACCGGCCGGTTCGAGATCGGTGGTCCGATGGGTGATGCGGGCCTGACCGGCCGGAAGATCATCATCGACACCTACGGCGGTATGGCCCGGCACGGTGGTGGTGCGTTCTCCGGCAAGGACCCTTCCAAGGTGGACCGTTCGGCGGCGTACGCGATGCGGTGGGTCGCCAAGAACGTGGTCGCCGCGGGTCTGGCCTCCCGCTGCGAGGTGCAGGTGGCGTACGCGATCGGCAAGGCGGAGCCGGTGGGTCTGTTCGTGGAGACCTTCGGCACGGCCAAGGTCGACGCCGAGAAGATCGAGAACGCGATCACCGAGGTCTTCGACCTCCGCCCGGCCGCGATCATCCGCGACCTGGACCTGCTGCGCCCCATCTACGCCCAGACGGCGGCCTACGGCCACTTCGGCCGCGAACTGCCCGACTTCACCTGGGAGCGCACCGACCGGGTCGAGGCCCTGCGCAAGGCAGTGGGCCTGTAGATCCCTCCAGCCCATCCGTCGCGAGGCCCGTCACCCTTCGGGGTGCCGGGCCTCGGCGCGTGCAGAAGGGCCGGCGCAGCGGCGTGCCGGGTCCGGGTGGACGGTGTGCTCTCGGCGCGCGCCGGTGTCAGTGGCGTTTGGTAGGAATGCAAGCGTGAGCAGCGAGAACGGGCAGCAGCGGGCGGGCGGGCCGGACGCCGCGCCGCCCGAGCAGCTTGCCCTGCTGCGGGACGCGGTGCGCAAGGCCAAGGGGCCCCGGGCCAAGCCGCGGACCTGGCGCGGGGCCTCGCCGGCCAAGGACCTGCCCGTCGCGCGGGTGGTGGTCGACAAGGGCGTGCTGCATCTGGACCGGTACTTCGACTACGCCGTACCGGAGGAGCTCGACGCCGTCGCCCGGCCCGGGGTCAGGGTCCGGGTGCGGTTCGGGGCCGGCGGGCGCACGGTGCGGGAGGGACGGCGCGAGGGCGGCGGGCTCATCGACGGGTTCCTGGTCGAGCGGGTGGCCGAGTCCGACTACCCGGGCCCCCTCGCGGCCCTCGCGCACGTCGTGTCGCCCGAGCCCGTCCTGTCGCCCGAGCTGCTGGGACTCGCCCGCGCCGTCGCCGACCGCTACGCCGGCAGCCTGGCGGACGTGCTGCAGCTCGCGGTCCCGCCGCGGCACGCGCGCGCCGAGGCCGCGGACTCGGGCACGCCCCCCGCGCCTCCCCCGCCGCCGGAGCCCGGATCGTGGCGGCGGTACGGGCGGGGCGCGGAGTTCCTGCGGTCGCTGGCCTCCGGCGGTGTGCCCCGGGCCGTGTGGACCGCCCTGCCCGGGCCCCAGTGGGCGCAGGAGATCGCCCGCGCCGTCCAGGCCACCCTCGCCTCCGGGCGAGGCGCCCTGGTCGTGGTGCCCGCCGGGCGGGCCGCCGCCCGGATCGACACCGCGCTGCGGGAGCTGATGGGGGAGGGGCAGCATGCGGTGCTGACCGCCGACGCCGGGCAGGAGCGGCGGTACCGGGAGTGGCTCGCCGTGCGGCGCGGGGCCGTGCGGGCCGTCGTGGGGACACGGGCCGCCATGTTCGCGCCCGTACGGAACCTGGGGCTCGTCGTCGTGTGGGACGACGGGGACGCCGCCCACAGTGACGACCACGCGCCGTTTCCGCACGTCCGCGAGGTGCTGGAGCTGCGCGCCACCCGCGAGAAGTGCGGCTTCCTGTTGGGGAGCTGGGGCTGCACCGTCGAGGCCGCCCAGCTCGTGGAGAGCGGATGGGCCGCCCCGCTGGTCGCCGACCGCGAGCAGGTGCGCGCCACCGCGCCGCTCGTACGGACGGTGGGTGACGGAGACCTCGCACGCGACGAGGCGGCGCGGGCGGCACGGCTGCCCTCGCTCGCCTGGGAGATCGCCCGGGAGGGACTGCAGCACGGGCCGGTTCTGGTGCAGGTGCCCCGGCGCGGCTACGTGCCCCGGATGGCCTGCGCGCAGTGCCGGGCACCCGCGCGCTGCCGGCACTGTGCCGGGCCGCTGGCGGGGCAGGAGGCCGGGAGGCTGACCTGCGGATGGTGCGGGCGGGAGGAGACCGCCTGGCACTGTCCGGAGTGCGGCGGGTTCCGGCTGCGGGCCCAGATCGTGGGGGCCAGGCGGACCGCCGAGGAACTGGGGCGGGCGTTCCCGGCCGTTCCGGTGCGGACCTCGGGGCGCGAGCAGGTGCTGGACACGGTGCCGGGAACACCGGCCCTGGTGGTCAGCACACCGGGGGCCGAGCCCGTCGCCGAGGGCGGATACGCGGCGGCGCTGCTCCTCGACGGATGGGCCATGCTGGGGCGGCCCGACCTGCGGGCGGGTGAGGACGCGCTGCGGCGGTGGATCGGCGCGAGCGCGCTGGTCAGGCCGCAGTCCGTGGGCGGCACGGTCGTGATCGTCGCCGAGCCGACGCTGCGGCCCGTGCAGGCGCTCGTCCGATGGGATCCGGTCGGGCACGCGGTGCGGGAGCTGGCCGAGCGGGCGGAGCTGGGGTTCCCGCCGGTGTCGCGGATGGCGGCGGTGTCGGGACCGGCCGCGGCCGTCGCGGACTTCCTCTCCGGTGCCCGACTCCCGTCCGACGCCACGGTGTTGGGGCCGGTCCCGCTGCCGGTCACCGAGGCCGGGCGGCCCCGCAGGGTCGGGGGGCCGCCGCCGGGGGAGCGGTGGGAGCGGGCGCTGGTCCGCGTACCGCCCGGGAGCGGGGCCGCGCTGGCCACCGCCCTGAAGACCGCGCTGGCCGCCCGGACGGCACGGGCCGGCGGCGACACGGTACGGATCCGGATCGATCCGCCGGACATCGGATGACGGCCGCGATCGAGGCGGGACACCGGGGCGGAGGCCGAAGGGTCGTGCGGGCCGGGACGGGACTGCCTCCCGGTGCGGCCGGGAGGCAGGGGGGGGAGGGGCGGCCTCAGCCGTTGCGCGGCCCGGGGAAGGCGGTCGGCCGCGCCTCGTCGCGGAGGGTGGGGCTGCCGGCCGTCGGCTGGGTGGGCATCGAGCGGGCCGCGGGCACCGTGGGAATACCCGCGCCCACGTTGATCGTGCGACTGCCCGACGGCTCCGGCGCGCGCTCCGTCTCGGCGGCCGCTTGCGCGGCGGCACGGCGGGCGCCGTAACGGCGGTGGACCGCCTGCTTGGTGACGCCGAGCGCCGAGCCCACGGCGTCCCACGAGAAGCCGAGCGAGCGGTCGAAGTCCACGGCCGCGGTGACCAGGGTCTCGACACTGTCCCGCAGCTCCTGTGCGAGACGGACGGTCGGTGCGGGGGCGCGTCCGTAGACGACGAAGCCCGTGGACGGGCCGGAGCGCCGCGGGCGGTAGACATTGCCCAACTGGGCGGTGAGGGTGCGCAGTGCGTCCACCTGCCGGCGGACCCGCTCGATGTCCCGCACCAGCAAGTGCAGGCTGGCCCGGGCCTGGGCGTCGTGGGTTGCGTGGTCGGCCATGAACAAGCCTCTCGAACCGGCGTTGAAAAGGGTCGGACCGCGACAACGGCCCGCTTGTGGTCAACTCTTTCTTGACCAACGCGCTTTCGGGCCTGTGGTCACGCTGCGGGGGCGTAAGAGCATATGCGTACGCCCCCGGCGGACAGCGTGCGCTGCGAGCCCCCACCTACGACCGGGCGCGCCCCGCCACCCCCTAGACTGGTGCGCCGCCCGCAGGCCCGGCCCAGCCGGGAGGCGCGGGCCCGTCAGAACTCCCGCCCGAGAGGCCGTCACCCACCCATGAGGCTTGTCTTCGCTGGTACCCCCGAGGTCGCCGTTCCCGCGCTGGACGCTCTGATCGCGTCGGACCGGCACGAGGTGGCCGCCGTCGTCACCCGGCCCGACGCACCGGCCGGGCGGGGGCGCAGGCTCGTCGCCAGTCCCGTCGCCGAGCGGGCGGAGGAGGCCGGCATCGAGGTCCTCAAGCCGAACCGGCCCCGGGACGAGGACTTCCTGGCCCGCCTGCGGGAGATCGCGCCGGACTGCTGCCCGGTCGTCGCCTACGGCGCGCTCCTGCCGCGCGTGGCCCTCGACATCCCGGCCCACGGCTGGGTCAACCTGCACTTCTCCCTGCTCCCCGCATGGCGCGGCGCCGCCCCCGTGCAGCACTCCCTCATGGCGGGCGACGAGATCACCGGCGCCTCCACCTTCCTCATCGAGGAGGGCCTGGACTCCGGTCCCGTCTACGGCACCGTCACCGAGCGGATCCGGCCCACCGACACCAGCGGCGACCTGCTCACCCGTCTCGCCTTCGCCGGCGCAGGACTGCTCGAGGCCACCATGGACGGCATCGAGGACGGCACCCTCAAGGCCGTGCCGCAGCCCGCCGAGGGCGTCACGCTCGCCCCGAAGATCACCGTCGAGGACGCGCAGATCGACTGGTCCGCGCCCGCGTTGCGCGTCGACCGCGTGGTGCGCGCCTGCACACCCGCGCCCGGCGCCTGGACCACCTTCCGCGGCGAACGGCTCAAGCTCATCCAGGTCGCGCCCCGGCCCGAGATGACGGACCTCGCCCCCGGGCGGCTGTCCACCGGCAAGAACAACGTGTACGTCGGCACCGGTTCACACGCGGTCGAACTGGTGTGGGTGCAGGCCCAGGGCAAGAAGCCGATGAAGGCCGCGGACTGGGCGCGCGGAGTGCGGATCGGCGCCGCGGAAACCCTCGGCGGCTGACCCCGCCGACCTCTTCGCAGGCCCGATATCCCACGGACGTACGCTGTAAGCGCACGCCGTCCCACAACCGGAGCACCTTTTTCGTGACCGAGCAGTCCCGCCGTCCCCGCAAGCCCGGCAAGCCCTACCGCCGGCCCAAGAAGGACCCCGTCCGCATCCTCGCCTTCGACGCCTTGCGGGCCGTGGACGAGCGGGACGCGTACGCCAACCTCGTCCTGCCGCCGCTGCTGCGCAAGGCGCGTGAGAAGGGCGAGATCGACGGGCGCGACGCGGCGCTCGCCACCGAGCTGGTGTACGGGACACTGCGCCGGCAGGGCACGTACGACGCCATACTCTCCGCCTGCGTCGACCGGCCGCTGCGGGACGTCGACCCGCCGGTGCTCGACGTGCTGAGCCTCGGCGTCCACCAGCTGCTCGGCACGCGGATCCCCACGCACGCCGCCGTGTCCGCGACCGTCGAGCTCGCGCGTGTGGTGCTCGGCGACGGTCGCGCCAAGTTCGTCAACGCGGTTCTGCGCAAGGTCGCCCAGGACGATCTCGACGCCTGGCTGGAGCGGGTGGCACCCCCCTACGACGAGGACCCCGAGGACCACCTCGCCGTCGTGCACTCGCACCCGCGCTGGGTCGTCTCCGCCCTGTGGGACTCCCTCGGCGGCGGACGTGCCGGCATCGAGGAACTCCTCGCCGCGGACAACGAGCGCCCCGAGGTCACCCTCGTCGCCCGGCCCGGCCGCTCCACCACCGAGGAACTCCTCGACGAGCCCGCCGCGCTGCCGGGCCGCTGGTCGCCGTACGCCGTCCGGCTCACCGAGGGCGGCGAGCCCGGCTCGGTCAAGGCCGTGCACGAGGGCCGTGCGGGCGTACAGGACGAGGGCAGCCAGCTCGTCGCGCTCGCCCTCGCGAACGCCCCCCTCGACGGGCCCGACCGGGCCTGGCTGGACGGGTGCGCCGGGCCCGGCGGCAAGGCCGCCCTGCTCGCCGCCCTCGCCGCCGAGCGCGGAGCCGTGCTGCTGGCCTCCGAGAAGCAGCCGCACCGAGCCGGCCTGGTGGCGAAGGCGCTGGCCGGGAATCCCGGCCCGTACCAGGTCGTCGCCGCCGACGGCACCCGGCCGCCATGGCGGCCCGGCACCTTCGACCGGGTCCTGATGGACGTGCCCTGCACCGGCCTCGGCGCCCTGCGCCGCCGCCCCGAGGCGCGCTGGCGCCGCCGGCCCGAGGACCTCGACGGGTTCGCCCCGCTGCAGCGCGCCCTGCTGCGATGCGCCCTCGAGTCCGTACGCGTCGGAGGCGTCGTCGGCTACGCCACCTGCTCGCCGCACCTCGCGGAGACCCGCGCGGTGGTCGACGACGTGCTCAAGCAGTACCGCGACGCCGAACTCGTCGACGCCCGGCCGCTGCTGCCCGGCCTGCCGGACCTGGGCGACGGTCCCGACATCCAGCTCTGGCCGCATCTGCACGGCACGGACGCGATGTACCTGGCCCTCATCCGCCGCACCGGCTGACCCCCGGCCGCACCGCCTCGCGACCGCCGGCAGACGTTTATTGGGCCTTGTCGGGCCGTACCGCGATGTGATCGGGCTCCAGCTCCAGCAGGACGCGGTCACGGATGTCGAGGGCCTGAGCGAAGTCGTGCGGCAGTTGAAGGCGGCCGGCGCGGTCCACGGTGGCGTACTCACGGGCCGTGGTCGTGGTACGTCCCTCGTCGTCGGTGGTGGTGCGGCGCAGCACCTCCGAGGCGGTGCGCCCGTCGCGGATGGCGACCGTGCGGTGAACGGCGGAGGCGACCGCGGAGTCGTGGGTGACCAGGACGACGGTCGTGCCGAGTTCCTCGTTGACGGTGCGGAAGGTGGCGAAGACCTGTTCGGCGGTCGTGGAGTCGAGCTGGCCCGTGGGTTCGTCGGCCAGGACCAGCGCCGGGTGGTTGGCCAGAGCTACGGCGATGGCGGTGCGCTGCTGCTCGCCGCCCGACATCTGGTGCGGGCGCCGGTCGCGGCAGTGGGCCACGCCGGTCATCTCCAGCAGCTCCGCGGTGCGGGCGGCGCGTTGCCGCCTGCCCTTGACGAGTCCGGCGAGGCGCATCGGCAGGGCCACGTTCTGGGCGGCCGTGAGGTAGGGCAGCAGGTTGCGTGCCGTCTGCTGCCAGACGAAGCCCACCACTTCGCGCCGGTAGCGCAGCCGGGACCTGCCGTCCATGGCCAGCAGGTCCAAGCCCGCGACCGTGGCGCCGCCCGCGGTGGGGACGTCCAGGCCCGCCAGGATGTTCAGGAGGGTGGACTTCCCGCTGCCCGAGGCGCCGACCAGGGCCATGAGCTCACCCTTGGAGACCAGCAGGTCCAGCCCTTGCAGGGCCTGCACCTCCCCTCCCTGGCCGGTGAAGACGCGCACGAGACGGTCGCACACGATCAGGGCGTCGTGACCGTGGACGGGCTGCTCCCGCTGCCTCGCGACCCGCTGTTCCAGGTCGGCGAGTGTGACGGTGTCCGGGGCCGCCGAGGGCTGTTCCGTCATGTCTGGTCCCCCATCCTCAGGTTCGCGCCTTCGCCGCGCCGTCCGGTCCACCACGCCTGGGCCGCGAGAACGGCGCATGCCATGGCCAGGAGTCCCGCCGAGGGCAGGACGAGTGCGAGCGGGTCGGTGGCCGGCACCACCGCGGGAGTGCCGCCGGCCGGCGTCCGGCTCGTGAAGGCCAGAGCCGTCAGGTTCACGCCGGGCCGCAGCAGCGGGACCACGGCCAGACCGGTGAGGACGCCCCCGACCGCACCCAGCAGGACGTGCGGCAGTACGTCGAGCACGGCGAGCCACTGGCGCTGGCCCACCCGCATGCCCATGGTGCGCAGCCGGGCCAGCGTGGTCCGGCGCTGCGGTGCGCTCTGCCACAGGGAGAGCACCAGGGCCAGGACGCAGTAGCCGCCGCCGGCGGCCACCGCCGCCAGATACACGCGTTGGGCGCCGGCCTGCAGAGCGGTCCCCTTCAGCGCCGCCCGTTCCTCGGACCGGAGCTGGACGGTGAGCTGGTCCGACGCCTGGTGGGCGGTGGCGCGCAGGAACCGGCCGTCGACATGGCCGCCGGTCACGTACAGGTCCGTCGGCTCCAGTGCGGACGTGCGCGGCCAGTCGGGGTGCGCGCGTGCCACGGTCTTCACCGACACGATGGCGAACTCCGGGCCCGGCACCCCGGCAGCGGCCGGTCGCGTGGCGACAGCCCGCACGTCCAGGGGGCCGGCAGCCGTTCGCACGGCGTGCGGGGTGCCGCCGAACTCCGCGGCCAGCCGCGGCGACACCACCGCGGCCAGCGTGCCGGCCCCGTCATCGTCCAGCGCCGCCGTCGGGAAGCGGTCGTCCACGCCCGTCACCGCGGCGAGCCGCGCATAGGGCCCGGGGTCCACCATGAGCAGGGCGTAGGCGGTGCCGCGGTCCGTGCGCAGGCCGGTTTCCACGCGGACGGCCGCCACGTCCCGCACGCCGTGGATGCGACGGATCGCCTCCGCGAGACCTGGCGGCAGGGCGGTCCGGGACTGGACACGCGCGTCGGCGCCGACGGCCGCGAGGGCCGCCCGGTCCCGCCCGGCGGCCACCCCGGACAGGACCGCACCGCCGAACGACGTCACGGTGAGCGCCACCAGCACGGCGAGCAGCGGCAGGGCGGCCGTGGAGGGAGCGCGGCCGGCGCGCGCCACGCCCAGGGGGAGCACCGCGCCCCTGAGGCGGGCCGCCGGGCGGGCGAGCAGCCGCAGCGGCAGCGGGTACAGCCGCAGCAGCACCAAGGCGGCGACCACCGCGATCAGGACGGGAGCAGCCGCGGTGAGCAGGTCCGGGCCGCCGTCCGCCGTGCCGCGGCGGCGCAGCGCCACCACGGAGCCGGTCACGACGAGGACGACGGTCAGTTCGGCCACGGTGCGCCGCCGTGACGGGCGGGCGCGCACCAGGTCCTCCGGCTCGCCGGGCCGCAGGACGCGGACGGAGGACAGGGCCCGTACGGGAGCGGCCAGCGACGCCACGGCCCCCACCGCGCTCGCCGCGCACACGGCTGCCGCGGAGCGCTGCGTGGGGACCAGCAGGAGGGCGCAGAGCAGTCCGGCCGCCGCGGACGGCACGGCCGTGACGGCGCTCTCGCCGAGCAGGCGCACCGCCAGACCGCGCAGGCTCGCACCGCGGGCGCGCAGCAGGACCAGTTCCGTGCGGCGCCGGGCGGCGGTCAGTTCGGCGGCCATGAGCAGCACGATGACGGCGACCGTGCCGCCGCCGACCGCCGCGACCATGATCAGAGGCGAGATGGCCGCCCGTTCCCGGCCGAACGATGCCACGAGGGTGGCCAGGCCGTCCTCCTCGACGGTGAGGCCGCGCAGCCCGGTCCGCTCCCTCAGACGCGTGGCCTCGGGGCCGCTGTTGAGCGCGGCGACACGGTCCACCAGGGCGCTCGCGGTGCGTGCGGTGAGCGCCGCGGTGTCGGCGGGATGGTGCCAGTACGCGGTGACGCCCGCGTGCAGGTCGAGCAGGGCGCCCGCGGCGTCCGGTGCGACGAGGGCGGTGAAGTGCCAGTACGTCCTGGGGCTTTCGATGGATGCGGCGGGCGCGGTGGACAGCGTCGGTGCCCGCAGGTCCGGCTCCGCGTTCCAGTAGGCGGCCTCGGCGTGCCGGGGCCGGACGACGCCGGTGATCCGCAGGGTCAGCTCGGTTCCGCCCTGTTGTTCGGCCAGGTGAACCACGGACCCGGTGCGCAGACGCATGACGTGCGCGGTGCGCTCGGTGACGGCCGCCTCGACGGCGCCGGTGCCGGCGGCGGGCCGGGGCAGACGTCCGTCCAGGACGTCCGAGAAGCGGTCCAGATCCGGCTGCGCGACGACGGTGGCCTGCGGGTCGGTGTTCCGGGTCGGCCGGGGCAGTCCCGGATCCACGGCGAGGACGGCCTCGGCCGTCCGCACGCCGTAGACGGTCTGGCGGCGGTCCAGAGCGAGCGGCGGGCGCACGACGCTCTGGAACACCGCTTCGCCCGAAGCCAGGGCGCGAGGGGTGACATGGGCGTCGGCGTCCGAGGGCACGGACACCCAGGACACGTCCGCCGTGGCGGTCACGCTGCGCCGGTCCACGCTCGCCCGCGCCACCGTGTCGCGCAGGGCGGTGTCCTCATAGCGGTCGATCATGCGCGGCAGGGCCGCCGCGAGGAACGCGGTCACCAGGACCAGCAGCGACAAGGCGAGCGCGGCGCCGGGTGCGGCGCGCAGCCGGGTCGGTGTCCAGGGCGCGTCGGCCGAGGGCGGGTCGGCGGGCATGCCGCCGGTTCGGACGTGCGTACGCCGGAAAGCCGCCATGTCACTCGCCTCCCTGGCGGCGCAGGGCCTGGGCCGGTTCGCCGGACCGCAGGGCGGTCAGGGCGACCACGAGCAACGGCACCGCGGTCACCGCGATGAGGAGCCGCGCCACCGGGCCCGCGGGCAGCTCGACACGGAGGGCCGGGAGCGGAGGGGAGGCCTGGGCGGTGAGCACGACCATCGGCAGGATGAGGCGGGTGAGCAGGACGCCCAGGGCCGTGCCGACGGCCACCGAGACGGCCAGCAGCACCCCCTGTTCGGCGGCCACCCCACGGGCCAGCGAGCGCCGGGAGGCCCCCAGGGCCCGCAGGACCGCCTGTTCCTCCGCCCGCTCGCGGTGCGCGCCGGCCGCCGCGACGGCACAGCCCACGGCGGCCAGCACCGCAGCGGCCAGCACCGCCGCGGGGAGGCCGGCCTGCGGGCCCGCGCCGAGCGGGTCGGCCTCGAGCCGGGCGCGCTCCTCGTCCCGGACGAGGACGGAGCCGGCATCGGCCCGGTCGCGCAGTGCCGCCGCCACGCGCGGGGCGGCGCCGCGGTCGGCGGCGAGCCACCACTCGCCGGGCTGCAGTCCGCTCCCGCCGCGCTGAGCCAGGGCCCGGTTCACGGCGCGCAGGTCCAGCAGAAGGGCCCCGCCGTCGTTGGATACGGGCTGCGCGACGGTGGGCAGGGCCCGGACGGCGGCGACGACGCGGACCGTCAGCGTCGTGCCGGCCAGGTTGATCTCCGCCGTCCGGCCGACCTGCGTGCCGGTGGCGCGGAGGAAGGCGTCGGTGGCGAGCGCGGCCGGTACCGGCACGGCGGCGGTGTCGGCCCGCACGGTCAGCTCTCCGTCCGGGGACGCGCCGTACGACCTCGGCGGCGACGGGTCGTACCCGGTGCCGTACGTCACGGAGAGCGGTACGGCGGCCGTGGGGCGCGACGCCGTCGCCCGGGGCGGTGCGGAGGCGCCACCGGGGTCACCCGCGGCGGAGGTCTGCACGCGAACGTCCCAGGGGTCACCGGCGGGCACCGGGACGGCCTGGGTGCGTCCGTCGGCCAGGACGGCGCCGAGCCCGGTCACCGTCAAGCGGTGCCGCTCGCCGCGCCGAGGCAGGCGGTAGTCGGCCTGGATGCCGGTCAGCCGCAGCGGACCCGCGGGTGCCGCGCCCTGGGCTCTGCCGGACTCGGCGGCGAAGTCCGCCGTCAGTACGTGGGTGCGGCCGTCGGCGGGCAGAGTGCCCAGGACGACGGCGTACGGGACGCCGTACCGGTCGGTGACGGTGACGACGAGGCCGGGGGTGACGCTGCTCCGTTGCGGTTCGCCCTTCGGGCCCAGGGCCTCCAGGCGCGCGGTGATCCTCAACCGGTCCGTGCCCGTCGGCAGGGGGAAGCCCGCGGACCTGCCGTTGGTCTGTGCGCCGGAGTGGAGGGGCCCGAGCAGCCGGCGGGGTGAGCGGTCCGCGAGGTCGTCACGCCAGTCGAGTACCTCGGACGCCGCCCGGGTGTCCATGGCCAGCACCGTGGCGTCGCGCTCCTGCGGCAGGAGCACGTCGGTCCGGACGACGGGAGTGACGGCTGCGATCCCGGGAACGGCGTCGTAGACCCCGCCCTGGGCGAAGGACGGGGTGGACGAGTCCGCCGCGCGGACGTCCGCGCCGACCAGGAAGTCGGCCTGATCGCGCTGGGAAAGCGCCCAGCTGGCACCCTCGCCGGTAGCGAAGACTCCCATCGCCACGGCGAGCACGACCAGCAGCACCGGGCCCGTGCCCCGCCCGGGCCGGCGGGAGAGCTGCCAGCCGGTGAGCGCCGCCGGCAGTCCACGGGTGCCCGCGGCCCACCGCTCGCCGAACCGGGCCGCCAGGGGCAGCAGCCGCAGGGCCAGCACCGCGCCCGCGCACAGGCAGAGCGCGGGTGCGACCGCCAGCACCGGGTCCACGCCCAGGGTGCCGGCCCTGTCCACCGTCAGGACCCCGGAGCCCGCACCGCGACGGGACAGTTGCCAGTACGCCAGCACCGCGACGACGGCGAGCGCCGTGTCGGCCCCCGCCTGCACGATGCGGGGCAGTCCGGTGCGGCGCCGGCCGGGGTCGCGTTCGTCGAGGTACGTGCCGGAGCGGCGCAGCGCCGGGCCGACGACGGCGAACGCACAGATCAGCGCGGTGACCACCGCCACCGCCCAGGTCTCGGCCGGCGAGCCGCCGAGCCGCACGTGTGCGCGGGCAAGCGCACCGTGGCCGGCCGGTAGCCGCAGCAGCGGGCCTGCGAGCAGGGGTGCCGCGACGACGGCGGGCAGCGCGAGCAGCAGGGCCTCGGCCGCCGCGAGCCCCGCCACACGCCGACGGGAGGCGCCACGGGCCCGTAGCTGCGCCGTCTCGCCCGCCCGCTCCGCTGCGAGCAGCCCCGCCACCAGCAGCAGCGCGAAGGCCGCCAGGAGCACCAGTTGCAGGGCGGTGATCAGCATCGTGGACCGGGTCACCAGGAGCGTGCGGCGCAGGTCCGTCAGCAGCGCCGGCAACTCGCTGTGGGCCCTGGCGGATCCGTCCGTCGCCCGGCCGAGGTCGCGCAGCGCCCGCTGCACACCGTGCCGCAGGCGGTCCACGCGCGCCGCGGTCATGGCGGAGTAGTCCGCGCGGGCCTGCCAGGACATCCTGTCCGGTGCGACGGCCCCGGAGAGGAACGCGCGAGGGTCCGCGAGCATCGGGCCGTACGTGGTGAACGACAGCGTCCGCACACCCCGGCCGCCCAGGGGGTCGAGCCGCCAGTAGGGCGCGGTGGAATCCACAGGCCGGTAGACGCCGGTCAGCAGCACCTGGAGCGGTCGGCCGTCGGCCCGGCCGATGAGGGTGAGGCGCTCCCCGGTGCGCAGACCCAGCGCACGGGCGGCCCGCTCGGGCAGGGCGACCGGGACCGGGCCCCCGGCGCCGGGCGGGCCGGGGAGGCGCCCCTCGGCCATCGTCAGCCGCGAGGGGTCGAGGGTGGCGAGGAACGTCAGGTCGGGCTCGTCACCACGGGAGGTGCGGGCCGTGCGGGGCAAGCCGTAGGAGACGGACTGGATGCTCGCGGCCATGGTCACCGGCATGCCGTCGAAGGCCGCGGGAACGATCCTGCGCACGGCCGCGTCGAGCCTGGCGCGGTCGTCCGCCGTCACCTCCGCGTCGACCTCGACCAGGGTGCGCGTGGCGTTGCGGTCCTGCAGGGCATGCCGGAGCCCGGCGTCCCCGACGGCCTCGCTGAACGCGGCGAGCGCGGCGAGTA
The DNA here is from genome assembly GCF_055565775.1 of Streptomyces sp. NPDC028331. Lineage (NCBI taxonomy): Bacteria > Bacillati > Actinomycetota > Actinomycetes > Kitasatosporales > Streptomycetaceae > Streptomyces > Streptomyces sp. NPDC028331. Next base: position 83,585 of record NZ_JBVHTR010000005.1, on the reverse strand, counting down.
CGCACGTGGTGAGCATGACGCAGAGCAGAGCGGCACCGAGCAGCAGCCAGTGCGCGCGTGCGCGCCGCAACACGAACCCCGTCAAGACTCTCCCCGCCGCCGTCCGGCGCGCCCCGCGGGGGTGCAGCCGACCCCGGCCCGGGGCGAAGACCTCTCCGGTCTCCCCTTGTCGCCCCAGTTCATGAGCGCGAGGCATCAACGTACCTGTCTGCCGACGGCCTGTCAGGTGATCGAAGCGGGTGGTTATGCTGGCCGCCATGAGCGAGGGGCTGCCGGACCGCGCCGATCACTCGCCGGGGGGCGAACCGGCGCCCCACGGCGACATGGTGACCGTCCGTCAGGTGATCCGGACCTACGGCCGCGGCGCCACCGCCGTGCACGCCCTGCGCGAGGTGTCGTTCGGCGTGCCGCGCGGACAGCTCGTGGCGCTCAGGGGACGCTCCGGCTCCGGCAAGACCACCCTGCTCAACGTGATCGGCGGACTCGACCGGCCCGACTCGGGCAGCGTACGCGTCGCCGGAACAGAACTGGTGGGCCTCGGCGAGAAGGAGCTCCTCGACCTGCGCCGCCACCACATCGGCTTCGTCTTCCAGTCCTTCGGCCTGCTGCCCGTCCTGACCGCGGCCGAGAACGTCGGCGTCCCCTTGCGCCTGCGCAGGGCCGAACGCCGCGACCGCGACGAGCGGGTCGCCCTGCTGCTCGGCCTGGTGGGCCTCGCGGACCACGCCGACCGGCGCCCCGGGGAGCTGTCCGGCGGTCAGCAGCAACGCGTCGCGATCGCACGCGCCCTCGCGAACCGCCCCTCCCTCCTTCTGGCCGACGAACCGACCGGGCAGTTGGACGCGGACACCGGGCGCTCCGTCATGGAACTGCTGCGCGCCGTGGTCCACAGCCAGTCCGTCACCGCCCTGGTGGCCACGCACGACCCCCAGCTGCTGGCCATCGCCGACCGGGTCCTGGAACTGCGCGACGGCCGGATCGTCGAGGAGGGGTGAAGGGCGGGCAGGGGCGCGCCCCGAGGACGCAGCCCTCGGCCGTGAGCAGCGCCTTCAGGTGTACGGGGCGCGTCTGCCGGGTGGAGCCGACGGCCACTTCGAGGGACCCGTGGCCGCGCCACCGACTCCCCGGCGCACGGGCTGTTTCTCGCCATGGACACGCCCATCGTGACACGTGTGACCGCCACGCCCGGACGGACGCGGCGCCGTCGGGCCCGGCCTCACCCGGGCCCGACGGTGACCGAGCGCCGGATTCCGGCCGGGTACCGGCGCGAGCGAGCGGCCTCCGGCATGGCAGGCTTGGGGCATGGCCGTGCAGATCAACCCCAGCATCCTGTCCGCCGACTTCGCCCGCCTCGCCGAGCAGGCGAAGGCCGTCGAAGGGGCCGACTGGCTCCACGTGGACGTCATGGACAACCACTTCGTCCCGAACCTCACGCTCGGCGTGCCGGTGGTGGAGTCCCTGGCCCGGGCGACGGACACCCCGCTGGACTGCCATCTGATGATCGAGGAAGCCGATCGGTGGGCACCGCAGTACGTCGAAGCCGGTGCCTCCTCCGTCACCTTCCACGTCGAGGCGGCCGCTGCCCCGGTGCGGCTCGCCCGCGAGATCCGCGCCAAGGGCGCCCGGGCCTCCATGGCCCTCAAGCCCGCGACGCCCATCGAGCCGTACGAGGACCTGCTGCCCGAGCTGGACATGCTGCTGATCATGACGGTCGAGCCGGGCTTCGGCGGCCAGGCGTTCCTGGACATCATGCTGCCCAAGATCCGCCGCACCCGTGAGCTGATCAGCAAGCACGGTCTGGAGCTGTGGCTCCAGGTGGACGGCGGTGTCTCGGCCTCCACCATCGAACAGTGCGCGGAGGCGGGGGCGGACGTCTTCGTGGCCGGCTCGGCGGTGTACGGGGCGGCCGACCCGGCCGCCGCGGTACGTGCATTGCGCACCCAGGCGGAGCGGGCGACGGCCCGGGCGTCATGGGCGTGCGACGAGTGAGACAACGGAACCTGAACGCCGACCGTCCGGGCTGATCGACTACGCCGGATCTGCAAGGATGAACGGCGAATGCACAGTGTGAACAGCAGTGAGGAGATGGCCGTGTCGGGTATGTCGGCGGGCCGGTCAGCCATGCGGATGGGACCCGCTGAGCTGGTGCAGGCGGCGGCCATGGCCCGCCGCTTCTACCTCGAGGGCAAGTCCAAGATCCAGATCGCCGAGGAGTTCGGCGTCAGCCGCTTCAAGGTGGCCCGGGTCCTGGAGACCGCCCTCGAACGCGATCTCGTGCGCATCGAGATCCGTGTGCCGGCCGAGTTGGACGCCGAGCGCTCCGACGCGCTGCGCGCCCGCTACGGCCTCAGGCACGCCGTCGTGGTGGAGGCCCCGGCCGAGGCCGAGGAGTCGCCCGACCCCGAGAACCTCGGCGAGGTGGCCGCCGACCTGCTCGGCGAGCTGGTCACCGAGGGCGATGTGCTGGGCCTGGCCTGGGGCCGCTCCACCATCCACATGGCGGCGGCCCTGGACCGGCTGCCACCGTGCACGGTGGTGCAGCTGACAGGCGTGTACGACGCCGGGACCTCCGAGCGCGGCTCGGTGGAGGCCGTGCGCCGTGCCGCGCAGGTCTCGGGCGGTGACGCCCACCCCATCTACGCGCCGATGCTGCTCCCGGACGCGGCGACCGCGGCGGCCCTGCGCAACCAGACGGGGATCGCCCGCGCCTTCGAGTACTTCGACAAGGTCACGGTCGCCTGCGTGTCCATCGGGTCCTGGGAGCCCGGCATCTCCACGGTGCACGACATGCTCACCGAGGAGGAGCGCGCCCACTACGCCTCCCTCGGCGTCGCCGCCGAGATGGCCGCGCACCTCTTCGACGCCGAGGGCCGCCGGGTCGGACGGGACCTGGGGGAGCGGTGCATCACCGTCAAGGCCGACCAGCTCCGCCGTATCCCCGAGGTCGTCGCGATCGCGGGCGGGCAGCGCAAGGCGGCCGCCATCGACGCGGTGCTGCGTTCCGGGCTCGTCACCAGCCTCGTGACGGACACGGCGGCGGCGGACTACCTGATGACGGCGGGCCCGGCACCGACGCCGGCGCTGAACCGGGCGGACCCGGACGGGCCCTGACAGGGCGTGGCGCCGGGGCAGGCTGTGGCAGCATCGGCACATGCTGCCGCGGTCCGTCCCCCGCCTGCTCGTGGGGCTCCTCGTCTGCCTGGCCGTTCTGCTCACCGGGTGCTCCGCCACGGACACCGGCGGCCCCCGCACGCCCGCCGCGTCGTGGGCCGGGGACATGGCCACGGTGCGGGAAGACCGGCTCCCCGCCGAGGCCCGGCACACCCTGGCCCTCATCGACAAGGGCGGCCCCTACCCGTACGCGCAGGACGGCGCCGTGTTCGGCAACCGCGAGCACCGGCTGCCCGCCCATCCCCGCGGCTACTACCACGAGTACACGGTGCCCACACCCGGTGCCCACGACCGGGGGGCCCGGCGCATCGTCACCGGGCAGGGCGGGGAGACCTACTACACCGGTGATCACTACAACACATTCCGGGCGGTGCTGAGATGAGCGACGACCTCGCGGGCCGGTTCCTGGTCACGCTGGATCTGGACGGGGTCGCCGACAAGGCCGCGTTCATGGAGCGGATCGTGCGGGCCCTGGACCTGCCGTACTGGTTCGGCCGCAACTGGGACGCGCTCGCCGACTCGCTCACCGACGAGACCGTCTGGCCCGAGGAGGCCGTCGAGCGGGGCCTGCTGCTCGTCGTACGGGGCTGGCAGGAGTACGCGGCGGCGCGCCCGGAGGAGTGGGAGACCGCCCGGGACGTGTTCTCCGAGGCGGCGGACCAGATGCCGGGCCTGTCCGTGGCGCTGACGCTTGGATGATCCCACAAAGGACCCTCTGACCTGCCTGGATGATCCGCCCGGGGTTCGTGGAGGGCCCGCCATGGGAGAATGAAGTACGTGCTCTTACCCCTGGCTGACCTGACCGGGGGCCGCCTCTGACCGACTGGGATGTGCAGCACGTGCGTTTCCTCAATGACATCCAGCCTGCCTACGACCTGACGTACGACGACGTCTTCATGGTGCCGAGCCGCTCCTCCGTCGGCTCCCGCCAGGACGTGGACCTCGCCTCCCCGGACGGCACGGGCACGACCATCCCGATCGTCGTGGCCAACATGACCGCCATCGCCGGCCGCCGCATGGCGGAGACGGTGGCGCGCCGCGGCGGCCTGGTCGTCATACCGCAGGACATCCCGATCGACGTGGTGACCGAGGTCATCTCCTGGGTGAAGAGCCGCCACCTGGTGCTGGACACCCCGATCGTGCTGGCCCCGCACCAGACCGTCGCCGACGCCCTCGCGCTGCTGCCCAAGCGCGCCCACAACGCCGGCGTGGTCGTCGACGACGCACACCGCCCGATCGGCGTGGTCACCGACGCCGACCTGTCCGGCGTGGACCGCTTCACCCAGCTCGAAGTGGTCATGTCCAAGGACCTGCTGCTGCTGGACGCCGCGATCGACCCCCGCGAGGCCTTCAACGTCCTCGACACCGCCAACCGCCGCTACGCGCCCGCCGTGGACAAGGACGGCAAGCTGGCCGGCATCCTCACCCGCAAGGGCGCCCTGCGGGCCACGCTCTACACGCCGGCCACCGACGCGCACGGCAGGCTGCGCATCGCCGCCGCCGTCGGCATCAACGGCGACGCCGTCGGCAAGGCCAAGCAGCTCCTCGACGCGGGCGTCGACACGCTCGTCATCGACACCGCGCACGGCCACCAGGAGTCGATGATCAACACCCTCAGGGCCGTGCGGGCACTGGACCCGCAGGTGCCGCTCGTGGCGGGCAACATCGTCGCCGCCGAGGGCGTGCGCGACCTGATCGAGGCCGGTGCGGACATCGTCAAGGTCGGTGTGGGCCCCGGCGCCATGTGCACCACGCGCATGATGACCGGCGTCGGCCGCCCGCAGTTCTCGGCCGTCCTGGAGTGCGCCGCCGAGGCGAAGAAGTACGGCAAGCACGTGTGGGCCGACGGCGGCGTCCGCCATCCGCGCGACGTCGCCATGGCGCTGGCGGCGGGCGCGTCCAACGTGATGATCGGCTCCTGGTTCGCGGGCACGTACGAGTCGCCCGGCGACCTCCAGCAGGACGCGAACGGCCGGCTGTACAAGGAGTCCTTCGGCATGGCCTCGGCGCGTGCGGTCCGCAACCGCACCTCCGAGGAGTCCGCGTACGACCGTGCCCGCAAGGGGCTGTTCGAGGAGGGCATCTCGACGTCCCGGATGTTCCTCGACCCGGCCCGCCCGGGCGTCGAGGACCTCATCGACTCGATCATCGCGGGTGTCCGCTCCTCCTGCACCTACGCCGGTGCCGGCTCCCTGGAGGAGTTCGCGGAGCGGGCCGTCGTCGGCATCCAGAGCGCGGCGGGCTATGCGGAGGGCGAGCCCCTGCACGCGAGCTGGAACTGAGCCGTACCCCCTCGGCCCCCGTCCCCCCGTCCGCGGGAGGGCGGGGGCCGAGGCGTGGTCGGTGCCTGTGCCGACCCGGTCGCCTCCCCGGCCGGGGAGGCGGCGGCACCGATGAGCACACATCGGCGCAACCATCGAAACGGCGTCTGCAACGAATACGCGTGAACGTTCGATGAACGCAACGATCTTGCGGAGATGCGCAAGGTTGCTGCATTACGCCCGTGAAGGCGCGGCTCATAGGGTCAGGCGCTGTACGCGGCGTGGCGAGGACCCCGCTCGGCGGTCCCCGCCCCGGGGTGCCGCCGGTCCCGCCCGTCCCCTTGACCGGCAGCGATAAGGAGCCGACGCGTGCTCGACCAAGGCGCACCCGCGCAGTCCCGCAGTCATCCAGCCACCGCCCTCCCGGGCCTCGGCGCGCGTCTGATGCGCCGCAAGCCGGTGGAACGCCTGGTCGCCGAGGGTGGCCAGGGCGAGGGAGGAACGCTGCGACGCTCCCTCGGGCTGTGGCAGCTCACCATGATCAGCATCGGTGCCACGCTCGGCACCGGTATCTTCGTGGTCCTCGGCGAGGCCGTGCCCAAAGCCGGGCCCGCCGTCACCCTCTCCTTCGTGATCGCCGGTCTCACCGCCCTGTTCTCCGCCCTGTCGTACGCCGAGCTGGCGGGCACCATCCCGGTCTCCGGGTCCTCGTACTCGTACGCATACGCAACGATGGGCGAGCTGATCGCCTGGATCTGCGGCTGGTGCCTGGTCCTGGAGTACGGCGTGTCGGTCGCCGCCGTGGCGGTCGGCTGGGGCCAGTACCTCAACGAGCTGCTGGACGGCACCATCGGCGTCACCATCCCCGCCGCGCTGTCGGCGCCGCCCGGGGACGGCGGCGTGTTCAACCTGCCGGCGCTGATCGTCGTGCTGCTCGCCATGGCGTTCCTGCTCGGCGGCGCCAAGGAGTCCGCACGCGCCAACACGATCATGGTGGCCGTGAAGATCGCCGCACTGCTGCTGTTCTGCGCGATCGGCGTCCAGGGCTTCCGCTCGGGCAACTACGCGCACTTCATGCCGCTCGGCATGGCCGGCGTCAGCGCCGCCGGCGCCACCCTCTTCTTCTCCTACATCGGCTTCGACGCCGCCTCCACGGCCGGCGAGGAGGCGAAGAACGCGCAGCGGGACCTGCCGCGCGCGATCATGCTGTCGCTGGTCATCGTCACGGCGCTGTACGTCGTCGTCGCGGCCGTCGCGGTGGGCGCGAAGCCGTGGCGCCGGTTCAACGACTCGGAGGCCGCGCTCGCCCAGATCATGAAGGACGTCACCGGGCAGACGTTCTGGGGCACGCTCCTCGCGGCCTGCGCGGTCATCGCCATCGCGAGCGTCGTGCTGACCGTGCTCTACGGCCAGACGCGCATCCTCTTCGCGATGTCGCGCGACGGCCTCGTCCCCAAGGTGTTCTCGCGGGTCCACCCCAGGACCGGCACGCCCCGCGCCAACACCGTCATCGTGTCCGTCTTCTGCGGTGTCCTCGCCGCCGCGATCCCGCTCGGCCAGCTCGCCGACGCCACCAGCATCGGCACGCTGTTCGCCTTCGCGCTGGTCAACGTCGCGGTCGTCGTACTGCGCCGGACCCGCCCGCACATGACCCGCACCTTCCGGGTGCCGCTGTCGCCGGTGCTGCCCGCGCTGGGCTTCGCCTTCTGCGTGTGGATGATGGGCAGCCTCTCGGCCGTCACCTGGGTGGTGTTCGGAGTCTGGATGGCCGTCGGGCTCGTGTTCTACTTCCTGTACGGCCACCGGCGGTCCCGGCTGGCCGCCGCGGACTCCGTGGATTCCGTGGCCCCCGCAGTCACCGCAGAGAAGTGAACCGCCCGCCTTGCTGAACGATCTCGACGAACGCATCGTGCACGCCCTCGCCGAGGACGCCCGCCGCTCCTACGCGGACATCGGGCAACTGGTCGGCCTGTCCGCGCCCGCCGTGAAGCGGCGGGTGGACCGGCTGCGCGCGACCGGCGCCATCACCGGGTTCACCGTCCGGGTGGACCCGGCGGCGCTCGGCTGGGAGACCGAGGGGTTCGTCGAGATCTACTGCCGGCGCAACACCTCGCCGGAGACCATCCAGCGGGGCCTGGAGCGCTACCAGGAGGTCGTGGCCGCCTCCACCGTCACCGGTGAGGCGGACGCGATCGCCCAGGTCTTCGCGTCCGACATGCGCCACTTCGAGCGTGTGCTGGAGCGCATCGCGGGCGAGCCGTTCGTCGAACGGACGAAGTCGGTCCTGGTCCTGTCCCCGCTGCTGCGCCGCTTCTCGTCGGGCGCACCCGGCTGACCGGCACCGCACCGCGCGTTCACCTCGGCCGGCACCGCCCCGTACGGCATGTCACCGGCGCCGAACCGTACGTCGTGCCGACCTGCCGCCACCGCCCGTAGGTCGTGCCGACCGGCCGGCGCCGCCCGTACGTCGTACCGACCGGCCGGCGCGGCCCGTACGTCGTGCCGACCGGCGGCGTACGGCCGCCGGACGGACCGGCCCCTGATCGCCGACAGCAGGCGCCGGAGGTCGGCCGCATGCCCGCCCGTGCCGATCAGGAGTCGCAGGTGGAGGCCACCGGGCAGCCCGGGAGGAGACCGCTCGGGGCTCGGCACGCAGGCGGGAGCGGCCCGGAAGGCCGGCTCAGGGCGGACGATCAGGGCGTACGACGAGCAGCGGTGACGTCCGCGGACAACCGGCTCCCGACCCGGGACGGGAAAGACCCCGGAACCCGGGCGGGTGGAGTCCTCTGCGACCACGTGGGGGAGTGAAGCCCGCGGCGCCCGAGCCGTGGCGACCTCGTCACGGGCCGGGTTCGGACCCAGGGGCACGCAACGAATCGCCGCCGAAGCCGCCGCGGACGCAACGGATCGCTCATCGGCGCGCAACGGCTCCTTCTTGTCCGGCCGACGGCGGCGACCGTACCGTCTAAGTGGCCCCCAACCCCTTCCGTACCGGTGGAGAACACCCATGCGCACCGCCCTGCTCCAGAGCTCCGGTCGTCCCGGATCGGTCGGCGAGAACCTCAAGGTCCTCGACCAGGCCGCGGGCCGTGCCGCCGCCGCGGGCGCCGGACTGCTGATCGCGCCGGAGATGTTCCTCACCGGGTACGCGATCGGCGACGACATCGCCCGGCTCGCCGAGCCCGCCGACGGCGACTCGGCGGACGCGGTCGCCGAGATCTCCTCCCGGCACGGTCTCGCGGTCGCCTACGGCTACCCGGAGCGCGAGGGCGAGACGGTCTACAACTCCGCCCAGCTGATCTCCGCCGACGGCACCCGCCTCGCGAACTACCGCAAGACCCACCTCTTCGGCCGCTTCGAACACGACCACTTCACCCCGGGCGACCAGCCGGTCGTCCAGGCGGAACTCGACGGTCTGCGCGTCGGCGTCATGATCTGCTACGACGTCGAGTTCCCGGAGAACGTCCGCGCCCACGCGCTGGCCGGGACCGACCTCCTCGTCGTGCCCACGGCCCAGATGCATCCCTTCCAGTTCGTCGCCGAGTCCCTCGTGCCGGTGCGGGCCTGGGAGAACCAGATGTACGTCGCCTACGTCAACCGGGTCGGGCAGGAAGGCGAGTTCGAGTTCGTCGGGCTCTCCGTCCTGGCCGGTCCCGACGGGACCGCCCGGGCCCGGGCCGGCCGCATCGAGGAACTGGTCCTCGGCGATGTCGACCGCGCCCACCTCGCCGCCTCGCGCGAGGCGAACCCGTACCTGAAGGACCGCCGCCCCGGCCTCTACGGGTCCCTGGCCTGACCCTCAGCCCTCCCCGAACCTCTCCCGAGTTCTTTCCGTGCAAGGAGTCCGTACCCCATGACGTCCACGGTGCCCAACGCCGTCGAGCACGCAGACGAGCAGCAGCCGCCGATCACCATGTTCGGCCCGGACTTCCCGTACGCCTACGACGACTTCCTCGCCCACCCGGCGGGCCTCGGCCAGATACCCGCGACCGAGCACGGGACCGAGGTCGCCATCATCGGTGGTGGCCTGTCCGGCATCGTCGCGGCGTACGAGCTGATGAAGATGGGCCTCAAGCCCGTCGTCTACGAGGCGGACCGGATCGGCGGCCGGCTGCGGACGGTGGGCTTCGACGGGTGCGACCCGTCGCTCACCGCCGAAATGGGCGCCATGCGCTTCCCGCCGTCCTCGACGGCCCTCCAGCACTACATCGACCTGGTGGGCCTTGAGACCAGGCCGTTCCCCAACCCGCTCGCCGAGGCCACGCCGTCGACCGTGGTCGACCTCAAGGGCGAGTCCCACTACGCCGAGACCATCGACGACCTGCCGCAGGTCTACCGCGACGTCGCCGACGCCTGGAACCGGTGCCTGGAGGAGGGAGCCGACTTCTCCGACATGAACCGCGCCATGCGCGAGCGCGACGTCCCGCGCATCCGGGAGATCTGGTCGAAGCTGGTCGAGAAGCTCGACAACCAGACCTTCTACGGCTTCCTCTGCGCATCGGAGGCCTTCAAGTCCTTCCGGCACCGCGAGATCTTCGGCCAGGTCGGCTTCGGCACCGGCGGCTGGGACACCGACTTCCCGAACTCCATCCTGGAGATCCTGCGAGTCGTCTACACCGAGGCCGACGACCACCACCGCGGCATCGTCGGCGGCTCCCAGCAGTTGCCGCTGCGCCTGTGGGAGCGCGAGCCGCAGAAGATCGTGCACTGGCCGCACGGGACCTCGCTGAAGTCCCTGCACGTCGACGGCGAGCCCCGCCCCGCCGTGACCCGGCTGCACCGCACCGCGGGCAACCGGATCACGGTGACGGACGCGAACGGCGACATCCGCACCTACCGGGCGGCGATCTTCACGGCCCAGTCCTGGATGCTGCTGTCCAAGATCCAGTGCGACGACGCGCTGTTCCCGATCGACCACTGGACGGCCATCGAGCGCACCCACTACATGGAGTCCAGCAAGCTCTTCGTGCCCGTCGACCGGCCGTTCTGGCTCGACAAGGACGAGGAGACCGGCCGTGACGTCATGTCGATGACGCTGACCGACCGGATGACCCGAGGGACGTACCTGCTCGACAACGGCCCGGACCGGCCCGCCGTCATCTGCCTGTCGTACACCTGGTGCGACGACAGCCTGAAGTGGCTGCCGCTGTCCGCCGAGGAGCGGATGGAGGTCATGCTGAAGTCGCTCGGCGAGATCTACCCGAAGGTGGACATCAGGAAGCACATCATCGGCAACCCGGTGACGGTGTCCTGGGAGAACGAGCCCTACTTCATGGGCGCGTTCAAGGCCAACCTGCCCGGCCACTACCGCTACCAGCGGCGTCTGTTCACGCACTTCATGCAGGACCGGCTGCCCGCGGACAAGCGGGGCATCTTCCTCGCCGGCGACGACATCTCCTGGACGGCCGGCTGGGCCGAGGGCGCCGTGCAGACCGCGCTCAACGCCGTGTGGGGCGTGATGCACCACCTCGGCGGCGCGACCGACCCGGCCAACCCCGGCCCCGGCGACGTCTACGACGAGATCGCGCCCGTCGAACTCCCCGAGGACTGAGCCCTCACCGGGGCCGTCACAGCCCGGCCGCCCGCGCCGCCTCGTACACCTCCGCGGCGACGTCCTTGAGCTCCTGGGCGTCCCGCGGGGTGGCCTGGAGGTCGAGAAGGATCTCCTCCAGACCGATCGACGTGTAGGGGACCAGGTCTTCGACGATCTGGTCGACGCTGCCCTGGAAGGGGCGGCGGTCGGCGCCGTCGTAGGCCTTGCCCTGGTACTCGGCGTTCACCCGCAGAACCGTCTGGAGGGGCTCCGGGCGGCCACGCTCGGCCGCCAGATCCTGCAGTTCCTGCCACTGGGTGGCGATCCGCTCCACCCCCATGCCCACCGGCAGCCAGCCGTCGGCGTGGTCGACGAGCCGGGTCAGGGCCTTCCTGCTGCTCGCGGCGAGCAGGATCGGGATCGGCCGGGCCGGCTTGGGACCGACCACCGCGGACGTGATCTTCGTGATACGGCCCTCGTAGCGCACCGGATCCGGGCCCCACACCGCTCGGCACACATCGATCACCTCGTCCAGCACCCGGCCGCGCTCCTCGAACGGGCGGATGCCCGCGGCCGCGTACTCGTCGAGGGACCAGCCGGTGCCGAAGCCGGCGATCACCCGGCCGCTGCTCGCCGCGTCCAGCGAGGCCAGGGCCTTGGCCAGCCGGAACGGCTGGTGCAGCGGGGCGACCAGCACGCTCGAGCCGAGACGGACCCGCTCGGTGGCCGCCGCGGCGAGGGTGAGGGTGACCAGGGGGTCGGCCACATCGCGGTACGAGTCCGGCCAGGGCAGGCCCTCGATGCCGTAGAGCCCCTGACCGGCGGGCTCCGGGTACAGGGCCCGCTCGTAGACCCACAGGCTCTCGTAGCCGATCTGCTCGGCGGTGCGGGCCACGTCGGCCACGTCCCTGCCGAGGTGGTACTGCCGGTTCTGCGGAAGGCCGAGTCCCAGCCGAGTCGCCATGCCTGCGCTCCTTCGCAAAGGGGTCTCGCGGATCAACGTTCAGAGATCTCAAGGGAGTTTCCGGCCTGACAGGCGGGGACGGCCGGGAATATGCGGCAGCGGTGTCAGCAGCATCCGGCCGGCGAACCCGACCGCCCCGTCCAGCCGCTGCGTGAACTCCTCGGCCAGGTCCGGAAGTTCCCGCAGCGCCCACAGCGTCCGGGCCGCCGACCAGGCCGCCTCGCGCGCCCGCTCCAGGCTCCAGGCGCCGAGCAGATGGGTGAGCGGATCCGCGATCTGGAGGAGGTCGGGACCGGGCATGAGGTCCTCGCGGATGCGCTCCTCCAGCGCGACGAGGAGATCGCCCACCCGGTCGAACTCGTCCTCCAGCCCGGCCGGTTCGCAGCCCAGCCGACGACAGGCGTCCACGACGGCGAGCGCCAGGTCGTGCCCGATGTGCGCGTTGATGCCCGCGAGCGCGAACTGCAGCGGCCGTACGCCGGGATGGCGCCGGAACTGGAACAGCGGCCGCCAGCAGGCCGGGACCGGTGCTCCCTCGGCCACGGACAGGTACCGCTCGGCGAACCGGACGTCCAGCGTCACCGCCTCCTGCCGGTCGGTGAAGTAGCCGGTGTCCAGGCGACGGCCGATCTCCTCGGTGACGGCGAGGTAGACCCGGTTGAAGACGGCCACGCCGTCGTCTTCCGGCCAGCTCTCGCCGAGCGCGCGCATCCGTGTGACGACCGTCTCCACTTCCGTCGTGAACTGCTCCCACCGCACCATGAGGGCAGGGTTCCAGCCCTGGGCCGGCCGGGGCGCCACCGGCCCACGGTCTTCCCCGGAACGGGGGATGGCGGCGATGGGCCATGAGGGGGACAGGGGGAGCCCGGCGCCGAGTACGGAACAGGCCGGGATCCACGACTTTTGGTGGGGGGCTGCCGGGCGAGTCGGGCGGCTGCGAGGGGGCCGCCCGGGACGTTCTCGCCGTTCGTACGCCTACGACTCGGCCCGGTGGGCCCTTTCGCCGGCTTCCTCGTCGTAGGCGGAGGTGCCCGAGTCCAGCAGCGGCTCCTGCGCCTTGAGGTGGGCGGGGGCGAGCGCGCGCAGCGCGTGGTAGCCGGTGATGACGACCAACGTGCCCAGTGCGATGCCGCTCAGCGAGAAGTGGTCGGTGAACTTCAGCGTGACGTTGCCGACACCGATGATGATGCCCGCCGCGGCCGGCACCAGGTTCAGCGGGTTGCGCAGGTCCACCTTGGCGTGGAGCCAGATCTGCGCGCCGAGCAGGCCGATCATGCCGTACAGGATGACCGTGATCCCGCCGAGCACGCCGCCGGGGACCGCGGCCACGACCGCGCCGAACTTGGGGCAGATCCCGAACAGGAGGGCGAAGCCGGCCGCAGCCCAGTAGGCGGCGGTCGAGTAGACGCGGGTGGCGGCCATCACGCCGATGTTCTCGGAGTACGTCGTGTTGGGCGGGCCGCCGACCGCGGTGGAGAGCATCGAGGCGACACCGTCGGCGGAGATCGCCGTGCCCAGCCTGTCGTCCAGCGGGTCGCCGGTCATCTCGCCGACCGCCTTGACGTGTCCCGCGTTCTCCGCGACCAGGGCGATCACCACGGGCAGCGCGACCAGGATCGCGGACCACTGGAAGGACGGTCCGTGGAAGTGGGGCAGGCCGATCCAGTCCGCCTTGCCGACGCCGGACAGGTCCAGGCGCCAGTGGTCGGTGAGCTTGCCGCTCGCGTCCACCGAGTGGATCTTCCCGAAGACCCGGTCGAACACCCACGAGATCCCGTACCCGAACACCAGGCCGAGGAAGATCGCGATCCGGGACCAGAAGCCGCGCAGGCAGACCACGGCCAGCCCGGTGAACAGCATCACCAGCAGCGCGGTCCACTGGTCCTGCGGCCAGTACGTCGACGCGGTCACCGGCGCCAGGTTGAAGCCGATCAGCATCACGACCGCGCCGGTCACGATCGGCGGCATCGCCGCATGGATGATCCGCGCGCCGAACCGCTGGACCGCGAGGCCGACGAGGAACAGCGCGATGCCCACGACGAAGACCGCGCCGGTCACGGTGGCGCTGGTGCCGCCCTGGGCCCGGATCACCGCGGCGACGCCCACGAAGGACAGTGAACAGCCGAGGTAGCTCGGTATCCGGCCGCGCGTCGCCAGCAGGAAGATCGCCGTGGCGACGCCGGACATCATGATCGCCAGGTTGGGGTCCAGGCCCATGAGGACGGGTGCCACGAAAGACGCACCGAACATGGCCACGACGTGCTGGGCGCCCAACCCCACCGTGCGGGGCCAGGAGAGGCGTTCGTCCGGGCGGACGACCGCTCCGGGCGCGGGCGTGCGCCCGTCACCGTGCAGCTTCCAGCGCACGCCGAGATCCATGGTGAAACTTCGCTTTCTCTGTCCATGAAGAAGTGTCCGGACCATTGTCACCGGCACCAGGCGGTCCTACGCTCACACGGTCCCACTCATGAACTGCGTTCACATATATGATCGGAGCTTTGATGAGTGCACGCCCCCGCCTGGCCACCCTGCTGGCGGCCGTCACCGCCTTCGCGGCCGTCCTCGTTCCCTCCGCCTCCGCCCAGACGGCACCGAAAGTCCCCAGAACCGCCGTCCTGGACGGAACCCGGCTCCAGCAGACCAGGATCCGGCTCGACCACGGAGACCCCCGACTGCGCGGAGCGCTCAAGGACCTGACCGCGCGAGCCGACGCCTGGCTCGACCAGGGCCCCTGGACGGTCGTCGACAAGCCGAAGCCCGCACCCGGCGGGGACGTCCACGACTACCTCAGTCAGGCCCCGTACTGGTGGCCCACCCGGCCGAAGACCGCCGACAACCCCTGGGGCTGCCCCTACGAGCAGCGCGACGGGCAGCGCAACCCCGAGGTCGACACCGGCACCGACCGCCAGGACGTGGAGAAGGTCTTCGACTCGACCTACGACCTCTCGCTCGCCTGGTACTACACCGGCAGAAAGAGTTACGCCGAGAAGGCCGCCCAGGTCCTGCGCACCTGGTTCCTCGACCCGGCGACGAAGATGAACCCCAACCTGGACCACGGGCAGTTCATCCCGTGCAAGTACGACGGCCGCGCCATCGGCATCATCGACTTCTCGCAGTCCTACACCAGCGTCCTCGACGCGATCGCCATCCTGAACACCGGGGCTCCCGGCTGGTCCAGGGCGGACCGCACCGGCATGCACGACTGGAACGTCGCCTTCCGGACCTGGCTGACGGACAGCGCCTTCGGCGAGGAGGAGAGCGCGGCCGAGAACAACCACGGCACCTTCTACGACATGCAGCTCGCCGCCCTCGCGTACGCGACCGGAGACGAGGGACTCGCTCGGCGGACCGTTCTGGACGCGCGCGCCAAGCGCATCGACCCGCAGATCGCCGCCGACGGCGCCCAGCCCCAGGAACTCGCGCGCACCCGGAGCTGGCACTACTCCACCTTCGACCTGGTGGCCTACACACGCCTGGCGGCCGTCGGACGCCATGTCGGCGTGAACCTGTGGTCGTACCAGGGACCCGACGGGCAGAGCCTGTTCAAGGCGGTCGACTACCTGCTGCCCGCCGCCACCGGCACCGCGTCCTGGGCGTACCCGGAGCTGGAGTTCCACCGGTACGCGGCGACCGACGTGGTGCACGCGGCGGCGGACGCCGGGGACCCGCGGGCCCAGAAGGCCGTACGCCTGCTCCAGGCACCGCCCGGCGGTGACCTGTGGGCGCTGAGGCCGGCCGCCGAGCAGTTGGACTCGATCGCCGGCTGACCCGCGGGCGGGGGCCCTGAGCGAGCGCTTACCATGGTCGGGTCCAGCGCCGCAGCGTCGCGAGCGCCTCACCAGGCCAGACGGAGGAGCCCCGCCCGTGACCGTCGAAGCAGAGCCCGTGTCCCCGACCGTCGATGCGGATCCCGCTTCCGTGACCGCCGAGCCCCGGCCCGCACCCGCCGTGCCGTACGGCCGGCTGATCCCCGTCACCGTCCACTTCGACGACCTCGACGCGCTCGGACTGCTCCACAACGCCCGCTACCCGGTCATGGTCGAGCGCGCCTGGGCCACCCTGTGGCAGGAGCGCGGCTTCCGCTTCGAGGGCGACTGGGAGGCGGCGGGCGACTTCTGCAACGCCGTCAGGGAACTGCGGATCAGCTATGAGGCACCGGTCACCAAGCCCGGCGGGTACGCCGTGCACCTGTGGCTGGAGCGCCTCGGGAACACCGGGCTGACGTACGGGTTCCGGTTCTGCTCGGCCGACGGGTCGGTGACCTACGCGCACGGCAGCCGCGTCCTGGTCCGGCTGGACGCGGCGACCCTGCGCCCGACCTCGTGGAGCGAGCCGTTCAGGGCCGCGGGTCGGGAACTGCTGCGCTCGGCCGACTGACCTTCGGGCGGTCGCGGTCGCCCGCGCGCAGCACGCCCGCGAACCCCGCGAGCCCGCACGCCAGCACGGTCACCAGGCCGAACGACACCATCAGGCTGGTGGCCTGGGCCAGCGTGCCGATCGCCCCCGGCGCGACCAGGCCCGAGGTGTACGTGATGGTGGCCACGCCCGCGATGGCCTGACTCGGGTTGGGGCCGCTGCGGCCCGCCGCCGCGAAGCACAGCGGGACGACGACCGCGATGCCCAGACCCATCAGCGCGAACCCGCCCATCGCCACGGCCGGGTGGTTCGCCACGACGATGAGCAGCCCGCCGAGCGTGGCGAGGACGCCGCTCACCCGGACGGTGCGCACCGCCCCGTAGCGGTCCACCACCTTGTCGCCGGCGAGCCGGGCGACCGCCATGGTGAGCGTGAAACCGGTGGTGCAGGCGGCGGCCAGAGCGGCGGAACTCTCCAGCCGGTCGCGCAGGTAGACCGCCGACCAGTCCAGACTGGCGCCCTCCGCGAACACCGCGCAGAAGCCGACCGCGCCGATGAGCAGCGCCGACTTGGGCGGCAGCGCGAACCGGGGCGGCGGTTCCTCGTCCTCGGCGGGCTGCAGGTCCAGGACCCAGGTGCAGGCGATCAGGCCCAGTACGGTGAGCACCGCGGCGGCCAGGGCGTGGTGCAGCCGGGCGTCCGAGCCCAGATGGGCGGCGAGCGTGCCGGCCGCCGAGCCGATCAGGGCGCCCGCGCTCCACAGGCCGTGCAGTCCGGACATGATCGACCTGCCGAGACGGTTCTCCACCTCCACGCCGAGCGCGTTCATCGCGACGTCCGCCATGCCGGCCGAGGCGCCGTAGACGAACAGGGCCGCGCACAGGGTGGGCAGATCGGGGGAGAGGGACGGCAGGACCAGGGAGAGCGTCCACAGGGAGATCAGTCCGCGCAGCGCCGTCCGGGCGCCGAAGCGGTGGCTGATCCGGCCCGCGAGCGGCATCGCCACGGAAGCCCCGAGCGCGGGGAACGCGAGGGCGATGCCGAGCTGGCCCGCGCTGACGTGCGCGTGGTCCTGGATCCAGGGCACGCGGGTGGCGAACGAGCCGGTGACGGCGCCGTGCACGGCGAACACCGTCGCCACGGCGTACCGGGCGCGCCTGACCTCACGTTGTCGGCCCGCTTCTGTCATCCCGCTCATTCTCCGGCCCCTCCCGGCTGTGTGCTCCCGGTGCGCCGCCGTAAACTATCAGGAACCCTGCCTGATAGATAGGGGACGGTGGCTGCCCGCCGAGCGACGGTGTGGCCGATCTGGAAGGATCCCGGCATGCCCGCATCCCCGAGCACCGCCCGGGCCATCAACGACCGGGTCGCACTGCGCCTGCTGCAGCAGGAAGGCCCCTTGACGGCAGGGCAGTTGAAGCAGCTGACCGGTCTGTCCCGGCCCACGGTCGCCGACCTCGTCGAACGGCTCATGGCCGCCGGACTGATCGCGGTGGTGGGGGAGTCGGGCGAACAGCGGCGCGGCCCGAACGCGCGGCTGTACGGGATCGTCGCCGATCGCGCCCACCTCGCGGCCCTCGACGTGCGCACCGAGGGCGTGTCCGTCCTGGTGTCGGACCTGCTGGGCGGGGTGCTCGCGGAGGCGTCCGTGCCGATCGGCGGGGAGACCGGTACCGGTTCCGCCGTCGAGCAGGCGGTGGTCGTGGTGGAGCGTGCCGCGAAGGAGGCGGGTGCGGACCGGTTGCACACCGTCGGGATCGGGGCGCCGGGTCTGATCGACCCCGGCACCGGCGAACTCCGTGACTCCGCGGGGCTGCCGGAGTGGCACCGCCGTCTGGTCGCCGCGCTCCAGGAGCGGCTGCCCGCACGGGTGATCGTCGAGAACGAGACCAACCTCGCGGCGCTGGCCGAGCAGCGCGAGGGAGCGGCCCGGGACCGCGACACCTTCGTCCTGCTGTGGCTCGGGCATGGCACGGGCGCGGCGGTGGTCCTGGACGGCGCACTGCGGCGCGGTGCCTCGGGCGGCACCGGTGAGATCGGCTTCCTGCCGGTCCCGGGCACCGCCACCCTGCCGTCGGCGACGGACTGCGAGGGCGGGTTCCACTCGCTGGCGGGTGCGGCGGCGATCGTGGAACTGGCGGAAGAGCACGGGTGGTCGGCGGGACCGGCCGCGCACGAGCTGCCGGCGGCGGCACTGGTGCGGAGTGCGGTCGCGGCCGCCTCACGGGGCGGCCGCAGCGGGCCGGCGGACGACCCCCGAGCCGGGCGGGCCGGCGGTTTCCTGGACGCCCTCGCCGACCGGCTCGCCATCGGTGCCGCCTCCGTCGCGGCCCTCCTCGATCCCGGCTGCGTGGTGCTCGGCGGTGAGGTCGGGCAGGCCGGCGGGGACGTCCTCGCCACGCGGGTCGCACAGCGCCTGGTACGCCTTTCACCGCTGGCCACCGAGGTGCGCGCGAGCACCCTGGGCGGCGGCGCGGTCCTGCGGGGAGCCCTGCTGACGGCACGGGACGGAGCCCAGGAGGAGCTGTTCGCCCGGCTGGAACGCTAGACGATCAGGGGCGCGGACGGTCGAACGGCCGGGCGAACAGCCGTGGGCCGACCGGGCCCGGGCCGAACCGTCGTGGGCTCGCACCTCCACCAGGTGTGCCCGCACCTCGGGATCGCCTCGCGCGCGGCAGGCGGGGAAGCGCTCGCGGCGCTCCCTCACGGCCGGTAGACCATGCCCGGCCGGGGCGTGGCAGGTGCGAGCAGCTGCGACACCGTGACGATGGTGTAGCCGCGCTGTTCGAGCGCCTTGATGATCCCCGGCACGGCGGGCACAGTCCCCTTGTGCAGGTCGTGCAGCAGGATGATGCCGTCGCGGTGCGTCTGGTCGAGCACCCGCTTGGTGATCAGGGCCGAGTCGGTCGTCTCGTAGTCCTTGGCGGTGACGCTCCACAGCACCTGCGCCAGCCCCAAGTCCCGGCAGACCTTCGCCACTTCGCGGTTGGTGCGGCCCTCCGGCGGACGCATCAGGACGGGCCTGGTGCCGGTGATCCTCTCGATGGCGTCCTGCGTACGGGTCAGTTCCCGACGGGCGTTGTCCTCGTCGAGGTCCGTCAGCCTGCTGTGGTTCCAGGTGTGATTGCCGATCTCGTGCCCCTCGTCCGAGATGCGGCGCAGGATGCCGGGGTACTTCGCGATGTGGCCCGCGCCCTGAACGAAGAACGTGGCGTGCAGACCGTCCCGCTTCAGGATGTCCAGCAGCCTGGGGGTCGTCGGGCTGGGGCCGCCGTCGAAGGTCAGGGCCACGCACTTCGCCCTGCGGCAGTCGACGTTTCCGGCCACCGATCCCGAAGCCTGTGCTCGGGCGGCGCGCGGCGAGGTGTGGTCGTAGGTCGTGACCGTCAGGGCCGCAGTCAGCGCGATGGCCGACAGGGCGGCCACCGCTGTCGCGACGGCGATGAGCAGGCGAGAGCGTCTTGTACGGGTGATGAAGGGCATGCGAGATCTTTCTTCGGACGGGGTTCACGGGTTACCGCGTGTGGGCGGGAGCCGGCCTCGCGGCGGGGTCCTGAAGCCGCATGTCGAGCGTCAGGCGATGCCTCAGCAGGCGTCCGAGCCGACGCTCCACCGTTGTGTGGATGAGCAGGGACAGCCCCAGCACGCAGACGACGGACACCGCCATCGAAGGAAGCGGCCCCAGCATCGGAACGGCCCGGATCAAGCCCTTGGCCAAGGGAATTCCGATGCTTTGGTGGACGAGGTAGAAGGGGTAGGTGAGTCCCCCTGCGGTGACCAGCCAACGCCATCGCAGCCTCGCCAGCGGTCCTCCGACACCGGCCAGCGCCAGCAGCCCGAGACAGAGCGTGAGAACGGCCGCGCACACGGCCCAGGAGGGCGGGCTCTCGCCGGGGGGTACGGCGGCGTGATCGGCCACCCGGAGTTCGAGCACGGTCAGTTCGTAGGCCCAGGCGAAACCGAGCAGCAGCCACAGCAGGAGGCTCGGTCCGAACCTGTGCATGAGGTGGAGGACGATTCCGGCGACGAAGAGGCCGGTGTACCGGGGCAGTACGAATTCGTCGAGCAGCGGCGAGTGGAGTTCGAGCGCGATCACGGCGGCCAGGAGCCAGGCTCCGCAGAAGGTCGTCACCCGCCGGTACGACAGCCCGAAGACGAGCAGCACGGCCATCAGCAGGTAGAAACGGGCCTCCACCCAGAGCGTCCAGGCGACTCCGTCGACCAGTTCCACTCCCAGTGGTCCCGGAGCCATCGTCAGGTTTCCCAGGACGGTACGGGGGTCGATGCGGGTGGCGGCGGGCCAGTGGCCAACCCGTGAGACGAGGACGAGCGCGACGACGAGGAGTACGGCGCACCAGTAGGCCGGGAACAGCCGTGCGATGCGGGAGACGGTGAACTGTGCGGGGGTCCGCCCCCAGCAGCTCATGCAGATGACGAAGCCGCTGATGGCGAAGAAGAACTCGACGCCGAGCCAGCCGTAGCGGCTGATCTCGTGCAGGAACGGCGCGAGATCCCGGAGTTCGGTCCTTCCCCAGAAGTGCGGGGTGGGTGTGCCGAGGAAGTGGTACGCGGCCACCATCACCGCTGCCACCAGGCGGAGTCCGTCCATCGCGGCCAGGCGCGGCTGCCCGCTGTGAGGTTCAGGGGACGGCATGTCGGGGAAGCGGGGCCGTCTCACGCGGTGGGCAGGGGCGAGCGGCTGACACGTATCGTCGACTGGCCGTGCGGGCGCTTCTCCCGGTCCTCCATGAACCGCGCGTGCAGACCGTGCCGCCGCGCCACGTGGTCGAACTGCGTCCGTCCCAGCGCCGGCCGGCGGTCGTGGGTCCGGCTGCCGACCGCGGCTTCCGGGGTGCGGCGGGTGTCCGAGGCCGTCACGGCGCGGTAGTAGCCGACGTGGCGGGGGTGCTTGAGGCTAAGCCAGGCGTCCCGGCCGGCCCGGCGCAGGTACGGGACGACGCGGCCGGGGTGGCGCAGGGCGTAAGCGGTCTTGTGGGTGCGGGCGGCGCGGTTGTTGCGCAGTTTCTTCGGCGACTCGGCGTCGGCGGGCATGGCGGAGCGACCTCCGTGCGAAAGGGAATCCCGGTGGGGGATGAGGGCGAAAGGAAGGGGGAGGCGGATGGGTCCCGGTGCGTCGCCGCGGTCAGACGCGGCGCCGCAGGAGCAGCACGGTGACGACTGTGAGCAGGACGGCCAGGCCCCCGAGGACGGCGGTGTCGGTCCACTGGAAGGTCCAGTAGTCACCGGCCGGGTTGGCCTCGTAGAAGCGGGCGACGTACCCGTGCGCCGCCATGCACTCCTTGAGCTGGGCGCCCGACGGGAACGGGCAGTTCAGCACGTCGTCGTGGCGGCCGGAGGCGGTGATCAGGCCGTAGTCGCCGGTCGACCACTTCTCGCCCATCGGCGGTTTGGGGGTGCTGCCGGCGCTGACGTAGGTGTGCGGCGGGACCAGCAGCCGGGCCCGGTGCGTCCAGTCCAGCAGGAGCGTCGTCACCCCCGTCACCAGCAGGGTCAGGACCATCGCCGCCAGCACCCGGCGGACCAGCAGGCCCAGCAGGATGCCGGCCGCCAGGCCGAACAGGGCGGCTGCGACGACGCGGGGGCCCGAGCCGCTCAGGGCCGCGTCGTCGTACCAGAACAGGCCGTAGCTCCGGTCCGCGGCCGGACGCCACCACCAGGCGAACACCCCCGCGAGCAGGCCGGAGAGGGCGATGGTGGTCGCAGCGGCCAGGGCGAACCGGGAGGCGAACCACTGGCCGCGGCTCACGCCCTGGACGAGGATCATGCGATGCGTGCCCAGTTCCCGGTCGCGGCCCAGCAGCGGGGCGCCCCAGAAGACGCCGATGACGACGGGCAGGGCGATGTTCAGCGCCCCGAGGTACTTCAGCGGCTCGACGTCCAGCAGCAGGGGCAGCCCGGTGTCGGGCCGTGTGCAGTACAGCGGCCCGGTGCCGCAGTGGTCGAACAGCCCGCTGTGCAGGGCGTCCAGCATCCCGGAGCGGTAGTACGCGGCGATCGCCGCAGCGACGACCAGGGCGGCCGCGCCGATGCCGGCCGACACGCGCTGCTGGCGCCATGCGAGCCAGAGGGAGCCCTTCACGCCGCCGCCTCCGTCCGCTCGGCGGGGACGGGGTGACCCGGCTCACCGGCCTGGAGGTAGCCGATCATGATGTCCCCCAGCCTGGGGCGTTCGACGTGCCAGTCGCCGCGCAGCGGTCCGCGCTGCCGTATCAGGGCGGTCAGCTGCCTGCCACCGGTACGGCTCCGCACGACGGTGTGTCCGGCCAGGGTGTCGGCCTGGCCGGCGGGTCCGGTCAGTACCGCATGGCTTGCGCGCAGCGCCTCGGCGTCCTCGCTCAGCTCGACGCGGCCGTCCCGCAGTACCAGCACCCAGTCGCAGGTCTCCTCGAGTTCGGGCAGGACGTGCGAGGACAGCACGATGCTCATACCGCGCTCCACGGTCTCGGCCATCAGCTGCGCCATGATCTCGCCTCGTGCCACGGGGTCCAGGTCGGCCAACGGCTCGTCGAGAAGCAGGAGTTCGGGTCGCTTCCCCAGTGCCAGGGCGAGCGCGACGCGAGTGCGCCGCCCGGGGGACAGCTCGCCGACGCGGGCGTGGAGCGGGACGTCGCCCTCGCGGATGATCCGCTCGGCGGTCGTCCGGTTCCACGAGGAGTTCAGTCTCTCGCCCATCAGCAGGGTGTCCGCAACGGTGAAGCGCGGGTAGAGCGGCTTGTCCTGGGTGAGCAGCGCGACGCGGGCGCGGGCCTCTGACGTGCCGGGTACGGCGCCCAGCACACGCAGCCGCCCGGACGCGGGCCGCAGCAGGCCGCCGGCCAGGTGCAGCAGGGTGCTCTTGCCGGCGCCGTTGCGTCCGACGAGTGCGGTGATACGACCGCCGGGCACGGTGAACTCGCAGTCCCGCAGGGCCCAGCCGCCCCGCCTCCGGTACCGGAATGCCAGTCCCGTGGCGCACAGCGCGGCCGACGCGTCAGCCCCGGTCATGCGTCCTCCTTCTTTCGTTCCCGGTCGCCCGGGGTCTCACTGTCGTGCTCGGTGTCGTAGGCGTCCAGCGCGGCTGTGACCAGGGCGAGGACGTCGGCCCGCTCCAGCCCCCCGGCCCGCGCGCGGGCCACCCAGTCGGCGACCTCCCGGCGCAGCGGAGAGTCGTTCCCCGCGCCGGGCCGGGCGAGCGACCGTGTCACGAAGGTCCCGAGGCCACGGCGCAGCTCCACCAGACCGGCCTGCTCCATGTCGCGGTAGGCCCGCAGCACCGTGTTGGGGTTGATGGCGGTC
Source organism: Streptomyces sp. NPDC028331 (assembly GCF_055565775.1). Lineage (NCBI taxonomy): Bacteria > Bacillati > Actinomycetota > Actinomycetes > Kitasatosporales > Streptomycetaceae > Streptomyces > Streptomyces sp. NPDC028331. Next base: position 60,004 of record NZ_JBVHTR010000005.1, on the reverse strand, counting down.
GCCGCCACCACCTCCTTGGCCGTGGGCAGCTTGTCCCCGACCCGCAAGGTCCCCATCCGGAGCGCCCGTTCGGTCTGCTCGACGATCTGCACGTAGGCCGGCACGCCGCTGCCACGGTCGATCCGGTAGTCGATCACGTCGCCTTCCTCGGTTCCACCAGGCTTGTATTAATGAATTAGTGGAAGCATGGTGGATGTCCGGCGGCGATGTCAAACGCCGAGCCGAGGGGAGAGTGGCGGGACCGGCAGTTGCGACGGCGGGATTCACGGACGCGGGGAGGCTGTCCCCGTGGCCCGGGCGATGCCGGGCTTGCGAACGGCGTCCGACCGTCGACCGTCCGGGCCTGCCCGTCCTGGCCTGCCCGTCTTGGCCGGCGGTGGTTGCGTCAACGCCGAAACCGACCCGCTTCCCGGCCCGGTCCCACCGCACCGGCGGCGCACCCGTCACCCGCTCGCCGGTCGCCTGCGGCCGCTGGGCCGTGCGGGCACGGCTCGTCCGGGCCTCGCGTGCGGAGGCCCGGCGGCGGGCAAGGGCCTTCGTCACCGCCGCCGGGCTGTTCGAGGGCGGCGCAGGGTGCCGCGACCGCCGACCCTAAGAGGACCGGATCCGGCCGGTCAATAGGTATGGACCAATCCTCAACTGCTGTTCGCGGGGCGCCGTTTGGCCGCGATGGCGACGCGGTGGGCCGGTGGCCGCCGCCGGACATGTCCAGCATGTGAACGTGTGAGCCACCCCACAGCAGTTCATCCGGTTGGCCACCGATCAGTCGTGGCACACTGAGGCTGTAACAGAAGCAGCGCACTCCGGGGTCGGTGAAAGTCCGAACCGGCGGTTATAGTCCGCGACCCGGTCGCTTCCAGCGGCCGGTTGACCAGGTGGAATTCCTGGACCGACGGTTAAAGTCCGGATGGGAGGCAGTGCGCGGCGGGCGGGCAACCATGCGCGCCGCCGTACCGGCTCGTCCACGTGGACGGGTCCCGTCCGGCGTCGCCCCCGGTGTCCTCGCTCGTCATCTGCTGTCGTCATCGACAGGCCCCGGAGTCCGTGCCCCATCGAGGCAGGAGGACCCGGGAAGTGTTCACCGGAATCGTCGAAGAGCTGGGTGAGATCACCGCCGTAGAGAACCTCGGCGACTCCTCCCGGTTCCGGGTCCGCGGACCCGTCGTCACCGAAGGCGCACGTCACGGCGACTCCATCGCGGTCAACGGCGTCTGTCTCACCGTCGTGGAGCACGAGGGCGACGAGTTCACCGCCGACGTCATGGCGGAGACCCTGAACCGCTCCAGCCTCGGCGCCCTCGCCGTCGGCTCCCGCGTCAACCTGGAACGCCCCACCGCCGTCGGCACCCGCCTCGGCGGCCACATCGTGCAGGGCCATGTCGACGGCACCGGCACGGTCCTGGAGCGCAAGCCCTCCGAGCACTGGGAGATCGTGAAGATCTCGCTCCCGGCGGACCTGGCCCGCTACGTCGTGGAGAAGGGCTCCATCACGGTGGACGGCATCAGCCTCACCGTCGTCGACGTCGGACCCGACCACTTCTCCGTGAGCCTCATCCCGACCACCCTCGCGCTGACCACCCTCGGCAGCAAGCAGCCCGGCGACCCGGTCAACCTCGAGGTCGACATCATCGCCAAGTACGTCGAGAGCCTGCTTGCCGGTCAGGGGGTCACCCGGTGAACTGGCTGAACTCCGAGGCGTTCACGCTCCTCGGCCAGCACATCAAGTGGTCCGACATGATCGGCAACCTGATCGGTCTGCTGGGCCTCGCCTTCGGCTGGCGGCGCTCCATATGGACCTGGCCGGTGCAGTTCCTGTCCGGCCTGATCCTCTTCGCCGCCTTCGCCACGGCCCACCTCTCCGGCAGCGCCGGCAAGCAGGTCGTCGTCATGGTCGTCGCCGTCTACGGCTGGTGGAAGTGGAACCGCGGCAAGGACCAGGCGGCGGACGGCCACATCGCACCCCGCTTCGCCACCTGGCGCGAACGCGGCATCCTGGTCGCCGCCGCGGCCGTGGGCACCCTGGCCGTCGCCGGTCTGTTCACCGCCTACCCGGCACTGTCGTGGGACCCGTGGCCGGACGCCTACATCTTCGTCGGCACGATCGTCGCCATGTACGCCCAGGCGCGCGGCATGGTCGAGTTCTGGTTCGCCTGGCTGCTGGTCGACGCCGTCGGCGTCCCGCTCAACTTCGCCAACGGCTTCGCCTTCTCCGGATTCGTCTACATCATCTACGGCGCACTCGTCCTGTGGGGCATGCGCGACTGGTGGCTGCGCTCCCGCAGGGCCGCGCGGCCCGTCCTGGAAGGAGCCGCCGCATGAGCACGGCGCCGATCCTGTACAGCACGGACCACATCGAGGACTTCGCGCTCGACCCGGTCGAGCAGGCCATCGCCGACATCGCGGCCGGCCGCCCGATCGTGGTCGTCGACGACGAGGACCGCGAGAACGAGGGCGACCTCGTCATCGCCGCCGAGAAGGTCACCCCCGAGATCATCGCCTTCATGATGAGCGAGTGCCGCGGCCTGATCTGCGCCCCCATGGAGGGCGAGGAGCTGGACCGGCTGGGGCTCCCGCAGATGGTCGACGAGAACACCGAGTCGATGAAGACCGCCTTCACCGTCTCCGTCGACGCCTCCGGGGCTCACGGCGTGACCACCGGCATCTCCGCCGCCGATCGCGCCACCACGCTCCAGTTGCTCGCGAGCGGCACCGCGGAACCCGCCGACTTCGTCCGCCCCGGCCATGTCTTCCCGCTGCGCGCCAAGCCCGGCGGAGTGCTGGTCCGCAACGGCCACACCGAGGCCGCCGTCGACCTGGCACGGCTCGCGGGACTGCGCCCGGCCGGTGCCATCGTGGAGATCGCCGGCGAGGACGGCCACATGCTGCGGCTGCCCGAGCTGATCCCGTTCGCCCGCAAGCACGGCCTGACGATCATCTCCATCGAGGACCTGATCGCCTACCGGCGCACCTGTGAGGAACCGACCGTCCGCCGCGAGGCCGAGGTCCGGCTCCCCACCGCCCACGGGACCTTCACGGCCTACGGCTACCGGTCCACCGTCGACGGCGTCGAGCACGTCGCCCTCGTCCACGGCGGGATCGGCGACGGTGAGGACGTTCTGGTCCGGGTCCACTCCGAGTGCCTCACCGGCGACGTCTTCGGCTCCGCACGCTGCGACTGCGGACCGCAGCTCGAGGCGTCCCTGCAGCGCATCCAGGCCGAGGGCCGGGGCGTGGTCGTCTACCTGCGCGGCCACGAAGGACGCGGCATCGGACTGATGTCCAAGCTGCGCGCGTACGAACTCCAGGAGCGCGGCCGCGACACGCTGGACGCCAACCTGGAGCTGGGCCTGCCCGCCGACGCCCGGGACTACGCCGCAGGCGCCCGGATCCTGCAGGACCTCGGCGTGCGGAGCGTCCGCCTGATGACCAACAACCCGGACAAGAGCGACGCCCTGCTCCGGCACGGGCTGAAGGTCACCGCCCGGGAGCCGATGCCGGTCCAGGCGGGCGAACACAACCTCCGCTACCTGCGCACCAAGCGGGACCGGATGGGGCACGACCTGCCCTGGCTGGACACCACCGCCGTGTCCACCTGCGGCAACCAGTAACAGAGCACTGAGGAGAGACGTGAGCGGCAAGGGTGCACCGGAGCTGTCCGTGCGGAACGTGAGCGACCTGCGGGTCGCCGTCATCGCGGCACAGTGGCACGACAAGGTGATGGACGGTCTGGTCGACGGCGCCCTGCGCGCCCTGCGGGAGCTGGGGATCGACGAGCCGACCCTGCTCAGGGTCCCCGGCAGTTTCGAGCTGCCGGTCGCGGCCAAGGTGCTCGCGGGCCGCGGATACGACGCCATCGTGGCACTCGGTGTCGTCATCCGCGGCGGCACCCCCCACTTCGACTACGTGTGCCAGGGCGTCACGCAGGGACTGACCCAGGTCTCCGTCGAGACCGGCGTCCCCGTCGGCTTCGGCGTACTGACGTGCGACACGGAGGAGCAGGCCCTGGACCGCGCGGGCCTCGAGGGCTCCAACGAGGACAAGGGGCACGAGGCGGTGACGGCGGCGGTGGCGACGGCCGCCACGCTCCGCTCGGTATCCGAACCCTGGCACTGAGGTACGGCCCTGAGCGCGTAGGGTAAGGACCACCATGTCCAAGAAGACGTTCGAGGAGCTCTTCACCGAGCTCCAGCACAAGGCCGCCCACGGCGATCCCGCCACCTCCCGCACCGCCGAGCTGGTCGGCAAGGGCGTCCATGCCATCGGCAAGAAGGTCGTCGAAGAGGCCGCCGAGGTCTGGATGGCCGCCGAGTACGAGGGCAAGGAGGCGGCCGCCGAGGAGATCTCCCAGCTGCTCTACCACGTACAGGTGATGATGGTGGCGCGCGGGATCTCCCTGGACGACGTCTACGCCCACCTCTGAGCCGTACACCGAACATTCGCACATCCGTACGTCCGTACGCACGAACGAAGGAAGCCGACCTCATGCTGCGCATCGCCGTCCCCAACAAGGGTTCACTGTCCGGCCCTGCGGCGGAGATGCTGCATGAGGCCGGCTACCAGCAGCGCCGGGAGTCCAAGGAGCTCAGGATCGTCGACCCGGAGAACGAGGTCGAGTTCTTCTACCTCCGCCCCCGCGACATCGCGATCTACGTCTCCTCCGGCCGCCTCGACATCGGCATCACCGGCCGTGACCTGCTCATCGACTCCGGTGCCAACGCCGAGGAGATCCTCCCGCTGGGCTTCGCCCGCTCCACGTTCCGCTACGCCACCAAGCCCGGCACGGCGGTCGGCGTCGCGGATCTGAACGGCATGACGATCGCCACCTCCTACGAGGGCATCGTCGCCAAGCACCTCGCGGACAACGGCATCGACGCCTCCGTCGTCCACCTGGACGGCGCGGTGGAGACCGCCATCCAGCTCGGCGTCGCCCAGGTCATCGCGGACGTCGTGGAGACCGGTACCAGCCTGCGCAACGCGGGCCTGGAGGTCATCGGCGAGCCGATCATGAAGTCCGAGGCGATCGTCATCCGCCGCACCGGCGCCGACACCGAAGAGCCCAAGGTCCAGCAGTTCCTGCGCCGCCTCCAGGGCGTCCTGGTGGCCCGGACGTACGTGATGATGGACTACGACTGCCGCGTCGAGCAGCTCGAGAAGGCCGTCGCCCTCACCCCGGGCCTGGAGTCGCCGACCGTCTCCCCGCTGCACAACGAGGGCTGGGTCGCCGTGCGGGCCATGGTCCCGGCCAAGGAAGCCCAGCGGATCATGGACGACCTGTACGACATCGGCGCCCGGGCCATCCTCACCACGGCCATCCACGCCTGCCGCCTCTGAGGTCGCCGTACGCCGATGTCCGACCTGCCCACCCTCCCCGTCACCTTCCGGCCGGGCCGCACCCGGGCCGTGCTGCTGACCGCCGGCATCGCGATACTCGTGGTGATCACCACGGTCGCGCTGCTGCTGGACCAGCTCACCACCGGGGAACGCCTCAGCTTCATCCTCACGGGGGCCCTCCTCTTCGCAGTGCTGCTCCTGCTCGCCCGGCCCAAGGTCGTCGCCGAGGAGAGCGGGGTCACCGTCGTCAACATCGCCAGCCGGCGCCACCTGGACTGGGCGGAAATCCTCCAGGTCAACCTGCGTCCCGGCGACCCCTGGGTGTTCCTGAACCTCAGCGACGGCACGTCCCTGCCCGCCCTCGGCATCCAGCCGGGCATCGCCAAGCAGCGCGCCATCGAGGACGCCCGCACCCTCCGGGCGCTCGCCGAAGCCCGCTCCACCCCCGATCCCGACCGACATCACGACTGACTCAGGGCCGTCCACCCTGCCGCACAGGGCGATGTCTTGATTAATCTGGTGGCAGAGGCGCTTACGTGGCGCCTCCGCCCCTGAGGTTCCACCCGGTGCTCAGGGGTTCCTGCTACCCGAGGAGTGACTCCCCCCGGCGATGGACGGATCGTCCTGTAGTACCTGCGCCGCCCCCTGCCGACATAGCGCGGACCGTCTCCACGAGGCCCGCGTGCACGCGGAGGCGGCGGCATCATGACCATCCCCCTGCTGCTCCTCGGAGCGGCGTTCCTGCTGATTCTCGCCAACGGTTTCTTCGTCGCGGCCGAGTTCGGGCTCGTCACGGTCGAGCGCCCGGACGCCGAGCGCGCCGCGGCCGAGGGCGACCGACGCGCCCGTACGGTCGTGGAGTCGCTCAGGGAGCTGTCCTTCCAGCTCTCCGGCACCCAGCTCGGCATCACCATCACCTCGCTCGTCGTCGGCATGCTCGCCGAACCGGCGCTCGCGGAGGTGCTGCACGCCCCGTTCGCGCTGATCGGGCTCCCCGACGGGGCGGCGAGCGGCGTCGCGGTGGTCGTCGGCATGCTGCTCGCCTCGGCCGCGCAGATGGTGATCGGCGAACTCGTCCCCAAGAACTGGGCGGTGTCCCGGCCCCTCCAGGTCGCGCGCTTCGTCGCCGGCCCCCAGCACCTGTTCTCCCGGCTGTTCCGCCCCGTCATCGCGGCCCTGAACGCGGTCGCCAACCGCCTGGTGCGCGCCCTGGGCGTCGAACCCGCCGAGGAACTGGCCTCCGCGCGCACCCCCGGCGAGCTCGTCTCGCTGGCCCGCCACTCCGCGCTGGCCGGCGCGCTGGAGCAGGACACGGCCGACCTGTTCGTCCGCACGCTCTCCCTCGGAGAACTGACCGCACAGCACGTGATGACCCCGCGGGTGAAGGTGAGCGCGCTGCAGTCCTCCGCCACCGCAGAGGACGTGGTCAACCTCACCCGGGCCACCGGCCTGTCCCGCTTCCCCGTCTACCGGGAGAAGATCGACGAAATCGTCGGCATGGTCCACCTCAAGGACGCCCTCGCGGTGCCCAGGCACGAACGGCTGCGCATGCCCGTCACCCGGATCGCCCAGGCGCCCCTGCTCGTCCCGGAGACACTGCCCGTCCAGCCCCTCCTGGAGCTGCTGCGCAGCCAGCAGCCCATCGCCGTCGTCGTCGACGAGTACGGCGGCACGGCGGGCGTCGTCACCCTGGAGGACATCGTCGAGGAGCTGGTCGGCGAGGTGCGCGACGAGCACGACGGCCTCGACCTGCCGGAACTCGCCGTCGCGCCGCCCGAGGACGGGCGCCCCGCATGGGACGCCGACGGAAGCTGCCGGGTCGACATCCTCAAGCGGATAGGCCTGGACGTACCCGAAGGACCGTACGAGACCGTGGCCGGACTGGTCGCCGACCTGCTGGGCCGCATCCCCGCCCTCGGTGACCGGGCCGAGCTGCCGGGCTGGCGGCTCACCGTCCGCCAGGTCGGTCACTACCGCGCCGAGCGCGTCCGGCTCGTGAAGCTCGCGGACACCGCCGCACCGGCTGCGGAGGCGGTGCGATGAGCCTGCTCCAACTCCTCTTCGCGGCGCTGCTGGTGCTCGTCAACGGGTTCTTCGTCGGCGCCGAGTTCGCGCTCGTGTCCGTCCGCCGCAGCCAGATCGAGCCGCTGGGGACCGCCCGCGCGCGGCAGGTGCTGTACGGCCTCGAGCGGCTGCCGCAGATGATGGCCGCGGCCCAGTTCGGCATCACCGTGTGCTCCCTGACCCTGGGCGCCGTGGCCGAGCCGACCGTCGCGCATCTGCTCGAACCGGTGTTCGCGGCGGCGCACATCCCGGACGAGATGGTCCACCCGCTCGGCTATGTGATCGCGCTCGCCGCGGTCGTCTTCTTCCACCTGGTGATCGGCGAGATGGTGCCGAAGAACCTGGCGATGGCGGCCCCGGAGAAGGCCGCGCTGTGGCTGAGCCCGGGCCTGGTGGCGTTCGCACGGCTGTGCCGTCCGGTGACGGTCACGCTGAGCGCCTGCGCCCGGGTGATCCTCAAACTGTTCCGGGTCGAACCCAAGGACGAGGTCGAGGCCGCCTTCACGAGCGAGCAGCTCAACCAGCTCGTCGAGGACTCCGGCCAGGCCGGCCTGCTCGACCCCGAGGAGGCCGAGCGGCTGGAGGACGCGCTGGAGCTGGGCTCGCGCCCGGTCACGGACGTGCTCCTGGACCCGGACCTGCTGGTGACGGTCGAGCCCACGGTGACCCCGGGCGAGGTAGTCGCCCTCACCGCACGCACGGGCTACTCACGCTTCCCCGTGGTCGCGGGGAACGGCGCCTTCATGGGCTACCTGCACGTCAAGGACGTCCTGGACCTCGAGGAATCGGAGCGGGCGGTTCCCCAGCAGCTCTGGCGGCCCATGACGACGCTCGCCGCGGAACTCCCGCTGGACGACGCGCTGACGGTGATGCGCCGGGCGGCCACCCACCTGGCCCAGGTGGCGGACACCTCCGGCCGGGTACTGGGCCTGGTCGCGCTGGAGGACGTACTCGAACTCCTGGTGGGCGAGGTCAGGGACCCGGCGCACCGGGATGCCGACGCCCCGCGGCCGAAGCTGGCGGACCCCCGCTCCAGCGAGGCCCCGGAAGGGGTGCTCACGAGCTGACCCTCGCGCGTGGCGGAACCAACGAGAGGGGGAGAAAACGACAGCGGACCGGTGTCCCCTTCACATGTGGTCCCCAAAAAAAACCGGACAAGGGAGGCGTCCGTTCCCG